>NZ_QMFZ01000041.1:0-77673 GCF_003294055.1 Burkholderia reimsis
GGCTGCTGTCGTTCACGCTGTCGATCGACGACCTGGTGCTGTCGGCGTTCCTGTCGGGGCCGGGGTCGACGACGCTGCCGCTGGTGGTGTTCTCGCGCGTGCGGCTGGGGCTGAACCCGGAGATGAACGCGCTGGCGACGCTGTTCATCACGGCCGTGACGATCGGCGTGATCGTCGTGAACCGGATGATGATCGCGCGCGAACGGCGCCGCGTGGCCGACATGAAGGCGGCGTTCGCGGTGGCGTGACGACGAACTCCGGCTTCGACGATAACAAGCAGTGCAGACAAGCAAGGCGCGCTGCCCCAGGGGGGGCGCGCGATTCGATCCCGATTTGACAGGCGCACGACAAGGAGAATCCGCAATGAAGAAGAAACTGATCTGCCTGCTGGTGGCCGGCGCGTTGCCGGGCATCGCGCTGGCCGACTCGACATCCGCCGAGATCAAGGCGCTGCAGGCGCAGGTCGCGGCGCTGCAGAAGCAGATGAAGGCGATGCAGGCGCAACTTTCGGCGAAGGGCGGCACCGCGACCGCCCAGGCCGGCACGAAGGCCGCGCCGGTCGCCGTGGCCGTCGATCCGGGCTCGCCGGACTACGGCAAGGCGCAGGCGACGCTGACCAACGACGAAGTCGGCGAAATGAAGCAGCAGATCGCGAACCAGCAGCTGAAGGTCGATTCGCTGACGGACGCGGCCAACACGGGCCCGCTGGCCGGCCTGTCGGTCACGGGCTACATCGACCCGACCTACATCTACAACCGCGCGGCCGGCACGTCGTCGTTCCTGTTCGCGAACCACGAGAACGCGTACAACTACTTCAACAGCACGTTCGGCGATCTCTACCTCGACATCAAGAAGACCTTCGGCGTCGGCCCGATGGCACCGTCGGCGGAAATCACGCTGATGCCGAACCGCGGCAACGGCATCACGCTGCTGCAGAACTCGCGCGGCTCGATCACCGACAACCTGCTGAACACGGCGGTCATCAACGTGCCGATCACCGCCGAGACGACACTCGTCGCCGGCTTGATCCCGAGCTTCGGCGGCTACGAGGTGCAGCAGTCGAACCAGATGCTCACGCTCACGCACAACCTGCTGTACGATTTCTCGGATCCGGGCAGCTATGTCGGGATCGGCGCGAACTACACGAAGGGCAACTGGGCGTGGAAGTTCTTCCTCGGCAACGAGCAGTACCGCACGTACGGTTCGGTCACGCAGAAGGGCACCAACGCGCTCGGCGACCCGATCACGACCAGCAACAAGGTGCCGACCTTCACCGCGCGCGCGGACTACACGTGGTCGAGCGCGCTCGACATCGGCGGGTCGTTCAACATCGGGCGGCAGACGCTGTCGTCAGCCGCGGTAACTGATCCGGTGACCGGCCAGCAGATCGGCACCAACTACGGCCCGGGCGGTGCGGCACCGAGCGCATACGGTTCGTTCTTCTTCGGTGAACTCGACGCGACCTACACGCTCGCCGACATTCAGTACAACGCGGAAGTCGACTACGGCCGTCAGCAGCATGCGGCGTTCAACGGCGGGCTCGCCCAGTGGTACGGCCTGTCGCTGCTCGCGCACCGCAAGTTCAACGCACCGGTGGTCGGCCGCATGGGCGTGACGCTGCGCTACGACCTGCTCGCCAACTCGAAGAACGGCGGCGGCGGTGGCGGCATCGCGCTGAACGGGAACGGGATGGATCCGAGCAACGGCTTCGGCGTCGACGCGGACTGCCTCGCGCAATCGAAGGCCGGCGGCGGCCTGGGCTTCGAGTGCAAGGGGGCGGTACGCCAGGACGTCGCGCTCGACCTGCTGTTCTACCCGACCCAGCAGATCACCGTGAAGGTCGAATACCGGCACGACTGGGCGAACAACAAGGTGTTCCTGCGCAACGACGGTTCGTACGGCAAGTCCAACGACCTGCTCGCGACGCAGTTCATCTATTCGTTCTGACGCAGCACACGCGGGACGCCGTGCCGCGTGCACGGCGTCCCGCGCCGTTTTTACCGGCCGCAACACGATGCATCGCGCATCGCGTGCCGGCCGCAACGAGGGAGTCGGTCTGATGACGCAGTCTTTCACCCGCCGCGCCGATGCGCTCGCGCGCGACTCGTACTACGAGGCGACGGCCGTGCGGCCGGCCGCCGACGACCCCGTGCTCGAAGACACGATCGACGTCGACGTCTGCGTGATCGGCGCCGGCTTCGCCGGCCTGTCGACCGCGCTCGACTGCCGCGCGCGCGGGCTGTCGGTCGCGGTCATCGATGCGCACCGGCCCGGCTGGGGCGCGTCGGGCCGCAACGGCGGGCAGGCGATCACCGGCTTCGCGAAGGACGAGGAAATCGAGCGGCAGCTCGGCGCCGACGGCGCACGCGCCGCGTGGTCGCTGTCGCTCGACGGCGTCGCGCTGATCGCCGAGCGGATCGCGCGTTACGGGATCGACTGCGACTTCACGCGCGGCTACCTGACGGTCGCGACGAAGCCGCGCCGCATCGACGACCTGCGCGCATGGATGGACGCCGCAACCGGGCGCTGGGGCCATCCGTCGCTGTCGTGGCTCGACACCGGCGAGATCCGCGCGCGCATCGCGTCGACACGCTATCTCGCGGGTGTCTACGACCCGCTGTCGGGCCACCTGCATCCGCTCAAGTACTGCCTCGGCCTCGCCGAAGCCGCGCGGCGCGAAGGCGTCGCGCTGTACGCGCACACGCCCGCGCTCGACGTCGTGCGCGGCGCGCGGCCCGTCGTGCGCACGCCGTCGGGCGACGTGCGCTGCCGCTTCGTCGTGTCGTGCTGCAACGCGGGCCCAGGCGGCGTGCTGCCGGCCGCGACGGCCGCCCGCATCGCGCCCATCGCGTCGTACATCATCGCGACCGAGCCGCTCGGCCAGGCACGCGCCGATGCGCTGATCGCGCAGCGCGAGGCCGTGTGCGACAACAACTTCTTCCTCGACTACTTCCGGCTGTCGGCCGACCACCGGATGCTGTTCGGCGGCCGCGCGAATTCGGCCGGCGCGTCACCCGCCACGCTCGCCGAAACGATCCGGCGGCGCATGGTCGGCGTGTTCCCGCAGCTCGGCGACGTGCGTGTCGACCACGCGTGGGGCGGCTTCGTCGACGTCACGCGCAACCGCGCGCCGGATTTCGGCGCGCTCGATCCGAACTTCTTCTACGTCCAGGGTTTCAGCGGGCACGGCGTCGCGCTCACCGGCGTTGCAGGACGCGCGATTGCCGGCGCGGTCGCGGGCGACACGCGCGCGTTCGACCTGTTCGCTCGCATGCGCCACCGGCGCTTCCCCGGCGGCGACGCGTGGCGGCAACCCGCGCTCGAGCTCGGGATGCTGTACCACCGCGTGCGCGAGCTGTTCTAAGCCCATTTATTCGTTTTCCCGACCATGCAGACATTCGCCAACCAGCCGCACGTCGCGTCCTACTACGCGGCGACCGCCAACGATACGACCCGCCACGCGCCGCTCGCCGGCACGATCGATGCCGACGTGTGCGTGATCGGCGCGGGCCTCACGGGCCTGTCCGCCGCGCTCAACCTCGCCGAGCGCGGCCATTCGGTGACCGTGCTCGAAGCGTCGCGGGTCGGATGGGCGGCGAGCGGCCGCAACGGCGGCCAGCTGATCGGCGGGTTCGCGTGCGACATCGATACGTTTGCGCAGTTCATGCCGGAAGGCGACGTGAAGCGCATCTGGGACATGGGGCTCGAAACGCTGTCGCTCGTGAAGTCGCGCATCGCGCAGCACGACATCGACTGCGCGCTGGTGCCCGGCTACCTGACCGCCGCGAACACCGAACGCGATGCCGATTCACTGAAACGCTGGCGCGACGAAGCCGCGAAGCGCTTCGGCTACGACCGCTTCCACTTCGTCGAAGCCGACGAACTCGGCGACTACGTGCAGTCCGACCGCTATTGCGGCGGCCTGTACGACCCGGACAGCGGCCACCTCCATCCGCTGAACTACACGCTCGGCCTCGCGCGCGCGGCCACCGGTGCGGGCGTGCGCATCCACGAGGACAGCTGCGTGACGCGCGTGCGCGACGTCGCGGGCGGCCATGTCGTCGAGACGAGCGGCGGCAACGTGCGCGCACGTTTCGTCGTGCTCGCGTGCAACACCTTCGTCGGCACGCTCGCGCCCGCGCTGGCGAAGAAGATCATGCCGGTCGGCACCTACGTGATCGCGACCGAGCCGCTCGGCGAAGCGCGCGCCGCCGCACTGATGCCCGCGCGCGCGGCGATCTGCGACAGCCGCTTCGTGCTCGACTATTTCCGGCCGGCGCCCGACACGCGGCTCGTGTGGGGCGGCAAGGTCAGCTATTCGACGCGGGAGCCGCGCGATCTCGCCGCGGCGATGCGCGCGGACATGCTGAAGACGTTCCCGCAGCTCGCGGACGTGAAGGTCGACTACGCGTGGGGCGGCTTCGTCGACATCACGATGAACCGCGCGCCGCACTTCGGCCGCATCGCGCCGACGCTGTATTTCGCGCAGGGGTTCTCGGGGCACGGCGTGAACACGACCGCGCTCGCGGGCAAGCTGATCGCCGAGGCGATCGACGGACAGGCGAGCCGCTTCGACCTGTTCGACAAGATCCGCCATCGCGACTTCCCCGGCGGCGAGGCATTGCGCACGCCGGCGCTCGTGCTCGCGATGAGCTGGTACCGGCTGCTCGACGCGTTCGGCGTGCATTGAGCGGCGGCGCGGGCGGCGAGCGCCGCCGCCCGCCATGCAAAACGGCCGCGCGAACGCGGCCGCCGGGTGCCGGGTGCCGGATGTCGCGGCACCGGCACGGCAGGCAGGCGACCTGGCCTGCCCGACCGGCCGAAGCCGCTGCATCCGCGCGGGTCAGTCAGTCCCGTACTTCGGCGAGTGCGGCCCGTACAGCAACCCGTTCGGCGGCCCCGCCGACAACAACCTGCTGCTGGTCAGCCCGGCCACATCGTGCGCTTCGTCGGTCAGCGAATGTGCGACCTGCTTGACGGCCGCCTGCACCAGCATCCCGACGACACCGAACGCATTGACGCTCATGGAGTTGCCGACCTCCTTGCCGGTCGCACGGCCCTCGCCCTGCCACAGCACGTCGCCGCTCTTCAGGTCGACGAGCTTCGCCGACGCCGCGACCACCGTCGTGCTGTCCACCACCTGGTAGACGGAGCCGTATTGCGTGATCTTCGAATAGAGCGCGGCATCCGCGCCGAAGATCTCGCGCAGCTTCGCCGGCGACGTGTTCTGGATCTCGGCCGCGTTCGCGAGGCCGTTCTGCTTGAAGGTCTCGTCCATCACCGCGACCGGCACCACGTAGTAGCCCGACTCGGCGAGCGGCTGCGTCATCTGCGACAGCACCCCGTAGGTCGCGCCGACATCGGTGGTCTCGTTGACCGGCGGCAGCACGAGGATCGAGCGCGGCTGGCTCTTCTTGAAGGCCGTGTAGTCGGGACGCTTGACGGGTTGCGCGCATGCGCTCAGCAGCGCGACGAGCGACAGCACGGACAGCAGCTTGAATGAAAGTGTCTTGATCATGGCACGCACGTTACTGTTGGGCGGGAGTCGGATCGGCTTGCTTCCGGCCGGCGATCGCCTGGTCGGCGGCCTTCGGGTTCGCGGCCTGCGGATTCACGGCCTTCTTCTTCATCAGGAAATCCATGTACGACGCGGATTCCGGAAAGAGCGCCTTCTCGGCCTCGAACGACTGCGTGGCCTGCTGCCCGTTGCCGACGCTCGCGTAGAGCATCCCGAGATGCGCATGGAAGCCGGGCGGCGGCTTGTTACCCTTCGCGCGGATCTCCTGCAGCGCCTTCTCGAGCGCGTCGATCTGCTGTTGCGGCGAGCTTTGCCCCTTGAAGTATTCGTACACCTGCGGCTGATAGCCGTTCCACTGATAGAGCGGCGGCGTGGTCGGTGCCGCGCAGCCCGCGAGCAGCATGGCGGCCGCCGTCGCCGGCAGCCAGATTCCCCGTTTCATGGTCTTGTCTCTTCCGATGAGTGAGTGATTCGTCGAGCGCGTGTCGCGCACGGCGCTTACTGCGGCACCTTCAGCGTGCCGGCGTCGACCTGGTCGACGAGATGGTTCACGGCCTCCTGGATCGCGAGATCCAGCACCTTGCCGTTGAGCGTCGAGTCATAACCGGCGGTGCCGCCGAAGCCGATCACCTCGCGGTTCGACAGGCTGAACTCGCCCGCGCCCTGGCTCGATGCGACGACTTCCGACGTCGTCGTGTCGACGATGTTCAGGTTGACCTTCGCGTATGCGACCTGCGTCTTGCCGCGGCCGAGGATGCCGAACAGCTGGTGATCGCCGACGTCCTTGCGGCCGAACTCGGTCACGTCGCCGGTCACCACGTAGTTCGCGCCCTTCACGGCCTGCGCCTTCTTCATGAAGCCGGCTTCCTGCTTGATCTCGTCGAGGTTCTCGCGATCGAGCACGTTGAAGCGGCGGCTCTGCTGCAGGCGCGTGACGAGGATCGTCTTCGCCTGCCCGCCGAGGCGGTCGATGCCGTCCGAGAAGATGCCGCGCATGTAGCTCGAGCGGTTGTCGAACTTGCCGACCGCGATCGCGACGGGCTTGCCCGCGTACGGTTTCTGCGCGCTGCTCACGGCCGGCACGTCGAGCGTGCGCGACGATTCGGTCGCGCAGCCGGACAGCGCCGCAACGAGCGCCGCCGCCACGAGGACGGTGCGTCGTGTCTGAATGTTCACTGTTGGTCTCCTTGTGTGGAAAGATGGCCCGGAACGGGCACGCCGGCTCGCGAACGACCCGGCGGTCGAAACGGTTGCGGTGCGAACGGGGATGCGTGCGTCGGCGCGATGGACGCACGCGCGTTCATCGCCGCACCGGCGGTGGCAGTAGATGAGTGAAACGAGCGCGCAACCCGTGCGTTGCGACGACATGCGGATGCGCGGCGCGGTACGCGACAGGCTCGCGCGCGCCGGCTATACCGTTATTCTGGTTACTGCGCTGTTGATCGCGCATGATCGGCCCCGTATATGATTTTTCGCGATCATATCAAGCCTGTTTATCGAGATGAGGAGTCTTGATAATAGTTGACGATTTTCTTACTTATCCGACGCGCGCGGTCGAATCGGCGCAATTCCTCGCCGACAGGGGCTTTGCAGGCATATGGGCGCAGCGTGCCGATTTTCCTTTGTTGTCGCCGACGATCGATCTCGAATCCGGCGATATCAAGATATATTGTCCGTACCGCCCATCCGCATGACCCCTATCCCGAGAATAATCACCGAAATCCGGCTGCCTTTACCGCACCCGACGGGTTCGCCGGTCACGCTGCCTTCCGGCAATCCTGCCGCGCGTACGAACGCGCGCGCATCCGCTCCCGCTAGTCGGCCACCTTCTGCCGCATCGTCACGAACTCCTCGGCCGCGGTCGGGTGAATGCCGATCGTGTCGTCGAACTGCGCCTTCGTCGCGCCCGCGCGAATCGCGATCGCAATCCCCTGGATGATCTCGCCCGCATCGCGGCCGACCATGTGCGCGCCGACCACGCGCTGGCTGTCGCGCGCGACGACGAGCTTCATCAGCGTGCGCTCGTCGCGGCCCGACAGCGTGTGGCGCAGTGCCTTGAACGACGTGCGGTAGATGTCGACGTCGCCGTCGTAAAGATCGCGCGCGGTCGCCTCGGTGAGACCGACCGTCGCGACCTCGGGCTGGCTGAACACCGCCGACGGCACCCATTCGTGATCGGTCGCGACTCGCGACCCGCCGAACAGCGTGCGGGCAAGCAACGCGCCGTCGCGCGTCGCCACCGGCGTGAGCTGCGGCCGCGACGTGACGTCGCCGATCGCATGGATCGACGGCACCGACGTCGCCGAATACGCATCGACGGCAATCGCGCCACGTGCGTCGAGCATCACCCCCGCCTGTTCGAGCCCGAGCCCGTCGACGTTCGGCACGCGGCCGGTCGCATACAGCACTTGATCGTACGGCCCGTGCCGCGCATCGCCGACGCGCACGCTCAGCGTGCCGTCGTCCGCGCGTTCGATCGACTCGACCACCGCACGCGCGTGGATCGTGACGCCCTGCTTCGTCATCTCGTCGGTGAGGAACTGGCGCACGTCGTCGTCGAAGCCGCGCAGGATCTTTTCGCCGCGATAGAACAGGTCGACGTGGCTGCCGAAGCCGTTGAAGATGCCCGCGAACTCGACCGCGATATAACCGCCGCCGACCACCGCGATGCGTGCGGGCCGCGCGGCGAGCGACAACGCCTCGCGCGACGTGATCGCATGTTCGATGCCGGGCCGCGCCGGCATCGACGGGCGCGAGCCGGTCGCGATCGCGATATGGCGCGCGCGGATCGTGCGTTCGCCGATCGCGACCGTGTGCGCATCGACGAGCGTCGCGCGCCCGGCGTGCATCTCGACGCCCGATTGCCGCAGCAGGTTGATGTAGATGTCGCTGAGCCGGTTGATCTCGCGATCCTTCGCGGCGATCAGCGCGGGCCAGTCGAGCGTGCCGGCGCCGAAGGTCCAGCCGAAGCCCTGCGCGTCCTCGACTTCGTGCGGGTAGTGCGATGCGTAGACGAGCAGCTTCTTCGGGATGCAGCCGCGCAGCACGCAGGTGCCGCCGATCTGCTCTTCTTCCGCTATGCCGACGCGGGCACCGTACGACGCGGACATGCGCGCAAGCCGCACGCCGCCCGAGCCGGCCCCGATGACGAACAGGTCGTAGTCGAAATCCATCGCATTGCCTCATCGCAGTTCGGATGCAGGCACGATAGCAAGATTCCGGAATTCTTGCGGCACACGGTGCCGCCACGCGCACGCCCAATAAAAAACGGCGAGAGACGTTGCCTCTCGCCGGTCAAACCGGCTGCCGGGTGTGCCATGCGTCACCGATCGACCGCATGCCCGACCTGCCGGCTGCGCGGCACCGGCCCGGCCGGGTGCGCGAAGGGCGCGCCCACGGCCGGACCAGCCGCCATGCTCATGCCTGCGACGTGTCGCTGCCGTCCGTCGCCTGCGTGTCGTCTGCCTGCTGCGGCTGCTCTTCCTTCTTCTCGAGCATGCCTTCGATCGCTTCCGCGCCCTTGAAGCCGGCGACGGCGGCTGCCGCCTTGGTCAGCAGGCCCGCATCCGGATCCAGCTTTTCCGCGCCTTCGACGGCTGCCACTGCGCCAGCGATTTCACCCACGGTGTTCAGGATACCCATCGTCATCCCCTTTCAAGAAAATCGTGAGCGCATCGTCCCACGAAAAAAACCGGCGAACCGAGATTGTCATCACCGGATACACAAGTTACGCACCAGGCCGGCCGCGCTCGCCGAGCGTGACCGGAACGACGCACCGCGCGAGCCTGGCGGCACGCAACGGGCGATGCACGCAGCGTAGCGGAAAGGCTTCGCGCGCACTGTAAAAGTATGTTCTGGATTGCCGACGGTTCCCTTACGGCGCGGGGGTCTCGTGATGGAGCATTCGCCGAATAGTCGTGCGCGCGTATGAAGGTCGCACGACGAAAAAAAAGAGGCGCCTCGCGGCGCCCCTTCGATGCATGCCGGACGACTGCCGGCGCATGCGTTCCGGCGTTCGTCAGAAGATATTGCGCAGGCCGATCGCGATGCCGGTCTGGTTGCTGCGGCCGGGCAGCTCGACGTTCGCCGCGCCGTTCGTCTTGTTGAAGTCGACGGTGCCGTAGACTTCCGTGCGCTTGCTGAGCGCGTACTCGGCGATGCCGACGATCGCGTAGCGGTTGCCGCTCGCGAGCGTGCCGTTCGTGGTCATCGCATTGCGCATGTGGTCGTAGTAGAACGCGCCCGTCAGCGTCAGCGGTGCGCTGACCTGCCAGCTCACGCCCGCGAACGGACCGTCGTCGATCCGGCCGGTGCCCTTCGCGACCGGAATCGACTGCTGGGCGAGCAGGCTGTCGACGAAACCCGTGTCGTCCTTCGAGCGCAGGTAGCCCGCGTAGATCTTCGCCTTGCTGAACGCATACACGACGTTCGCGTGGTAGATCGTCTGCTTGCGCGCCGAGTTGTCGCTGTTCTGCTGCGCACCGGCCGCGATGCTGAGCGGGCCCATCACGTACGACAGCGACACGCCCCACGCATTGCCCTTGCCGAGCGAACCCGGGATCTGGCCCGAGAAGCCGCCGGCGCCGGTCGATTCGTAGTTGGTGCCGGTCGAGTACATCGCCTTCGCGGTCAGGCCTTCGAACTTGCCCGTGTACTTGATCTGGTTGTCCGCATACAGGCCGCCGCCGAGTGCGACCGGCAGCCACGCGTTTTCGAGGTAGTTACCGACCGTCAGCGGATCGTAGGTGTCCGACAGCAGGTCGAACAGCGGCGTCTTCTGGCGGCCGAGGGTCACGGTGCCGTACGGGCTCTGCAGGCCGACGTACGCCGCGCGGTTGAACAGGCGGCCGCTGTCGGCGAATGCGCCGTTCTGCAGGTTCACGCCGCTTTCGAGGTTGAACACGGCCTTCAGGCCGCCGCCGAGATCTTCCGTGCCGTAGATGCCGAAGCGGCTGTTCGTGATCGCGCCGTTGGTCATCGACAGCAGGCCGTCGTTCTTGGCGTTGGCGTTGGTGAGGTAGCGAATGCTGGCGTCGGCGACGCCCCAGAGCGTGACCGAGCTTTGTGCGGCCGCGTACTGGCTGGCAAATGCGAGCGCGGCGCCCCCTGCGATGGCTGCGAGTCGGGTGGTCTGCTTCATGAGCTTTCCTGGTTGTAGGTGTCTCCGTTCATGGCCGGCCGCGTGCGCAGCCGGGTGGCGATCGCTCGCGTTCTTGGCGCGCGCGATGTGGGCTGAATCATATGACGACTGCAATCGCTGAAAGAAATTGAAATGCGCGGTAACGGCGGAACTGTCGCCCGCGCACAACGCTGCGCGCGCGAGGCGCGCCGGGCGGGCGTCGGATGCCGCACGGCATCCTCCGGCCATGCGGCTTACGGGATGTCGGGTCTGTAAGCATCGCCCCGCAGGCGCGGGGGAACGGGCAGGCGGCCGGAAGTGCCGGCGGGAGGCTCCGTCACGCCGCCACAGGCGGCTCGCCGGGCGTCTCGCGCCGGCGCCAGGCACGCCGGAGGATCTCCGCGAACGCACCGGCGAGCAGCAGCGCGGCACCCCACAGCGCGAACTCCGGCACGAGCCGCGTGACGAGGCCGCCGATCACCGCGCCGGCCAGGAAGCAGAAGCTGATCGTCGCGAGCAGCGCCGAGTCGTGCAGCGCGCCCGCGTCGTAGCGCGGGATCAGCCCGACGAACAGCTTCTGCGCGGCGCGGCGCAGGTTGCCGGTCGTCATCACCGACGTGTACGACAGTTCCTCGAGATGGGTGAACGACAGCGTCTGCAGCGTCGCGACGAACGAAATGCCCGGAATCAGCCATGCGCTCGACGCGCCGACGAGCCCGCTCGCGGCGACGCCGAGAAAGGCGATCTCGACGAGCAGGCTCGCGAATGCGGTATGCCGCATCCACCCGCGCTGCGCGGCGAGGCCGAGCAGGTGCGCGACGAACACTGCGACCACGAAGCCGCCGAGCGGCGGCACGTGGTGCAGCGCGGCCGCCCATTCGCCGGCCGACACGTTGATGCCGAGCAGCGCGACGTTGCCCGTCATCGTGTTCGCGAACACGTGGCCGTGGCCCACGTACGTGTAAGCGTCGAGGTAGCCGCCGGACAGCGTCAGCAACGCGGCGACAGTGAGATTGCGGCTGGCGCCGTCGAGATCCATCGAGCCTCCCGTGAAGATTCGCGCCAGTATGGCGCACGGGACGTTACCGTGCGACGGTCATTGCCCGATGCCCGTGAGCCCGATCAGCGCGCCGCCCGCGAGCAGCCACAGCGGATGGATGCGCGTGCGCCACGCGAGCACCGCGCACGCGGCGGTGATGCCCCACTGGATCGCCGTGCGGTTCGACGCCTCGGAGATCAGCACCGCGCTCGCCGCGACGAGCCCGGCCGTGACGGGCATCATCCCCTGCTGCACGTAGCGGCGCCACGGCCGGTCGCGAAAGCGCTCCCACGCATGCAGCGCGAGCACGGTGACGATCGACGACGGCCCGAACTTCGCGAGCGACGCGACCAGCAGCCCGCTCCAGCCGGCCACGTGCCAGCCGACCAGCGACACGATCATCATGTTCGGCCCGGGCGCCGCCTGGGCCAGCGCGAACAGCGCGGTGAACTCGTGCGCGCTCATCCAGTGATGGACGTCGACGACCTGCCGCTGCATCTCCGGCAGGATCGTGTTGCCGCCGCCGAATGCGAGCAGCGACAACTGGCTGAAGATCGTCGCGATGGCGATCAGCGTGTCGTTCATGGCCGGCCTCCCGGCTGCGTGTCGCGCGCCGCGGCCGGCGCCGGCTGCGGCGTGCCGGCATCGCGGCGGCGCGACGCGAGCCAGATGCTGACGGGCGTCAGCACGAGCATCGCGGTCAGCAGCGGGATGCGCAGCACCGCGATCGCGACGAACGCGAGCGCCGCGATGCCGGCCGCCGCGTGCGCATGCCGCAGCGGCTTCGCGACCTTCACGGCCATCGCGACGAGCAGCCCGGCCGCCGCGGCGGCGAGCCCCGCGAACAGGTGCTGCACGCGCGGATCGTTCTGCGTCTTCGCATACAGCACGCCGAGCGCGACGACGACGAGCGTCGGGCCCGCGATCAGCCCGAGAATGGCGGCGAACGCGCCGGCCACGCCGCGAAAGCGCATGCCGACGGCCACCGACAGGTTGATCACGTTGCCGCCCGGCAGGAACTGGCACAGCCCGAGCAGGTCGGTGAATTCGTCGGCGGAAAGCCACTTGCGCTCGTCGACGATGGTGCGCCGCGCGAACGGCAGCGCGCCGCCGAACGACATGAGGCCAAGCGACAGGAAGCCGGTGAACAACTCGGCGAGGCCGATGCGGCGGGGTGACGCGGCCGGCGGCGGAGCGGCGGGCGGAAAGGCGGATTGCATGGGGCTCCTCATCAAACGGTGAACCGAGGTTACCGCCGTTCGGCAGGCCTGCAAAACGATTTTATCGGCGCGCCCTTGTGATCTAGAATCACAAGCATGGCACGCGATCTCCCGCCCTTTTCCGCGCTTCGGGCCTTTGAAGCCGCGGCACGACATGAAAGCTTCAGCGCCGCCGGCGACGAGCTGCATGTGACTCACGGTGCCATCAGCCGCCAGATCGCCGGATTCGAGGCATGGCTCGGCAAGCCGGTGTTCCACCGCTACGGCAAGCGCGTGAAACTCACCGACGAAGGCCGCCGCTACCTGGACACCGTGCGCGCGGCGTTCGACAGCATCGCGCACGCGACCGAGCAGCTGCGCAACACCGGCGCGGCGCGCGTGCTGCGCATCAACGCGCTGCCGACCTTCGCGATGAAATGGCTATTGCCGCGCCTGTCGCGGTTCCAGCGCGACGTGCCGAACGTCGAGCTGAAGCTGTCGACGTCGAACGCGCCGCTCGACGCGCTCGACGGTTTCGACGTCGCGATCCGCCGCGGCCCCGGCCACTGGTCGAACTGCACGAGCGGCCACTTCCTCGACGAAAGCGTGATTCCGGTCTGCAGCCCCGCGCTGCTCAAACGCGCGCCGATCGCGCGCGCGGACGATCTCGCGCGCCACGTGCTGCTGCATTCGGATACGCGGCCGGAAGGCTGGCGCGACTGGTTCGCGGCGGCCGGCGTGACGATGAAGGGGCGCAAGCGGCAGTCGTTCGACCACTTCTACCTGGCGCTGCAGGCGGCCGTCGACGGGCTCGGCGTCGCGCTCGGCCCGTTGCCGCTGATCGACGACGAGCTCGCGAGCGGCCGGCTCGTGATGCCGCTGGCGGGGCCGCGCATCGCGACGCGCAGCTACTGGTGGATCGCGCCGCGCGCGCCGGCCGACGATCCGCTCGTCGCGCAGTTCTGCGCGTGGCTGCAGGCGCAGTCGAATACCGGCGCGTGAGGCAAGCGATCGGCGGCGTTGCGCCGCCGGCCCGGGTCAGACGACATCCGGCCGAGCGGTTGGTCACGGACGATCCGGATCATCCCGCCGCCTCATGACGAGAATCCCGGTCAAGGCGTTCAGATCAGCGGCTGCGTACCGGGCATGGCCGCGCCTCGCGTCAGTTCCTGGCCGGTCGGCGCCGAACGGACCACCAGTTGAACATAACTGTTCGTCGGCCCGTACGGCGCGAAGAACCGTTCAAGCAGTTTCGTGAATACGATCAGGCTAACTTCGCGTAGCGCGGTCTCGTCAAGCGACAACATGATTTCGATGCCGCGCACGAATGACGGGAACTGATTATCCAGCGACATCCATTTCATCGCCGGCTTGTATTCCAAATCGGTAATCGCGTCGATGCAGCGCTGCGCGAGCGGCGTCGTGCGCACCGCGTGGAGCCGCAGGAATGCTTTCAGCCCCGATAGCCCGTCCCGCGTGAGGTCCAACGGATGCGGCGATAAAGTCGACAGTACCCGCCACAACGCGCCGTTGCCGCGCGGCAGCTCAGCCGTCAATGTCGGGCGAGTGATCATCTGAATCGGACAATCCAGCGTCTTGCTTTCGAGCAGTAAGTCACCCACCGAATTACCGATCGACAACCGAGCCGGCAAGTCGCGATTCGTCGCCGTCGTCACCACATCGATTTGCGGCAGCTTCGGCCGAGCCGACTGTCCGTCTTGTCCGACCAGCGACAGCATCATGGTTTGCCGACCGGGCGATCCCGCGTCGCGATCACGAAACGCGACCCAATAAACCGTCGCCGAATCAGGGCTCGGATCGTGACTCAGCGCCTGATAGGGCCGCACCAGGGTCCTGGACCGATCACCGTCGAGCGACACGTCCTCGTCTTTGTCCTTCTTCTTGGACAGTTCACCCAGATAGACTGCATCGACCGAATACACGCCGAGCGGCGAATGTTTCGTCAGTCGTACGGGCTCAACGGGGTAGGCGTCCTGCCCCTTCAACACGATGGGCTGGGCAGGTTGAGAGAAGAGATTCACGACCGGCGTGCAAAACAGCTTGAACGCCGTCGCGTCAAGTGACGCGAGCGCCAGCGCAGCGATCGAATCGGCCGGCGTATCGCGCAATACGACATGCAAGGTCAGTTCCCGAGCATCGGGGGCGTTGGCCGCACGCCGTACGCGGCCGATGTCGAGATCGACGAAATCGAACAGCTCGGGAAACGCGAAGTATTCCAGCAAGTAGCGATAAGTGGTCGCGGTGCGGCTGGTGGTTCTGCTGCCCGGCAGCAAGCGATCGTCATCGGCGAACCCGACCGGCTCAAACGGCACCTTCGATATGGCCCGCCAGCGCCCACATTGATCGACCTCAACATACGCGGCGGCCGCGCGCAGCAGCAAAGCATCCAGCAGCGACGAGACAAACGGCCGCTCGCCGGAAAGGTAGACACGTATGGGGCCGTCGGTGATGGCCGCTGTGAACGGGCCGGCAGCCGACGTGAAACTGATCGACAGCACGCCAGTTGCGTCGGCGGGCAAACTCACGGCCGATGGTGCCAACGTCGTCGGTGCATACCGAGCGGACCGGATTTGCAATGGCGAGATCGTCACGTCGTAGGCCGACCGGAATCGCACCGGGGCCGTGCGTGCATTCAGCTCCACGCCACGCGGCACGACGACCGGCTCTGTCAGTTGACCGACGATCGCCCGTGGTTCGAATCGGGCAATCGCGCACGATGGCACGGTTCGCAGATAGTGCGGGTGGACGACCTCAAGCAACGCCTCGGTGAATTCGGGATAGTCGTCGGCGAGCTTCGAATCGAGGTGCGCGGCAAGAAACGAAAAGGTCTGAATCAGACGTGTAACATGCGGATCGTCGGTCCGGCCGCTCTGGATGCCGAGCCGGGCGGCGATCTTCGGATAGCGGATCGCGAAATCACCCAATGCCCGCGCGAACAACCCGAGTTCATATTCGTAATGCGACAGCAGGTGATCCATTCAGCTACAGCCCTAGTCGGTCGGGACGCACGAGCGTCGGGCCGACGAAGATAAGTTTGCGCAATGCCGCTTGTGGGCCGTATGGCTGCATCCGGAAGTGCGGTCGCCGCCAGTGGCCACTTACTTCGCGCTGCGCACTGTCCGATGGGACTGATCCGGCCGCCTCGGCGTCGAGAATCGCGGGGCCGACGACATGGCGATCGTAGAGCTGTTCGATTTCGGCGAGCCGTTCCGTGCGCTTACGCTTGCCAAGTCCCGGAAAGTGTCGCGGCGCGTTCGAATAAGCGCGATCAGGGACGACCTGCGCATCACGTGCGTTGAGGTACAGCAACATCTTGATCGCATAGTCCAGGGCGTCGCGCCAGAACCGCTGAGCATCTGGCGGATCGGGCATTCCGTCAGCCGCAGGCCGCTGGAACAGGTCGTCCACCAATTCACTGATCGTCTTGTCGGGATCCTCCAGCGGCAGCGTAATCGAATCCATCGTCGCGCCGTCATCGGGACCGCCGGCCATTAACCACGTCGCGAATCCAATCGACCGTTCATTCTTGAAAATCGCGATCGCCTCGATGTCGCCGGCTTGTTTCCAGCGGGTGGGTTCGGGAATGATGCAGAGCGTATCGGTGGGCATCTTTAGCATGCCGATCGGCACATCCTCCGCGATGTAGGCGGCGTCGAGCAGGCGGTGCAGCGGTGGGGTCGGTTCGTAAAATGCTCCTTTGCGCACCTCGAACGCGAGCCACACTGCGCTGTACTGAGCGACCCCGGCGAGCGCGTCGGCAGAGCGACCGTCAGCGCCGTGCGGCAAGAGGTCCCGCGTGAAGCGATCGAAATAGCGCGTCAGGCGCCGGACACCGTGCGAGCGCAGCATCTCGGTAAGCGTCGGCGACGCCACGCGGTCTGTTGCGGCTCGCAGCGCGTCCCACGCGGCGAGCGCACCGGTAACCCGATAGCGAACCGGTCCAGGCAGGCGAGCGAGCTTCGGATCGGTAACGGCATCGCCCGAGCGCACCAGCGCGGTCACGAGCCGCTGGCGAATATCGGTTCGCAGCGCTTCGCGCTGAGCCTCCGAAATCAAAACAGGGTTGCGTGACGGCGCCCCCGTCAAAGTTACTTTCTCCCCCCTATCTACCGAACCGCTCATGCACGATACCTCTATTCAAGCGACGAAATCAGTCGCGCCCCGCATTCCGTCAGATCGTCGTGAAAGGCGACCGGCGTACCGTGATGGTCGCGCGTGCTGTTTTGCGGAATGATCCTGAACTGCCCGCCGCACTTTGGACACCACGTCAGGTGATCCTTCAACGCAACCGGCACGCCCAGCGCCGTCAAATCGTCGCTTGCGGTAATGACTTCGCCCCCGTGGGTCGTCTTGTCACGCAGGCGGATCACGCCACGTCCGTTTTCGTCTTTCATGTTGCGTCTCGCTGCGCGGTAGCCGCCGTGGCGGGGTCCTTGAGCCACGCAGCCGCGTACCTGAGACCATCCGGCTCACTGGTCCAGTTCGGGACGCGCGCATGATCGTCGTCCGGATAGTCACCACGTTGCTGGGCCAGTACCGTCGCGGCCCAACCGACTGGTGTACTTGCGCGCGGTTCGGCATACAGGTCATCAGGCGAGACCATGGAAATACGCGCGATCGAATCCGGCCAGACAGGCGCACGGCACGTCACATTTGCCATCATCCGCATGACCGTGAACGTCAGAACCGCAGGCATCGCGATCAGCCGCATGAGCAGCGGCGCGCTCATGCCGAAGTTGTACAGCGAAAACAAGAATGATTCGCGCGGCGTTTCATGCTGGGTATGGAACAGCATCGGCTTGGGCAGACCGTGCGGACCGTTGTTCATGTATATGCACCAGTAGTTCCACTGCGCCAGCGCCAGCCGGGCCTGCGAACTGGTCCACTCACGACCAATCGAGAATACCCGCGTCACATTGCCTTGGTTGTCTACCGTGTAGTGCCGGATGTGAAACACCGTGCCGAAAGGTGTGACTTCTTGATGCAGACAAAAGATCGCATCATCATTCCACGGTACTTCCCACACGACATCGCCTTCGCCAGACTTCGCGAAGAACCGCCGTGCGCGAATCGAATAGAGCGTACGCGAGGCACGGTGGAACCGTATCGGTCGGTAGAGCAGGCCAAAAAACAACCCCCTGCCGAGATTCCAGACGATCGAACCAAACAGTATTACAGGAAGAATTGCTAGACCGTTGAATACGAACATCCAAAAGGCAGGTGCCGGGTCGCTATGCGTGAGTATGTAAACATACGGGCCAATTCCCATCGCCAAAAAGGCAATCAAGACCGCCATGATGACCCACTGCTTATCCAGAAACCCAGGGTCGATAACATCCATGAAAGTGGAGTTGACGGTAAAGACCGTTCCGAGGTCCTTGATTTCCGGGCCAGCCGGCTGGCTAATCGACAGGCGGTGAGCCTGATCCCATTCGGGGATCGGCGCACCGACGCACTTCTTCATCAAGCGCTCGTCCATGCGTCAATCTCCCATTGCAGAATTGAAGGCTTTTAACTCTTCATCCATTGTGTGATAGCCCGGTTCTTTGCTGAATTTGCACCGTGATACCCAATCATTAATAGCCGCTGATTTGAAATACACGATCACGAAGCCGATCACAATGGAAATCACCAGAATCGGCCAGAGAGGC
Source organism: Burkholderia reimsis (assembly GCF_003294055.1). Taxonomy (NCBI): domain Bacteria; kingdom Pseudomonadati; phylum Pseudomonadota; class Betaproteobacteria; order Burkholderiales; family Burkholderiaceae; genus Burkholderia; species Burkholderia reimsis. The sequence goes on from NZ_QMFZ01000041.1 coordinate 18,548, forward strand.
GGCATCCAAGCGGCGATGAACGGCACAGCAGAAAGAAGTGGGGAGAGCGCAATATATACTCCGAGAGTTCCACCGACCACATAGAGAGCAGTCAGTCCATACTCCTTGTTCCCGTATGCCTCCGGAGCATTTTTAAACAGGTCGTAGCATGAGAGGATGACGCCCGCAACCGCCCCGGACCATCGAGCGACCTTGGCGGTAATTTCAGCCGTATCGTGATTGAACCAAGCCCAATGTTTCATAAGGAAAGCCGAGAGCGGGTGCTCGGGGGCCTTGGCGACGGTTTCGGAGACTGTCTCGACAAGATTGCCGATGGTTGAGACGACAGCGCCAGAAAGTTTGAGCAGGGTTTCGTTATAGTTAAAGCTATCGCTGCCCTTGAAATCCTTGTAAGCGAATCTCAGCGTCGCGATCTGGAAGATTGCGGTGGCAATCCCCTGATTGAATTCGACGGGCGACGATGAACCCAGCCATTTGCGAGTCATCTCCACGCCCGGAAGCTTGATCGCTTTGACCTCGCTCGCATCCAGCTTGCCCGACTTCACCCATGCATCGGTATCGATCGCATAGGCAAACACGGCTGGGTCAGATGGCGGCGCAGCCTTGAAGACCTCGCGACGAATATTAGCGGCAGCGGCCTGCCGTTCGAGTCGGTCGCCGTCCATGTTCAAGCCCAATGCATCGCCCTGCTTGAACACCCAGTTACGCATCTCGGCCGGCGTGATGTGGGCGGCCTTGATCGACACGCCCGCATGCAACGACAGTCGGATCGTAGCGAAACCGATGGCCGCGCCTTTCCCCCCCTTCGCCAGCACATTGACGATCGTGTTGGCGGTCGTCACGATGAGCCGGTCACGCAGGTTCGCGGCATTACCCAGTTTCTCGATCTGCTTGAAGGCTTCCTTGTACAGATTCAGGATGTTTTCGTACTGAATGTCCGAGCCGTGTACCTGCGCATCGGCCGCCTTCATCAAGGTTTCCTGATTGAACATCAGCGCTCGCACATACAAATTACGGGCATCCGATGCCTGACCGTTCAGCCAGTCATTGAGCACCTTCTGGCACGCTTCCGTGCCGGCCGCGGCTCCGATCGACTGCGCGCACGATTCGCTATAGGCGTAGCCGCTGCGCAGATCCTTTGTATCGTGATTGCCTGCCATCCAGTCGGCAAGCAACTGTGATTTGAGCCAGTCGGCGTGCGCCTGCACAAGCGGCGCCCATTTCGGCTTGAACGCGTCGAGCGCATGCGGGTACTCGTTATCGCGGAAGCGTTGCAGCGCTTGGGTATCGATCACGGTCACGGGTTTACCGTCCGGGCCCATCTGCGGCTTGCCGTCCGGCCCCTTCTTGTAATACGCGTCGCCCCAGGCTTCGTTGGCGGATTCGTTCGCCGCCTCCGGTACATTTTTCGAACGCTTGCTATCCTCGTCGGCGGCCTTCTCCAAACTCCCAGTCTTGATCCATCCCTTCGTGACTCGATAAAGGTAGCCAAAATCTATAGATTCCCCGCCTGACATTGGGGTTGGCGGCGATGCGGACTGATTGCCCATGTTGATCGCTGCCGATACAGCGTAACTGGTCTGGGTCTCCATTTTCGCGTTGGCCCGAATGCCCGCCTCGGCACGCTCAAGGAGCTGTGCCGACACGTACTTCCAGTACATCCCGGCGTCAAAACCATTGTTCAGATTCGGCACCGTGAGTTCGGAAAGATCGTTGGTGATCCCGACAGGATCGTTGACGGCAACGACAAAGCCTTTTTTGAGAGGCGACTGGGCCATGACGTCGCCGATGCGTGCGTCTGCGTGGCGCTGACGCAGCTTGATTTCGTCCTTCGGCGAGCGATTGCTGAAGCCGAACGCCTCTTTCATCGCACGATCGTCCATCGTGAAGTGCGCGATCTTGCTGCGCGTTGCCTGAAACTCGCCCGTGTCGGCCTCGTTGCCGGCCACCATCGCAGGAACGTTTATGCACTGCATATGCTTCTTGCGCCACGTGGCGTCCCCGATCTTGTTGAAGACCGTATCGCGCGTCCAACGTACGTTGGACCACCCGATCCAGAAGTTGGTCGCTTCGTCGCTGCCCGGGGTATGTTGGACGCCCACACAACGGCCATAGGATTCAGGTGCCATGTCGCTGGACGGGCAAATACCCTGGGTCACGTTATTCTCGGCCGCATTACCGGGCGGTGGCACGATGCTGGGTGCGAACTGGTAGAGCACACCGTCATCCAGCACCATGAAGGCACGCAGCTTCTTGCGCTTTTCGTCGTACGTGTACAGGTAGCCTTGCCGCAGCGACCGCAAGGTGTACTTGGCCGTCGCGACGGCCTGCGGGGCGCGCGCGTCGATACGGAAATTTCCGGACAGCGCGGGTGCTTTGGCCGCGCCGCGTGGACACGCGATCGCGTAGCGAACGGGGTAGATCAGCAGCGAGTCGCGATCGCAGATCGGACAGCCGGGGATGGTCGCCATAGTGTGATCCTTGAGCCTCGGAATATTCGTATTGGGATACCGGTGTTATTCGGCCAACAATTCTTGCTGTACGCGTTGTACCGCGTGTTCCACCAGCGCATCGGTGCCTGCGACATCTTGATCGGCCAAAGCATGCAACGCCTGATCGATCGCAGCCGGCAACCGCGCGGCTTGGTTAGACGTCAGCGCCGGCAATCGCTGGCGTACCTGCTCGGCAACTTCGCTGCGATCGAGGCGCGGCCATTGGTCCGGACGCGGCCAGCCGGTTGATTGGTCTTCGGGTACGACCTTCGCTCCTGGTACGTCGACGGACCAACGGTGGCCCGCCCATGCAAACCGCCAAACGTCGATCGGCCCGAGCAAAGCACGGCGCTGGTCCGGCTCGAGAATCGCGAGCGCGAGACTGAGAACACGCGGATCGTAATACCGCCAGAACACAGGGCGGCCGTCTGCGCCGGGACCCACCAGATGCCGGGCGATATGCTCGACGACCGTATCGGCGCTGGCTTCGGTATTGAGCCACGCGCACGCGACCGGCGGCCGCTCGGTAGTGACTTCATCTTGCCAATGCGCTGCGGCGATATCCTGGCTTTGCGCATCGAGCGCCGCGAGATCGATCAAGTGCGGCATCAATTCTTCCCGATGGGCCAGCACACGCGGCGAACAGGGGCGCATATCAAGTGCTGCGAGATCCGGCGCGTGAATAAGCATGGTCGGTTCAACCAGCAGAAAGCCCCGCGTCAGCGGTGGCGCAGCGGATTCGTCAACGGACAACATGAGAGTAGTGGCGGCGTTCATCGGCTTTAGGAGAGAGCAACCGACGCCTGACCGCTTTGCGCGGCGTCCTGAGCAACCGGTGCGCAGAGGTCGGAGCCGGGGAATTTGGCCGGGACGCTCTGCGGCCCCACTGTATCGTGGCTGCCCGCATGAATCTTATTCTCACCGGGCGTATAGCCCACGATGCCTTTTGCGCTGACTTCGAGCTGGCTGTTGCCGGCCGTCAAGCGAATGCCCTGCTTGGCGGTGATGTTGATCCAGTCCGTCGTGCTGATGATCGACAAGACCTTCTTCGCCAGCAACTCCAGCTCGTCGTTTTCCGCATGCACCTGCACCTTGCCGCTCGCGGCGATCAGCTTCATGCCCATCTTGTGCACGAAGAGCGAGAACTTGTCGGATACGCTGGCGAAGAACGATTTGCCTGTCGCGACCGACATGCTTTCGCCGGCCGTAACGGCTACGTGCTGGCCGCCCGTGAGGTGCGCCGTCGCGGGCGTCGTGACGGCGATGCCGGCCGCACCGGCCAGCAGCAGGTGCGCTTCGTCGAGTTCCGGGAAATCACCCTTGTCGCTGCTGCCCGTCGCGCCTGCGCCCTGGATGCCCTCCACCTGCGACTTGAGCGCGTCGGCGATGGGCGTCTGATCCGCTCCGTTGTCCTGCGCCTGATAGTGCTGCGCAAGCTTGGCCGACTGCGCGTGTAACGTTTGCGCTTTGGTCAAGCGCGATGCCGGCGGGCCTACGTCTGACAGATGGCCCTTCGCCATTGCCTGGACTTCGGTGCTGATCAGCATTCCCTTGCCCGAACGAATCGCACCGACCTCATCGGTACGCAGCTCGAAGCCCTCGCCACGGGCATCCTTGCGGCCCTGCCAATCCTCGATTCGCGTGATCTTGCCGAGCGAGAGCTGGCTCGCCGCATGGTCGGACCGGAGCTGCGCCTGAATGGCATTCGCCGTATCGTCGAAAATCAGGTGATTGCTGCGGCCGGACGACGCGTTGCCGTCCGCACCGTTCAGTTCCCGGCTGCGAATGCCCATCAGCGCATGCTCGTCCGGCAGCTTCCACGACGGGACGTTGCGCGCGTTCATCACGCGGCCCGTAATGATCGGGTGGTCCGGATTGCCATCGAGCCATTGCACGATCACTTCGGAACCGATGCGAGGCAGCGCCGCCATCCCCTGGCCGCCGCCGGCCCATCCGCTTGCGACCCGCACCCACGTCGAATACTTGCCGTCGCGATCCCAGTGGAATTGAACCAGCACGCGGCCGTGTTCGTCGGTATGAATGCTCGTGCCCGACTGGCCGACGACGATCGCTGTCTGCGGTGCGAGGATCTTCGTGTCGACACTGTTGAAGCCGCGCCCGGGCCGCCACGGCATCGCCCTAGGAACGCACGTGAACTCGTTGCGGTATTCCGCCAGCACGCCGGTGTCCTGCAGATAGTTGTTGGTCGCTACGTGCCGGACCGTGACGATCAGGTATTCGTCGTCGCTCTGGTCGCGACTCAGCGCCGAGCCGTAACGGTCCGTCAGTCGGAACCAGCGCCCAGGCTGCACGAAGCGATTGTTGCCCTTCGCGTCGAAGTGCTTGATCGTCGCTTCGATTTCCTCCATCCGTCGATTGGCGACCTGATACCCGTGTTCCATGTTCCGATAGCCGTACGCGCCGGCGTACTCGTTCCATTCAAGACGGGGCTGCGCGGCTTCGGGGTTCAACAGACTCGTTTGGACATGGGTCGGCGTCGGGCTCTTGAAGTCGAAACGGGACAGTTCCGCGTGCGTCGACGTGGTTTGCTGGAACGGGGACCAGCTCAGAATGCTGTCCGATTCCTCGGCACCCATGCCATTGTGGAAACGGATTTCGTGAACCTTGCCATCGATCGCGGGCGCAGGGCGCGTCGGATCGGAGACGGTGAGCTTGTGCACCTTGGCCGTGTGCTCGTACCAGTACAGGTAGCCCGCGTGTTCCCAGCGCCGATGAAGGTAATTGTGGTCGTCTTCGTCGAACTGGCAGGCCATCGTCATGCGCGGATCGTCTTCGCCGACCTGCCACGCCCATTCGGGCAATACGCCGTAGTCCTGGAAAACCGTCGCTGTCTGGTCGTGCAGGTTCTGATCGAGGAACAAGCGATTGTGCTGGCTGTACTTCAGGTAGCGCAGCCACGGACCGACATGCGCCTCGTAGAACACCCAGCCGCCATCCGTACGAACGTGCCGGAACGCGAAGATATGACCGTTGAAATATCGCTGGCTGCCGTCGCCGCGCAGCAGGCTGATCGTCACGCGCTTGCCGATGAAATCCTTCGGCGCAAAGTGGTCGTTATCGGACAGGATTTCGATTTTGTAAGCGAAATCTTTCGATAGCGCTTCAACTGCCTCGAATGCGTTCGGCAGGAGGATTCTGTAAGGCGCGTTATCGTCCGGAAAGCTGATTTGCACTTGCCGGTTGTGCTGCGGCCCCAGCGCAAGGTCTCTCAGGGCTTGTGCCGTGTTCTGCATTGTTCTTATCCCTAGATCCGAGCGCGAAATGCCGCTGGGCGGCCCGTGCGCCCTGAATGCGCCGGCAACGCGGGACTAACAATGCTCATCCCGTCCCGACGTGCGGCGATAAGCTCAGACGTATACCACAAAGCCTCTCGAAGGCACACGGGGAAAACTGTCAGGAATATTGAACGAACGGTGGTCGCGTGTAGGGAAAACGAACGCCATATGAGGCGACATCGAGTCCTTTATTGGGGTCCGGCACCGACGGCTTTGCATCCGACACCGTTACTAATTGTGACGTTACAAAATGGGACCCACGAGGTATTTTCAGCCAACCGGACAGCATACGAAATGTAGCGGGGCCAAATCGATTCCAACGCGATGTTGCTCTCAAGAGCCCCTCGCATCCATTTGCAGCGGATCAGGACTTGTAGGGTATCCATTTCGGGATACCTGACCAGGAGTCCAAAAGAACGCCCGCACTCCGCACGGGTTTGCCGTTCACACGTATGCCCGCGGGCGGCATTGCACCGCCCGCTCCCGAATCACACCACCGGGCCCGGTTCCTTTTCCTTGCGCAGGATCGCGTACAGGATGATCGCGCCGAACGTCGCGGTGCCGATCCCGCCGAGCCCGAAGCCGCCGATCTTCAGCGAGAAGTCGCCGGCGCCGAGCACGAGCGTGACGGCCGCGACGATCAGGTTGCGGTTGTCGGAGAAGTCGACCTTGTTGACGACCCAGATCCGCGCGCCCGTCACCGCGATCAGCCCGAACACGACGATCGACACGCCGCCGAGCACGGGGCCCGGAATCGTCTGGATCACCGCGCCGAACTTCGGCGAGAAACCGAGCACGATCGCGATCAGCGCGGCGACCGCGAACACGAGCGTCGAGTAGATTCGCGTGACGGCCATCACGCCGATGTTCTCCGCGTAGGTCGTCACGCCCGTGCCGCCCACGCTGCCCGACACGATCGTCGCGAGCCCGTCGCCGATGAACGCGCGGCCCACGTAGCGATCGAGGCTGGTGCCCGTCATCGCGCTGACGGCCTTGATGTGGCCGAGGTTCTCCGCGACCAGGATCACCGCGATCGGCGCGAGCATCAGCATCGCGTGCGGATCGAACACCGGCGCGCGGAAGCTCGGCACGCCGAACCAGGCCGCGTGCCCGACGATCGAGAAATCGATCGGCTTGCCGAGCCCCATCCCGTTGGTCACGACCGCGTAGATCACGTAAGCGATCACCAGCCCGACGAGGATCAGCAGGCGCTGCACCATGCCGCGCGAGAACACCGCGACGCCGCCGACGCACAGCACCGTGACGAGCGCCATCACCGATTCGAAGGTCGACCCGGACACGCCCTTGACCGCGATCGGCGCAAGGTTGAGCCCGATCACCGCGACCACCGCGCCGGTCACGACCGGCGGCATCAGCGTCTCGATCCAGCGCGTGCCGATCGCCTGCACCAGCGCGCCGATCGCGACGTACACGACACCGCACGCGATGATCCCGCCGAGCGCGACCGGGATGTTCGGGTTCGGGCCGCTGCCGCCGTAACCGGTCACCGCGATCACGAGGCCGATGAACGCGAAGCTCGAGCCGAGGTAGCTCGGCACGCGGCCGCCGACCAGCACGAAGAACAGCAGTGTGCCGATGCCCGACATGAAGATGCACAGGTTCGGGTCGAAGCCCATCAGCAGCGGCGCGAGCACGGTCGAGCCGAACATCGCGACGACGTGCTGCACGCCCATCGCGACCATCTGCGGCCACGGCAGGCGCTCGTCGGGGCCGACCACGCGCGATGCCGCGCCGGTCGATTGCACCCGCCAGCGCGGGAAGTAGGAATCGGACATGGGGAAAAGGGCTCCTGTCGGTCGGTCGCCGGCTGCGGAGGATGCGCCGGTCTGGAATCTGGCGCGAGTTTACGGAGCGGAAATGGGGCTGGCAAGCAGACCGACACGCGGGACGGCGGGCGGCGCCGGCAGGCGCGGGGCGCGGCCGGGTGCAGGTGAAACGGGGCGCGATCGCGCGGCCCGGCGGCCGGCCGGCCGCGCATCGGGGGCAAGCGGGCAGGCGGGCGGCGGTCGACACCGGCCGCGACGCAAGCGTGCGCTCACATCGCGGCCGGCGCGGCGTGCATCAGGGGTTGATGTACTGGAACAGCGACAGGTTCTGCAGCTGCGCGTAAGCCTTCTGCGAGCCCGTCAGCGCGTTCTGCATCTGCAGGAACTGGCTGATCGTCGACACCATGTTGGTGCTCGTCAGGTCGGACAGGTTGCTGGTGACCTGCAGCGTGTTGGTCTGGTTCACGGTCTGCATCGCCTTGATTTCCTGCTCGCGGCCGCCGACCGACGCCTGCACGGTGAGGACGTTCGTCATCATGTTGTTCAGCTTCGTCGTGCCGGTGGTCATCGCGTTCGCGAGCGAGGCCGCGGCCGACGTGTTGCTGCTGATCGGCACCTTCAGCGCGGCGATCATCGAGTCGAGCGCCGCGAACACGTCGGTGCCGGCCTTCGGCGCGGGCGTGACGGTGAACGTGTCGCCGGGCGCCGGCGTTCCCGACACCGGCACCGACAGGCCGTTGCCGAGCGCGATCCCGGCGCCGGCCGAATACGGCTGCGCGGGGTTCGTGGTCGGCGGCACCACGGTGTTGTCGGTGACCGTATAGGTCGGCGCGGCGGCCGTCCCGCCGAACGTGATCGTGAACTGGTGCGTGTTGGTCGCGGCCGACGGGCTCGTGATCGACACCGCGCCGATCGTGCCCGTGCCGGTGTTGCCCGCGCCGGCGAGCGGCACCGGCTGGCTGCCGAGCATCGGCACCGACAGGAACACGTTCGCGCCGTTGTCGCCCTGCGAGATCGCGCGCGTATCGGCGATCTGCACCTGCCGCGTGCCCGTGTCGCCGCTGTAGGTCACGCCGCCGCCCGGTGCGTTCGAGAACGGCGCCGTGGTCGACTGGAAGCCCGAAAACAGGTAGTTGCCCGAGCCGTCGGTCGAGTTCGCGAGCGTCAGCAACTGGTCGCGATAGCCCTGCAGCTGCGTCGCTTGCGCCGCGCGGTCGCTGTCGGACAACGAGCCGTCGCCGGCCTGGATCACGACCGTATGGATGTTGTTCAGCAGGTTGTTGACGCTGATGAGCGTCTGGTCTTCCTTCTGCAGCGACGACAGCGCGGCGCTCTGGTTCGACGCATACTGCGACAGCGTCGCCGACGTCATCGACAGCTGCACCGCCTGCGCGGCGCCGAGCGGGTTGTCGGCAGGCGTCGAGAGGCTCACGCCACTCGAGATCTGCTGGTACAGCTGCGAGAGCTGCGCCTGCTGATCGTTCATCTGCGCGACGTTCATCTGGTAGAACTGCGTGGTGGAAATCCGCATCTGATCGATCTCCGAAATCAGTTGAACAGGCCGAGCACGGTCTGGAACAGCGTCGACGCGGTCTGGATCACCTTCGCGTTCGCCTGGTAGAGCTGCTGGTACTGCATCAGGTTGGCCGCCTCTTCGTTCTGGTTCACGCCCGACACCGACTGCTGCGCCTGCGTGATCTGGCCGATCAGCGAAGTCTGCGCGGCGCTCGACGACTTCAGCTGGCTCGTCGTGTTGCCGATGCTGTTCACGTAGCTCGCGTACGCGCCCGTCAGCGTGGTCGAGCCGTTGCCGAACGATTTCGCGCTGACGAGCTTCGACAGCGCAAGCGCGTTGCTGCCGTCGTTCGTGCCGCCCGTGTTCGGCGCGACCGTGAACGTGTCGCCGACCGTGGGCGCGCCCGACACCGTGACCGTGACGCCGGCCGTCAGCGTGATCGGCGTGCCGGACTGGTACGGCTGCGCCGCGCTGGTCGTCGGCGGCACGGCCGTGTTGTCGGTGACCGTGTAGGTCGGGCTGGCGGTCGTGCCGCCCATCGTGATCGTGTAGTTGTGCGGGTTGGCCGCGGCCGTCGCGCTGGTGACCGACAGCCCGCCGATCGTGCCGGTGCCCGTGTTCGTCTTGGTGGCCGACGGCACGTACGGCGACGCCGCCGCGATCGCGGAGCCGTTCGACGTCGCGAGGCCAAAGCCGTTCAGCGCACCGCGCGTCGGCTGCACGGTGAACTTGTCGCCGGCATTCATCGCGCCGGACGAGAACGAGAAGTTCAGCCCGCCGATCGAGGCCGGCATGCTGGCCGACTGGCCGACCACCGCACCGCTCGCGCGGTCGGTCAGCGTGTAGTTCGTGCCGTCGTACGACAGCGTGTAGTCGCTCGTGGTCGGCTGCGACGCGTTCGCGAACGACACGGACAGCGCCGCGTTGCCGGTATTGCGCTGGTTCGCGTACGTGATCGGCGTGCCGGTGGTGAACAGGTTGCCGCCGACGTTGCCCGACAGGTCGATGCCGAGCGCGTTCTGCGCGTTGACCTGCGCGGCGAAGCTGGTCGCGATCGCGCCGAGCTGCGCTTCGGCCGGGTCGAGCGTCTGGCTGCGGAACGCGAGCAGGCCGCCGAGCGTGCCGCCCGACAGCGACGCGTCGGACAGCGCCTGGTTCGGCCCCTGCGGGTTCGCGCCGGCGATGCCCTGCGACACGACGGTCAGCTCGCTCGGATCGGACGGCGACGTGACGGCCGCGAGCTGGTAGCTCTTGTTCGCGACGACGAGCGGCGTGCCGCCCGCGAGAAACACGCTGTAGCCGTCGCTGTTGCGCACGACCTGCACGCCCGCGAGGTTCGACAGGTTCGACACCGCGAGGTCGCGCTGATCCATCAGCTGGTTCGGCGGCTGGCCCTGGCTGCTCGCGGACGCGATCTGCTGGTTCAGTTGCGCGATCTGCGCGGTGTACGCGTTGATCTGCGTCACGGTGCTCGAGATCTGCGTGTTCACGCTCTGGCGCAGCGCGTCGTACTGCTGGCCGGCCGCCGTGATCTGGTTCGCGAGCGTCTGCGCATTGCTCATCGCGGTCTGCCGCACCGACGCGTCGGATGCGCTGTTCGCGACGTTCTGCATCCCGGTGAAGTAGCTCGTGATCGCGGTCGAGATGCCGGACGTCGGGCTGCCGATGTAGTTGTTCAGCTGCGTGACGAGCGAATACCACGTCGACAGCGCGCCGCTCTGCGTCTGCGCACCGTTCAGCTGGTCGCTCAGGTACTGGCTGTACTGCCGCTGCACGGTGACGGTGTTCACGCCCTGCGGCATGTAACCGCTGCTCGTGTACTGGCCGCTTGCCTCGGCATAGACGGGGCGTTCGACCGAATAACCCGGCGTCGCCGCGTTGCTGATGTTCTGGCCGGTCGTCGTGAGGCCCCAGAGTGCGGCATTCAGGCCGCTGACGCCGAGGTTCATGAGTGTGTTGGACATGCGCGATCCTGATGAGCCGGCCGCGCTGCGGCCGCCGGGTTGCGTGACTCCCGGTATAACGGCCGCGGATCGAAAAAATTGAGGAAAAAATGCACGCGCGACGCGCGCTCGCGCGTGGCGGGTCGAAACGCCCGGCGGCCCGGGCCGGCGGCGGTGCGTGGGCGGCCTCGAGCGGCCTCGGGCAGCCTCGAGCGGCCCCGGGCGGGGCCGGCGGCCGCGTGCGCGTCAGGCCCGCGCGAGCGAGCGGCGCTTCATCTCGAGCTGCGTGATCAGCCGCTGCAGCGTGTTCTCCGCGCTGCCCGGCAGCGACATGTAGCGAAAGCCGAGCTGGTAGCGCCGCGACCCGTTCGGCATCTGCGTCGAACGCTGCGACACGAGCTGCAGGTCGAGCGACAGCTTGCCGTGACCGGTCAGTTCGAGCTCGACGTCGGGCAGCAGCGTGCCGACCTCGAGCGCCTCGACGCGTTCGTCCGCCGTGCGCAGCCCCACGCCGCCGAGCGACAGGTTGTGCACCTCGAACAGGAAGCTCTCGCCGTCCGGCAGCTTGCCGCGGCACACGTACGGATCGACGACCGGCGCATCGACGCGGAAATACTCGCGGCGCTGGATGCACATCAGGACGTCGGGGAAATCGGCGACGAACGCGGGCAGCCCCTCGTAGCGCGTCTCGCGCGGCGTGCCCGTGGAGAATTCGACGCGCACGCCCTCCGGCGCGGCCGCGAACGTGCAGTGCGACGCGCCCAGGATGCCGGCGTTCTGCTCGGACAGCGCGCCCCAGTCGAACGTGAACGTCCGCGCGCCGACATCCACCTCGAGCAGGCGCGTGACGAGCTGGCCGCCCGGGTACTGGACGGTCAGGAAATCGCCGCGATTGACGAGGTTGCGCAGCTGCACGCCGATTTCCAGCGGATTGCGGCGGGCATAGTCGGGCCCGGAGTGGCCTGCATCCAGGCTGGGGTCCGTCGACGTTTCGATATTCATGGCTAGCCGGTCTTTCTTGTCATGGGCGCCCGGGCAACCGGTGCGCGATAAAACCGGGCCAGAACGGGGGCCCGGTCGCAGGTCTCTCACACTTAGCGGCAGTGCTGACCGAAAGTTTAGATCGAAACGGGGATTTTTTTCGCGCAAACGTTGAAACCGCGCGCGGCGGGCTGCCGGGCGCGGTCCGAAAGGGGCAACGGCGCTGGCCGACGGGCCGTCAGCCGATCTGCTGCATGATCGAGATCAGCTTCTTCGCGTAGTTCGGGTCGGTCGCGTAGCCGGCCTTCTGCATCCCGTGCGCGAAGCCTTCGACGCTGCGGCTCGCGCTCAGCACGCCCGAGTAGCGCGGATTGTTCTTCAGCAGGGTCGCGTAATCGGTCATCGCGTGCTCGTACGAGTCGTACGCGCGGAACTTCGCGACCACGCGGCGCGGCGTGCCGTTCACGTATTCGGTCGTCAGCGCCGACACCGTGCGGCCGGTCCAGCCCTTGGTCGCCTTGATGCCGAACACGTTGTAGCTGGTCGAGCCGTCGCTCGCGCGGATCTCGCGCTTGCCCCAGCCCGACTCGAGCGCGGCCTGGCCGACGATGAAGCGCGCCGGGATGCCGGTCGACGCGCTGGCCGCCTGCGCGGGGCCCGCGAGCCGGTCGACGAACGCGTCGGCGTCCTGCACGCCGCTCGCGCCCTTCAGCGGCGGCGTCAGCGCGCTGCCGGCCGAATAGCCGCGCGTGCCGGCGAGCCCGCCGTTGTTCGCCGCGTTCGCGTAGGCCTTCGCCATCGCGTTCATCGCGGCGAGGCCGCCTTCGTTACCCGACGTGCCGAGGCCGCCCGCGCCCAGGCCGGCCGCGCCGACGTCGGCCGCCGTGTCGCTGCCCGCACCCTGCCCCGCATTGCGCAGCAGCTGCTTCATCAGCGCGTCGGCGACGCCGATCCCGCGCGTCGACATCTGCTGCGCGAGCTGCTGGTCGAGCATCGACGTGTACAGCTTGGACGTATGCGAATCGAACAGCCCGCCGTCCGGCGACGCGTCGCGCATGCTCTTGAGCATCATCTGCGTGAACATCGCGTCGAACTGGCCGGCGACCGCCTTCGCGCCGGCCTGCGGCGACTGTTTCGCCTGCGCGCGCAGCGCGTCGAAACCCTGCACGTCGAGCGCGAAGCGCTGCGTGAGGTCGTTCGCGTTCGGAAGAGAGGCTGCCATTTAGATGATCTCCAGGTCGGCGCGCAGCGCGCCGGCGGCCTTCATCGCCTGCAGGATCGACATCAGGTCCGCGGGCGTCGCGCCGAGCGTGTTCAGCGCCTTCACGACGTCGGCGAGATTCGCGCCGGCCGTCACCATCTTCAGCGCGCCGTTGTCCTGCTTGAGCTGGATCTGCGACTGCTGCGCCACCACCGTCTGCCCGTTCGAGAACGGCCCCGGCTGCGATACCACCGGCTGCGTGTTGACCACGACCGACAGGTTGCCGTGCGCGACCGCGCAGCTCTGCAGCGTGACCATCTGGTTCATCACGATCGAGCCGGTGCGCGCGTTCAGGATCACCTTCGCCGCGGCCTTGTCCGGGCTCACGTCGAGGTTCTGCAGGCGCGCCATGAACGCGACCTGCTGCGCCGAATCGGCCGGCGCGGCGAGCTGGATCGTGCGGCCGTCGAGCGCCGTCGCGGTGCCCGGGCCGAAGCTCGAATTGACCGCGGACACGATCCGCTGCGCGGTGCCGTAGTCCATGTCGTTCAGCTGCAGCTGCAGCACGCCGTTCATCTGCGCGATCGCGTTCGGCACCGAACGCTCGACGATCGCGCCGCCGACGATCCGGCCGGCCGCGAGCTGGTTCACCTGCACGCGGCTGCCGTTCGCGCTCGCGCCCGCGCCGCCGACCGCCATGTTGCCCTGCGCGAGCGCGTAGACCTGGCCGTCCGCGCCCTTCAGCGGCGTGAGCAGCAGCGTGCCGCCGCGCAGGCTTTTCGCGTTGCCGAGCGACGACACGGTGACGTCGAGCGCCTCGCCCGGCCGCGCGAACGGCGGCAGCGTGGCGGTCACCATCACGGCCGCGACGTTCTTCAGCTGCATGTTGCTCAGCGACGACGGGCCGCCGTTGGCCGAACCGTTGTTGATCGAGATGCCGAGGTTCGCGAGCATGTTCGCGAGCGTCTGCGTCGTGAACGGCGTCTGCATCGTCTGGTCGCCCGTGCCGTCGAGACCGACGACGAGGCCATAGCCGATCAGCGGGTTGTCGCGCACGCCCTGGATCTGCGCGAGATCCTTCAGGCGTTCCGCGTGCGCGGGCGCCGCGCCGAGCACGCACGCCGCGAACACGAGGGCGAGCCGCGCGGCGGCATGCGCGCGGGCCGACAGCCGGTTGAACAGGGTCTTCTGCATCGTCATCACCACGGCGCGATGTTGAGGAAGAAGCGCTGCAGCCAGCCCATCGTCTCGGCTTCGTTGATGTAGCCCTTCGACGAGTATTCGATCTTCGCGTCAGCGACCTGCGTCGAGTAGACCGAGTTCGCGCCCGAGATCGTGTTCGGGTTCACGACGCCCGAGAAGCGCACGAATTCGTTGCCCTGGTTGATCAGCATCTGCTTCTCGCCGCTGACCACCAGGTTGCCGTTCGGCAGCACGTTGGTGACGGTCACCGTGATCGTGCCGTTGAACGTGTTCGCCGCGCTCGCGCCGCCGGTCGCCGCGAACTTGTTGTTGCCGGCGGCCGACAGGTTCGCCTTCGCGAACAGCCCGCCGAGGAAGCCGGCCGTCGGCACGTTGAAGTCGGTGTTGCCCTGCCGGTTCGTGTTCGCGCCCGACGACTTGGTCGCGTTGATGTTCTCCGCGATCATGATCGTCAGGATGTCGCCGACGTTGCGCGGCCGCTGATCCTCGAACAGCGGCCGCCCCGCGTAACCGGGGTTGTAGATCGAGCCGGGCGCCTGCATCGACATCGGCGCCGGCGGCTGTGCCGTCATCGGCTGCTGGATGATCGGATCGCGCGGAATCTGCGCGCAACCGGCGGCGAGCGCCGCCACCGCGACCGCGCATGCGGCGCGGACGGTGGCTGACGGGAGGAGGCGAACCTGCTTCATGGCGACGACGGGACTTTCCGGTTAGCTCTTCATCTGCGTGACGGTCTGCAGCATCTGGTCGGACGTCGTCACGGCCTTGCTGTTGATCTCGTAGGCACGCTGCGTCTGGATCATGTTGACGAGCTCCTGCACGACGTTCACGTTCGACGCTTCGACGTAGTTCTGGTTGAGCACGCCCGCGCCGTTCAGGCCCGGCTGCGACACGTTCGGCGCGCCCGACGACGTGGTCTCGGAGAACAGGTTCTCGCCGCGCGCCTCGAGGCCGGCCGGGTTGATGAAGGTCGCGATCTGCAGCGAGCCGATCTGCACCGAGTTGGTCGAGCCCGCCTGCGTGACCGACACGACGCCGTCCTTGCCGATCGTCAGCGACGTCGCGTTCTGCGGGATCGTGATCGCCGGCAGGATCTGGTAGCCGCTCGACGTGACGAGCTGGCCCTGCGCGTTGGTCTGGAACGAGCCGTCGCGCGTGTACGCGTTCGTGCCGTCCGGCATCAGCACCTGGAAGAAGCCCGCGCCGTTGATCGCGACGTCCTTCGAGTTGCCGGTCTGCGTGAGGCCGCCCTGCGTGTACAGGCGCTCGGTCGCGACCTGCTGCACGCCGGTGCCGAGCTGCAGGCCCGACGGCAGCTCGGTCTGCTGCGTCGAGTTCGCGCCCGGCTGGCGGATGGTCTGGTACAGCAGATCCTCGAACACCGCGCGCGACGCCTTGAAGCCGTTCGTGCTGGTGTTCGCGAGGTTGTTCGAAATCACGTCCATCTGCGCCTGCTGCGCATTCATGCCGGTGGCGGCGATGTAGAGCGAACGGTTCACTTGTCAATTCTCCTGCGTGGGCTGGCGCGGGCGCTCAGCTGAAGTTGAGCAGCTGGTTCGCCGACTGCTCGTTCTGGTCGGCCGTCTGGATCAGCTTCGACTGAAGCTGGAACGCGCGCGCGTTGTCGATCATCGCGACCATCGCGGTCACCGGGTTGACGTTGCTGCCCTCGAGCGAATTCGGCGTGACGACCACGTTCGGGTCGGCGTCGGCCGGATTACCGTCGGCGGTGCGGAACAACCCGTCGTTGCCGCGCGTGAGCGTGGCCGGATCGGGATTGACGAGCTTCATCTGGTCGACGATCGCGACCGCCGTCGGCGGGTCGCCCGGCATCAGCGCGGACACCGTGCCGTCCTTGCCGATCGTCACTTCCGCGTTCGGCGGCACCGAGATCGGGCCGCCGTTGCCGACCACCGGCAGGTTGCTCGCGGTGACGAGCTGGCCGTTCTCGTCGACATGCAGGTTGCCGGCGCGCGTGTACGCCTCGCTGCCGTCGGCCGCCTGCACCGCCAGCCAGCCGGCGCCCTGCACGGCGACGTCGAGCGGGTTGCCGGTGCGCGTGATCGGACCCGGCGCGTAATCGGCGCCGGGCGTCGATGCGAGCACGTAGGTGCGCGTCGTCGTCGGGTCGATGTTGCTGCCGTCGCCGAAATTCATCGGCACCGCGCGATACGTCGCGAGCTGCGCGCGAAAGCCCGTCGTCGACGCGTTCGCGAGGTTGTTCGCGACGATCGCCTGCTGGTCGAGCGACTGCGACGCGCCCGTCATCGCCGTGTAGATCAGTCGGTCCATGGCTGCCCGTTATCCGCGCTTACAGGTTGATGAGCGTCTGGTCGACGGTCTGCTGCGTCTTGATCGTCTGCGCGTTCGCCTGGTAGTTGCGCTGCGCGGTGATCAGGTTGACGAGCTGCGACGTGAGGTCGACGTTCGAGCTCTCGAGCGCGCTGCCCTGCAGCGTGCCGTGGTTCGTGCTGCCCGGCGCCGAGATCTGCGGCACGCCCGACGCGGAGCTTTCCGCGTACTGGTTGCCGCCGAGGTTCACCAGCCCGTTCGGGTTGTTGAAGTTCGCGAGCGCGATCTGGCCGAGCACGGACGTCTGGCCGTTCGAGTAGTTGCCGGTCAGCTTGCCGTCGGTGCCGATCGTGTAGGTCGTCAGCGTGCCGCTCGCGAAGCCGTCCTGCGCGAGGTTGTTCACGCCGTCCTTGCCGCCGTACTGCGTCGTGCCGGTCAGGTCGAGCGTGAGGTTCTGCGGCGTCGCCGAGCCGTCGGTGTTCGGCACCGTGAACTGGAACTGGCCGAGCGACGTGGTCGGCGTGGCCGGCGTGCCCGTCGTCGTGCTCTGGATCGCGCCCGACGAGTTGAACGTGACCGTCCCGAGGTCGTTCGTCGCGCCGCCCTGCACGCCCGCGTACGCTTCCCACGTGCCGGCCGCCGACTTCACGAAATACATGTTGACCGCTTGCGAGCCGCCGAGCGAGTCGTATACCTGGATCGACGTCGAGTAGTTGTACGTCGTGTTGTCGGTCGCGTTGAACGGCGTCTTGGTCGGCACCGTGTCCTGCGAGTTCAGGTTGAACTGCGCGGAGATCTTGGTCGTCGCGGTCGGCGCGAGGTTGGTCGTCGGCGCCTGCAGCGGCACGGTCTGCGCGGTGTTGATCACGCCGCCCGCGTTGGCTGCGTAGCCCATCAGGTTGCGGCCCTGCGAGTCGACGATGAAGCCGTTCTTGTCACGCTGGAACGTGCCGTCGCGCGAGTACGTCGTCACGCCGTTGTTCGACATCTGGAAGAAGCCGTTGCCGTTGATCGCGACGTCGAGCGACGAGTTCGTCGTGGTGATCCCGCCCTGGCCGAAGTTCTGCTCGACCGAGTTCAGCCGCGTCCCGATGCCGATCTGCGTGTTGGTCGACGTCGCGACCGAGTTCGCGTACATGTCGGCGAACTGCGCGGTGCTCGACTTGAAGCCGACCGTGTTCGCGTTGGCGATGTTGTTGCCGATCACGTCGAGCGCGTTCGATGCACCCGAGAGGCCGCTCAGACCCTGTTGATAACCCATTTCGGTCTCCGTTTCGAGAATGCTCGATCAGTATCAGTTGGTGGTGGTGCCGCCGGCCGACGACGAGGACGACGCGGTGTTCGGGAAGATCGACGCGACCTGGGTCAGCCCCACCGTCGTGCCGTTCGACAGCACGAGCCCCGCCGTGCCGTCCGCCTGCTTGATCACGCTCTGCACCGTCGCGGCCGCGAGCGTCGTGGCCGGCTGCGGCGTGCCGTTGCTGTCGGTGTACGACGCGCTGACCGTGTACTTGCCGTCCGGCAGCGCGTTGCCCGCCGAGTCGGTCGGCGTCCAGTTGAACGGCACGGTGCCGGCCGACTGCGCGCCCGCCTTGATCGTGTTCACCACGGTGCCCGCCGCGTTCTTCACGGTGATCGTCAGGTTCGACACCGAGCTCGACAGCGACACGCCGAACGGCGACGCCGCGCCGCCCTTCACCGCGACCGCGTTGCCCGGCGCGAGCACGTTCGTGCCGATCAGCAGCGCGGCCTGCGTCTGCTGGCCGGCCGTGAGCTGCGACGACAGCGACGTGAGCGACGTATTCAGCTGCGCGATGCCGCTCACCGTGTTGATCTGCGCGAGCTGCGACGTCATCTGCGAGCTGTCGACCGGGCTCGTAGGGTCCTGGTTCTGCAGCTGCGTGACGAGCAGCTTCAGGAACGTCGCCTGCAGGTCGCTCGCCGACGTGCCGTTGGTCGACGACACGTTGTTGGTGTTCATCGTGTCGGTCGGCAGGTTCGACACGTTCGTGCCGTTGCTGCCGATCGTCGTGCTGGAGGAAGTCATCCTGGGTGGCCTTCTGTCTGGACTTTCGGAACTGTCGGGTCTGTGAGGTCGGTCGGCGCGCGGCTTACGAGCCGATCGTCAGCGTCTTGAGCATCAGCGTCTTCGCGGTGTTCAGCGTCTCGACGTTGGCCTGGTACGAGCGCGACGCCGAGATCATGTTCACCATCTCCTGCACCGGATCGACGTTCGGCATCTGCACGTAGCCGTTCGCGTCGGCGGCCGGGTTCGACGGGTCGTAGGTCGACTTCATCGGCGACGGGTCGTCCATCACCTTCGTCACGCGCACGCCGCCCACGCCCTGGCCGGACGCGGTGCGCGCGCCGCCGATCGGGTCGGTCGCGAACACGACCTGCTTGGCCTTGTACGGCTTGCCGTCGGGGCCGGTCGCGCTGTCGGCGTTCGCGAGGTTCGACGCGGTGACGTTCAGGCGCTGCGACTGCGCGGACAGCGCCGAGCCGGCAACGCCGAAGATGTTCATCAACGAAGGCATGGAAGCTCCTTTTGCTCGGATTCGGAGGCGGCGCGCGCCGTCACTGGTTCGTCGTGATCGCGGCGATCATCGCCTTGATCTGCTGGGTCATCACGGTCATCCCGGTCTGGTAGTGCAGCGCGTTGTTCGCGAACTGCACGCGCTCGACGTCGAGATCGACCGTGTTGCCGTCGAGCGACGGCTGCAGCGGCATCCGGTACTGCGCGCGGCCGTAGTCGTCCGCCGGGCCGCCCGTCGGGATCAGCTTCGCGGTGCCGGCCATGTGCCCCGCCGCCGTCGACACCATCGACATGCCGCTCGTCACGCCGGCCGGCTGCGTCATCGGCAGTTGCGCGGCGTTGCTCGGCGCGAGGCCGCCATTGGCCTGCTTCAGCGAGCGCGCGAGCGTCGACGCGAAATCGACGTCGCGGGCCTGGTAGCCGGGCGTGTCGGAGTTCGCGATGTTCGACGACAGCAGTTCCTGCCGGTAGGCGCGCACGTCGAGCGCCTGTCGGCCGAACGCGAATTCCGCATCGAGTTTGTCCAGCATGTGTGCGTCTCTCCGTATGAAGCGCTGCACGCCCCTCGCGCCGGATGGCGGCCCGAGAGGCTTTTTTCCATGACAGCGATGGTAGGCGCCGGACGCAACCGGCAATCGGGCGAATAACGCGGCAAAGGCCCCCTCTATTCATCGTTTGCGCGACGGCCCCGCTCCCTAGAATGCGAAGCGGAGCAACGGATCGGGGATCGGGCGATGACTGGCAGCGCACTTCGCGGAAGGAACGGGCGGCTCATGCACGTCCGGCGTGCGTTTGCGCGTGCCTTTGCGCTCGCCGCGGCAGTGTGGATCGCCGCCCCGGCCGCGCATGCGGACGACGGGATGATCGTGATTCCCGGGCGCGGCGAGACGGCCGAAACCGCGCTCGCGCACGCCAATGCGGCAAGCGGCGGGCAGTTCGGCGGGAATGCGGCGATGGCGCCGGGTGCGGGCCTCGCGCCGGACGCGGGTCGCTCGACGAGCGGCACGGGTGCCGCCGGCACCGGCTACGCGCCGCAACCGGCCGGCACGATGGTCGTGACGACCGTCCCGCCGCCGGCTGCTGTGGCACCGGCGCCCGCGCCCCGCCCCGTCTACGCAGCCACCCGCGCGAACGCCGGATACGGCGCGCCGCGTGCCGCCGATCCGACTGCGATCGCGACGGTCGTCGCCGGCACGGCCGAACCCGCGTCGAATCCCGTGCGGCCGGCCCCGCAGCCGGCCTTCGCCGCACGCATGGCGGCCGCCCGCGCCGCGTCGGCGTTGCCGGCGCCGCGCGCGACGCCGGGTTCCGCCAACCCGGCCCCGGCAGCCAATCCCACCAATGCCGCCCAACCCGCGACGCCGCTCGGCCAGCAGGATCCCGAGTCGATCCGCCGCGCGGCCCTCGCGTTCCTGCAGCAGCAGATCGCGGGCCTGCCCGGCAAGACCACCGCGACGGTCACGACCGCGTTTCCGCGCGGGCTCGCCGCGTGCACGACGCTCGAGCCGTTCATGCCGACCGGCGCGCGCCTGTGGGGCCGCACGACGGTCGGCGTGCGCTGCGCGGGCGAGCGGCCGTGGACCGTCTACCTGCAGGCGAAAGTCACCGTACAGGCCACCTATTACGTCGCCGCGCGCCAGATCGCGCCCGGCGAGCCGCTCTCCGCGGCCGACCTGGTCGCCCGCGACGGCGACCTGACGGTGCTGCCGCTCGCGGTGATCACCGATCCGGCGCAGGCGATCGGCTCGACCGCGCTCGCGCGCATCTCGGCCGGGCTGCCGCTGCGGCAGGACCTGCTGAAGAGCGCGGCGTCGGTGTCGGCCGGCCAGACGGTGCGGGTGGTCGCGGCCGGGCCCGGTTTCACGATTTCGGCCGAGGGCAGCGCGCTGGCGAATGCCGCGCCCGGCCAGTCGGTCAGGGTGCGGATGGCGGCGGGCCAGATCGTCACGGCGATCGTCAAGGACGCCGGCACCGTGGAGATTCCGCTGTAGGGACGGATCCTGCGGCAAGAATGTAAAGAATTGTTTATTCGGAGCATTTCGGGCTCGCGATGCTAAAGTTCGGGCCGACCCGGCCGTTATCTGGGTCAAACCGAACAGGAAACCCATCGTGAAGATCGATTCCACTCCGAACCCGAGCCCCCTGGCGCCGACCGGCAACGGCGCGACCCGTGCGCCATCCGGCGCGGCCTCGTCTTCGTCCGCGCAGGCGGCCGACGCAGGGTCGACCGGCGGCGACACGACCGTGAACCTGTCGGGTCTGTCCGGCCAGTTGCGTTCGGTATCCGCGTCCGGCAACGCCGATATCGACACGGGCCTCGTCCAGTCGATCAAGGACGCGCTGAACAACGGCACGTTGACGATCGATGCGAGCAAGATCGCCGACGGCATATTGAATACCGCCCGCGAGCTGCTGCAGCAGCAGCGCCCGGGCAACTGAAGCCGGCCTCGCGGCCGGTCCCCCGGTCTACCGGTTTGCCGGCGCGCCCAACCCGCGCCGGCGCGACGAGCATGACGCGATGAGAGAAGAGCTGCTGGCCACGGTCAACGACGAACACGCGACGGTCGAGGCGTTCGCGTCCCTGCTCGCCTACGAGGAAAAGGCGCTGACGATGGCCCAGCCGCTCGAGATGCTGCCCGGGATCGTCGAGAAGAAGAGCGAGCTGATCGACCGGCTCGCGCAGCTCGAACGCACGCGCGACACCCAGCTTTCCGCGCTCGGCTTTCCGGCCGGCAAGAAGGGGATGGACCAGGCCGCCGAGCGCGATGCGCGCCTCGCCGGCCGCTGGCAGCTGCTGCAACAGGCCGCCGAACGTGCGCGCCAGGCCAATGCGAACAACGGGATGCTGATCCGGATCCGGATGGACTACAACGAGCGCGCGCTCGCGGTACTGCGCTCGGCGCCCGCGCCGGCTGGCGTCTATGGCCCCGACGGGCGCGTATCGGCGCTCATGCGCTGACGCACGGACTGACCAACCGAGCGACCGGCAGCGGCGCCGCTGCCTTTCCTGCCGCACCACCTCATAGCAGCTCGCAGTACCTCGCAGTACCTCGCAGCACCTCGCCGCCATTCGCGGCTTCCCGAGTTTCGACAGACCGGGCTCGAACCCGGCACCCACGGTCCCTTCCGATACACGGCTGCGCAGCCGCGCCGCCGTCCCGTCACAACAATCAGAAGAGGGCCGCATGCCATATTTCCGCATTCCGTTTTCGTACCGCATCGCCGCCGTTTCCGCCGCCGCGACGCTGGGCGCCGCATTGACGCTGTCCGCCGCGCAGGCCGCCGGCGTCGCGCCGCTGCCCGTGCCGACGGGCGACATGTCGCTGTCGCCGGCCGGCCCCGACATCGTGCCGCCGGCCGCCCCGGCCACGCCCGGCGCGACGCCGCGCGCGCCGCGCCGCGGCTCCGACACCTACACGTACCTGCGCTGCTGGTACCGGATCGACGCGGATCCGCTGAAGCCGGCCGCGACCTACGAATGGGCGCGCGACCCCGCCGGCGGCGACTGGTATCGCGTGTCCGGCTACTGGTGGGCGGACGGCATCACGCAGTGGAAGAACATGTTCTACAGCACGACGACGCAGGACACGCTCGCCGACGTGTGCCGCAAGACGCTGGCCGCGAAAGGCATCGGGTCCGACCTCGTGCAGGCGGTCGCGGCAAACAACGCGCTGTCGTTCAACTACACGGTATGGACCCTCGACGCCGCGCAACAGGACGCACGCGTCAACAAGCTGATCGTGTTCGGCGACAGCCTGTCCGACACGCAGAACATGTTCAACGCGAGCCAGTGGAAGCTGCCGAACGGCACGAGCTGGCAGGCGGGGCGTTTCAGCAACGGCCCGGTGTGGGCCGAATATCTCGCGAACGCGCTGCGGCTGCCGTTCTACAACTGGGCGATCGGCGGCGCGGCGACCGACCAGTACCTCGTCGTGCCGGGCCTCGTTCAGCAGATCGACTCGTGGCGCGAATACATGGATCGAGCACCGGACTACCGGCCCGCCAACACGCTGTTCGCGGTGTTCGCGGGCGGCAACGACCTGGTGAACTACGGGCGCTCGCCCGAGCAGGCGGCGAATGCGGTGCGCGACAGCCTCGAGCGGCTCGCCGCGGCCGGCGCGACGCGGATCATGCTCGTCACGCTGCCGGACGTGTCGCGCGCACCGGTGTTCGCGACGCGCACCGACACGGCGAGCGTCGCCGCGCAGGTGAAGGACTACAACCGGCGCCTCGCCGACGCGGCCGCCGCGCTGCGCGCCCGTTACGGCGCGACGCTGCGGCTCGAGGTGTTCGACGCGTACGCGCTGTTCGACGACCTGCTGAGCCATCCGGCCCAATACGGCTTCGACGACGCGAAGCGCGCGTGCCTCGACATCCCGAAACCGTCGTCGCTCACCTACCTGAGCGCGCAGACGCCGCGTGCGGACTGCCGCGACCCGGCGCGCTTCGTGTTCTGGGACACGCTGCACCCGACGACACGCACGCACGCGTGGCTCGCCGAGCGGATCGCGCCGTTCGCACGGGCGCGCCTGCTGAACTGACCGGTGCGGGCGGCGGTGCCTACAGCAGCGGACACGCGGTGACCTGCGTGCCGCGCTCGACGCACAGCCGCTCGTAGTCGCGCAGGTACGCGCGCTCGTCGTCGTCCAGCAGGTCGAGATCGATCAGGTCCCAGTCGTAGCCGACCGTCACGATGTTCTCGAACGTCACGGTATCCGGCTGCGCGTCGTCCTGACGGATGATCACGATGTTCTCGATCCGCACGCCGCCCTTGCCCGGCAGGTAGATGCCCGGCTCGACCGAAATCACCGCATTCGGCACGAGCCCGTACTGCGCGCCCGGCGCGAACCGCACGCCGCCCTCGTGCACGTGAATCCCGACGCCGTGCCCGGTGCCGTGGCCGAAATCGTGGCCGTGATCGCGGCACACCTGCCGCACGAGCGCATCGACGTCGCCGCCCTTTGCCGTGCTCGGGAAGCGCGTGACGAGCCCCTTGATGCAGGCCTTCAGCGCGACCGTGTAGATCTCGCGTTGCCACGGCTGCGCGACC
This sequence comes from Burkholderia reimsis, assembly GCF_003294055.1. Classification (NCBI taxonomy): domain Bacteria; kingdom Pseudomonadati; phylum Pseudomonadota; class Betaproteobacteria; order Burkholderiales; family Burkholderiaceae; genus Burkholderia; species Burkholderia reimsis. The sequence continues at coordinate 42,845 of NZ_QMFZ01000041.1, forward strand.
GTATCCGCGCGCGTCCGGCGCAGCACCACGCGCGTGCAGTCCGTCGCGAAGCCGGCTTCGTAATACGCGCCGCTGTCGAGCAGCACGAGTTCGCCTTCCGTCAGCTCGACGTCGGCGCTCGCCGCCGTGTAATGCGCGAACGCGCTGTTCGCGCCGTTCGCGGCGATCGACGGAAACGTCAGCGCAACCGCGGAGCGCGCGGCGTATGCATCGTTGATCGCGCGCGCCAGGTCGTATTCGGTATGGCGCACACCCGGCTCGCCCGTCTTCGCCCAGCGCATCGTCTCGGCGATCGCCGCGGAACTGCGCGCAAACGCGTCGCGGAACCGGTCGAGCACCGCCGGCGTCTTGCCGGCCCGCATCGCCTCGACCGGGTTGAAGTCGGCATGCCGCGCCTGCGGCCACACCCGCTTCACCGCGTCGACGAGCGCGCAGTTCACCGATTCGAAGCCGTAGCACACGTGCTCGACCGCGAACGGCGCGAGAAAGCGCTCGAGCGCCGCGACATCGCGCCGGATCACATGCAGCGCCGGATACGACTCGAGCGCGACCTCGCAGCGGTCGCAGCCTTCCGGCAGGAACAACGCCACCTGCCCGCCCACCGCGAACAGGAAACCGAGGTGCGACGACGCATTCGGGATGTGATAACCGCGGCTGTTCAGCAGATACGCGAGGTCGTCCGATGCGCAGGTGAAGAAGGCGGTCCTGCCGTCCGGCGCGCCGGTGTGCGCGGCGAGCTTGGTGTTCAGCGCGTCGAGGTTCTGCGCGACGCTCAGGCCGGTCATCGCTTCCGGCACCTCGAAGATCGGCCGCTCGACGACCCAGCCCGGCAACGCGATCGCGCGATCGATCTCGCGATCGGCGAGACTCGTCCAGTCGAGCGACGCGGCCTGCGTCCGCTCGAACAGGCGATCGCGCTGCGCGACGCTGATCCGCCGCGCGTCGTAGCCGACCCGTGCGAGCCGGCTCCCGTGCGCGACCAGCCAGTCGGCCATCGCCTGCCAGATCGTCACGTTCATCCCGAGCTTCTCGATGCGCACGCGCGCCGGATCGCACTGCTGCTCGGCCTGCAGGTGATAACGGCCGTCGACGAACAGCACGAACGGCGGCACGCCGAGCGCCTGCGCGGTCGCCGCGCTCAGGAAGATCCCGCAGCCGGCCGAACCGTCGAAGCCCGACAGCGCATAACGCGGGTTGTTGCTGCGCGGCAGGTACTCGGTCACGTATTCGTCCTGTGACGTGACCAGTACCGCGTCGAGCCGCGCGGCGTCGAGCAGGCGCGACAAGGCCGCCTGCGTGTCGACGACGGACGCGTCGTACGGGGGAAGGCCGGAGAAGCTGTATTTCAGTCGATCGATCATCGGAAGCCCGTTATGCATTGTTGTCGGCGGCCGGCGGTGACGCGGCGGGGTACAGGCCCAAAGCGGGCCCAAAGCAGGCTTGAAGCAGGCCTGACGCGGCCCGGCGCCGCTGCACGGTCGACGCTCGACCCGGCGCGGCACGACGCCGGGCCGCCGTACCGTCCCGGCGGCGGGCCCTTTAAAAAATTTCGTCTCACTTAACTTTTTTTGATGCGCGCGACAGAATCTAGAGCACGCTGAAATTGAGGTCAAGCTGAAATTTTCGTAGGGCTAAAATCGGCATGACGCTTGCGGATCCCGGCACAACGGGCGTTCGTCCGGCGGCACCGCGCGGTACAATGCGCCGGCATCGCCGCCCCGACGGCCGTGCTTCTGCGGTGCGCGGAATTCCCTGTCCGGCGACTGCACCGCCCGTCCGCCTCCCGATTCGTTGCCGCGAAAGAGATTCATGGATTCAGACCTCATGCGTATCGGCCAGCGCATTCGCCGCCTGCGCCGGGAAGCGAAGAAGACGCTGCAGGAAGTCGCGACCGAAGCGAAACTGTCGGTCGGGTTCCTGTCCCAGGTCGAGCGCCATCTCACGGGCATCTCGCTGTCGTCGCTCGTCAACGTCGCGAAGGCGCTCGACGTGCCGCTCGGCGCGCTGATCGACCAGCCGCGCCAGGTGCGGCCCGATTCGCACGAGGGCAGCCGCAAGGCGTACGCGCTCGACGCCACGTCGCAATGGTACGAACGCCTGTCCACCACGTTCGACGGCAGCCAGATCAACGCGCTCAAGGTGCGGATGATGGAAGGCTACCGCTCGGAATGGGTGGCGCACGGCGGCGACGAATTCGTGTACGTGCTGGCCGGCCGGATCTGCTTCACGATCGGCAAGAAGCATTACGCGCTGTCGCCCGGCGACTCGCTGCACTTCGACGCGCGCAAGCGGCATCGGGTCGCCAACGTGGGCGACGGGCCGGCCGAGCTGATCGCGGTCGGCACGCTGCCGCTGTTCGACGACCGTCGCGCCGGGTTCGTGTCCGCGACGACGGACACCACGAAACCGGCCCCCGTCGTGCGCGCCACAGCGGACGAACCGCGCACGAGCCGCCGCGCGCCGGCGCCCGAACGGGCGGATCGCGATCGGGCCGCCGGCTCGGTGAAAAAAGACCAGAAGGCGGCAGCCAAGCCGCGCGCGGCCGCCGGCAAACGCGTGGCGGCCGCCAAGCCGGCACGCAAGAAGAAGCCGTAACGGCTTTGCAGGCGCGCGACGCGCGCCCTTCCTGCCGCCCTATTCGCCGATCTCGAGCGCCTGCGCGACAGCCTCGATCCGCGCGCGATGCACGGCCTCCCGGATCTTCTCCGTATCGTTGCCGATGCCGCGCGCGATCGCGCCGGCATCGACGCTGCGCGCGGCCGCGAGCGCGACACGCAGCCGCTCGGCCTGCGGATACGGCTGCGTATCGAGCCCGAGCCGCCCGCGCGCATCCGATTCACACGCCTGCAGCATCTCGGCGAAACGCGCCGGCTTGCGCAGCGCGTCGCTGCGCTCGAACAGCCGCACCAGCGCGGCCGCGCCCATCTCCATCACGCGATGCAGGTTGCCGTGCTCGCGCGCGACCACGAGCGCGAGATCGCGGCATTCGTTCGGCACGCGCAGCCGTTCGCACAACGGCTTGAGCAGGTCGACGCTGCGTCCCTCGTGGCCGATATGGCGCGGCAGCACGTCGGCAGGCGTCGTCGCCTTGCCGAGATCGTGCGTGAGCGCCGCGAAGCGCACCGGCAGCGAATAACCCTGCTTCGCCGCATAGTCGACGACCATCATCACGTGCACGCCGGTGTCGACCTCCGGGTGGTAGTCGGCGCGCTGCGGCACGCCCCACAACGCATCGACTTCGGGCAGGATGCGCGCGAGCGCGCCGCACTCGCGCAGCACCGCGAACATCCGCGACGGTTTCACCTCCATGAGCCCGCGCGCGATTTCCTGCCAGACGCGTTCGGGCACGAGCGCGTCGACCTCGCCCGCGTCGACCATCCGCCGCATCAGCGCGAGCGTTTCGTCCGCGACCGTGAAATCCGCGAACCGGGCGGCAAAGCGCGCGATGCGCAGGATCCGCACCGGATCCTCGACGAACGCATCGCTCACATGGCGGAACACGCGCGCGCGCAGGTCGGCCTGCCCGTCGAACGGGTCGATCACGGGCCCGACCAGCTCGCCCTCCGGGCTCACCTCGCGCGCCATCGCGTTGATCGTCAGGTCGCGCCGCGCGAGATCCTCGTCGAGCGTCACGTCCGGCGCGTAATGAAACTGGAAGCCGTGATAACCGGCCGCCGTCTTGCGCTCGGTGCGTGCGAGCGCGTACTCCTCCTGCGTCCGCGGATGCAGGAAGACCGGGAAATCCTTGCCCACCGGCCGGAAACCCTGCGCGGCCATCTGCTCGGGGGTCGCGCCCACCACCACGTAGTCGCGGTCCTGCACGGGCACGCCGAGCAATTCGTCGCGGATCGCACCGCCTACTGCGTAGATGTTCATGGCTGCGGCTCGAATTCAGCGATCACGTTCGTTTCACGGCGCGCGGCGTCGATCCAGCGCTGGACGGCCGGCAGCGCCGTCACGCGGGCCGCATAACCGGCCGCCTCCGGCGACAGGCCCGGCGCGTACGTGTTGAAGCGCATCACGACGGGCGCGTACATCGCATCGGCAATCCCGAATTCGCCGAACAGGAACGGCCCGCCCGACGCCTCGAGGCACGCGCTCCACAACGCGTCGATGCGCGCGACGTCGGCGAGCGCATCGGGCGTCGCGCCGCGCCCCGGCATCGACGCGCGCACGTTCATGCCCATCTGCGTGCGCAGCGCCGCGAAGCCCGCATGCATCTCGGCCGCGACGCAGCGCGCATGCGCGCGCTCGAGCGGATCGGCCGGCCACATCGGAAACTGCGGATAGCGTTCGGCGAGCGTCTCGGCGATCGCGAGCGAATCCCAGATCGCGACGCCGTGGTCGTCGATCAGGCACGGCACCTTGCCGGACGGCGAATACTCGAGGATGCGTGCGGCCGTGTCGTCGTGGCGCAGCTCGATCGCGATCTCGTCGAACGGGATGCCGAAATGCACGAGCAGCAGCCACGGACGCATCGACCACGACGAGTAGTTCTTGTCTCCAATGACGAGTTTCATGACGGTGTTCCGGAAAGCGAGAAGGTGAAAAGGGTGAAGCTGAACGCCTAGCGGCGCGAGCGGAACCAGTCGAACCGGGACCGCTGCGCGGCCTGGCCGAGATACGCGGGCGCGATGCTTTCGAGACTCGCGGGCGAGATCCCGAGCTCCGGCGCGAGCGGCCCCGACAGCACGTTCGGCACCGACATCGTCGCGAGATTGTCGCGCGTGAGCACGGGCTCGCCGGGCAGGCATTCGAACACGCTCGCCTGCAGCCGCGCGAGCGCGTCGGGCAGCCGCACGATGCGTGCCTGCCGGCCGACCAGCGTGCCGCAATAGCGGACCAGCTGCTCGAGCGTGTAGACGGTCGGGCCGCCGAGTTCGTAGGTCTTGCCGTGCGCGGCCGCGAGATCGAGCGTGTTGACGAACGCGCGCACGACATCGCCGACGAACACGGGCTGGAAGCGCGCGTCGGGCATCGCGAGCGGCAGCACGGGCACCGTGCGCTGCAGGTTCGCGAACGTGTTGAGGAACGCATCGCCGGGGCCGAACACGACCGACGGGCGGAAGATCGTCAGCGCGAGCGAATCGGTCGCCGCGATCGCATGCAGCGCGGCCTCGCCGTCGCCCTTCGAGCGCTGGTACATGCTCGCGCCATGCGAATCGGCGCCGAGCGCGCTCATGTGCAGCACGCGCCGCACGCCCGCCTCGGTGCAGGCGGTCGCGAGCGCGGCCGGCAGCGTGACGTGCGCGCGCTCGAAGCCGGGCCCGTAGGGCGTACCGCGGCCGCCGTGCAGCACGCCGACGAGGTTGATCGCCGCGTGCGCACCGGCGACGAAGCGCGCGAGCGTGCGCGTGTCGAGCGCTTCGAGCTCGACGATTTCGACCGGCAGCATCTGCAGGTGGCGCGCGTGGTCGCGCCGGCGCGTGCCGATCCGTACCTGCTTGCCGGCTTCGATCAGCGCATTGACGAGCCGGCTGCCGATGAAGCCGGTGCCGCCCAGCAGCGCGACGGTCTGGCGATCCATGATGTGGGCCTCAAAAGAACACTGCCGCGTCTCGCGCGGCAGTGTGAAGATTGCTTATCAGGGCGAGATCATGCCTAGACGTTTCTTCAACGACTGCGGTTTGCCCTCGAAGAGCGCCGCGTAATAGACGGTGTTCGACAGCACGTTCTTCACGTAGTCGCGCGTCTCGTTGAACGGAATCGTTTCTGCGAAGATCGCGCCTTCGACCGGCTGCGTCAACACCTGGCGCCACTGGCGCGGCCGGCCCGGGCCCGCGTTGTAGCCGGCCGTGGCGAGCACCGGCGAGCTGTCGAAGTTGTTGTAGATGTCAGCCAGATACCAGGTGCCGAGCTGGATGTTGGTATCGATGTCGTGCATCTGCGTGCGTGAGATCGTGCCGAGGCCGAGCTTCTTCGCGACCATCTGCGCGGTGGCCGGCATCAGCTGCATCAGGCCGCCCGCGCCCACCGACGAACGCGCGCTCGTGATGAAGCGCGACTCCTGGCGGATCAGCCCGTACGCCCATTCGGTGTCGAGGCCCGTCGACTGCGCGTAGCGCTCGACGATGTTGCGGTACGGCGACGGGTAGCGCAGCGTGAAATCGTGCTCCGCTTTCGTGCGGTCGGCCGTGTTGACCGTGCGGTCGAGCAGGTCGACACGCTTGCCGTACTCGGCGGCCGCGAGCAGCTGGCGATCGGTCATCCCGCGCAGCGGCCAGTTCCATTCGCGGTTGCCCTCGAGGCGCAGGTTCAGCGCGTAGAAACGCTGCGCGAGCGCGAAGCCCGGAATCTTGCCCATCGCGTCGATCTCGGCGTCGCTCACCTTCGTGCGCGGCGGGATCGTCGTGCGCTGGCCGAGCTCTTCACCGGCGAGCTGCCCGTAGAAGTTGTACTGCCCGGCGACCTGCTCGAATTCCTGGTTCGCCTGCAGCGTGTCGCCGCTCTGCTTGAGCGCGCGCGCATGCCAGTAGATCCACGCCGGATCGTCGCGCAGCGACGGCGGCATCTGCTCGATCGACCAGCGCACCATCGGCCAGTTGCCGGCGAGCAGCGCGGCGCGCGTGCGCCATTCGTAGCCCGGGTTCGACAGCGGCGCATTCTTGGATTTCGCATACCAGACCGATGCGAGCGGCGAGCGCTTGATCGCGCCCTGGTAGCCGATCGCGCCCCACGCGATCGCCTGCTCCTGTTTGGTCAGCGAAGGCGCGATCGTCGTGAGCATGCCGGCGGCCGCGTCCGGATCGTTGCGCGCCATGCGGCCGAGCGCGATCAGCGCGAGCTGGTGCGACGTCGCGTCGGGGCCGACGCCGCGCGCGAGGTACAGCGGCGGCGCGCTCGTCGCCTGGTCGAAGCCGACCGGACGCGCGCCGAGCGCGTCGACGATCTTGCCGCCGAGCGTCGTGTAGTTCTGCTCGTACGCGAGGCGCGCCTGCTGCCACACGTCGTCGCTCGTGAACTGCTGGTTGACCGTCAGCGCGGTGATCAGGTCGACGCATGCGTCGCCGTAATTCTTCGGCTCGACGAGCAGCGCGCGTGCCGCATCGGCGACGTTCTCGCCGCGCGCCGCGCGCGATTCGAGCGCATAACACTTGACCTGCGTGTCGTCGTCGAGCACGAAGCGCTTGTATTGATCGTCGAAGTTGCGCCAGTCGTGGCGCGCGCCGAGCACGAGCAGGTAGTCGTTGCGCAGGCGGTCGGCGATCGCCTGGCCATCGTAGCGCTGCAGGAACGACTGCACGGGCGCGTCCGGCGCATCCACGCGCGCGCGGCCCGTCGAATCGAACAACTGCGGCTTGATCTGGAAATACTCGACGTAGGACGGTACCGGATAGTTCGGAATCATCGACGCGAGCTGCGCGGCTTTCGCGGCGTCGTTGCGGCGCGCGGCTTCACGAAGCTGCACGAAGGTCTGGTCGTCCCCGGAGACCGTATCGTCGTTCGGTGCGGCGCACGCGGCCGTGCCCGCGACGAGCGCGGTGGCCGAAAGCGTCAGCGCGACCGCGCGATATACTCGGAAAAGGCTGTTCGACATCGTTTTGAATGGAGCACGAAGTGAGCGAAAGCATAGCACGCAACCCTGTGCCGAACCCGAAGGTTGCGCTACGCAAAACGCTGTCCGGCGCGCGTCGCGACGCCGCGTCGCAACCCGCCGCGAATGCCGCGCTCGACGCGCGGCTGCGCACGCTGCTCGAACGGCTCGCGCCGCGCACGGTCGGGTTCTACTGGCCGCTGCCGGGTGAATTCGATGCGCGCGATGCGGTGCTCGCCTGGTGCGCGGCCGGTGCCGGCCGGCGCGCGGCGCTGCCCGTGATCGGCGAGCGGCACACGCCGCTCGAGTTCCATGCATGGGACACGCACACGCCGATGCGCGAAGGCCATCACCGGATTCCGGAACCGGCGTCGGGAATCGTCGTCGTGCCCGACCTGTTGCTGATTCCCTGTGTGGGATTCGATCCGCAGCGCTACCGGCTCGGCTACGGCGGTGGCTATTACGATCGCACGCTCGCCGCGTGGCCGGGCAGCCGGCCGCCCGTGACGGTCGGCATCGCCTATGAAGCGTGCCGCGTCGACGCACTGCCGGCCGAAGCGCACGATCTCGCACTGGGCTGGATCGTGACCGACGGCGCGCTCTACCCGGCCGCCGGATGATGCGGCGGGCGCCGCCGCGTCCGTCGTCGCACGCCCGCCGGCGCATTGCCGCGCGCCACGGCCGGCGCCACCCCGGCCCTGACCCAACCGTTTACAGCGACGCCGCCGCGCGCGCGGCCGTGTCGTACAGGCCCGATGCATTGCGCAGCAACTGCGCCGCGTCGCCGATCTGCTCGTTGGTGAGCCCGCTGTCCTTCAGCGTCTCGATCAGGCAGTGCTCGCGCACCTCGCGGTACTTCAGGCACAGCTCGCGGCCCGCGTCGGTCGCGAAGAAGAATACTTCCTTGCCGCTCTTCTCGCTCTTCACATAGCCGCGGGCGATCAGTTTTTTCAGCGCATAGGTCGCGACGTGCGTATCCTCGATATTGAGCACGAAGCAGATGTCGGCGAGCTTCTTCTTGCGTTCACGGTGGCTGACGTGATGCAGCAGCGACACCTCGACCGCCGTCATGTCCTTCGCGCCGGCCGCCGACATGCAGCGCACCATCCACCGGTTGAACGCGTTGCCTGCCATGATGAGCCCGTATTCGAGCTCCGACAGCTCCGCGCTCGAATCGGAAACGAGGTGTTCGGATGACACGATCTTGGTCGCAGGACGCTTCATGTAAAGACGGAGCAAGCCGGATGACAGGGTGTGCCGAGTGTACGCCAGAAGCCCGGACATACGGGCTAGGCGAAAACGCTTATTGGGAAGTTGTCGATATTTTATTGACAATGTGCGCTAACATTGCCGTCCGAACCGTGCCAGTCCGATGACGCAACCCCGCATTTATCCGCTCGGCGATGCCGCCCTCGTCTGCGAGGTGCCGCCGCCCGCCACGCTCGATTGCCAGCGCCGCGTCTGGGCCGTTGCCGAGGCCGCGCGCGCGTGGCCCGACGTGATCGACGTCGTCCCCGGCATGAACAACCTGACCATCGTGTTCGACCCGCTCGCCGCGACGGCCGACTCGCTCACGCCCGCGCTGCGTGACGCGTGGGAGACGGCCGACGTCGAGCATGCGGACGGTCGCGAGGTCGAAATCCCGGTCGAGTACGGCGGCGCCGCCGGCCCCGACCTGGCGGCCGTCGCCGCCCATACCGGCCTGTCGGCCGACGAAGTCGTCGCGCGCCACGCAGCCGGCGCCTACGTCGTGTTCTTCGTCGGCTTCCAGCCGGGTTTCGCCTATCTCGGCGGGCTCGATGCCGCGCTGCACACGCCGCGCCGCGCGGCGCCGCGCCTCGAGGTGCCGGCCGGCTCGGTCGGCATCGGCGGCGCACAGACAGGCATCTACCCGGCCACGTCTCCCGGCGGCTGGCAACTGATCGGCCGCACGTCGCACGTGCTGTTCGATCCGGCGCGGCCGCAGCCGACGCTGCTGCTGCCCGGCGACCGCGTGCGCTTCACCATTGCGGGAGTCGACGCGCGATGACCCAGAACAACGCACCGGGCACCATCGAGGTGGTGCGGGCCGGCCCGCTGTCCACCGTGCAGGATCTCGGCCGCCGCGGCTCGCGCCATCTCGGCGTCGCGCAGGGCGGCGCGCTCGACAGCCTCGCGCTCGAGGTCGGCAACCGGCTGGTCGGCAACCGTCCCGACGCGGCCGCCGTCGAAATCACGATCGGCCCGGCCGCCTTCCGCTTCACGCGCGCGACCCGCATCGCGATCACCGGCACCGAGTTCGGCGCCACGCTCGACGGCCGGCGCGTATATTCGTGGTGGAGCCTGCCGGTCGAGGCCGGGCAGACGCTCGTGCTGCCGGCCGCGAAACGCGGGATGCGCGGCTACCTGTGCATCGCCGGCGGCATCGACGTGCTGCCGATGCTCGGCTCGCGCAGCACCGATCTCGCGTCGCGCTTCGGCGGCCTCGGCGGCCGCGCGCTGCGCGACGGCGATCGCCTCCCGGTCGGCGTGCTTCCGGCCGGGATGGGGTGCCTCGCGGCCGATGCGCCCGAATTCGGCGTAAAGGCGCCGGCGTGGTGCGCGTTCGCGCGCGTCGACGAGCCGCCGCGCCGCCATCGCCCCGCGCATGCGCCGTGGGCGATGCCCGTGCGCGTGCTGCCGGGCCCCGACTACGCGTCGTTCGCCGCCGATGCGCAGCAGGCGTTCTGGGACGAGGAATGGCTCGTCACGGCGAACAGCAACCGCATGGGTTATCGGCTTGCGGGCGTCGAACTCATGCGCGAGCGGCCGGCCGAGCTGCTGTCGCATGCGGTGCTGCCCGGCACGATCCAGGTGCCGCCGAACGGCCAGCCGATCGTGCTGATGCATGACGCGCAGACCACCGGCGGCTACCCGAAGATCGGCACGGTGATCCGTGCGGACCTGTGGAAACTCGCGCAGGCGCGGCTCAACCTGCCGATCCGCTTCGTGCGCACGACACCCGACGCCGCGCGCGCCGCCCTGGCCGCAGAACGTGCCTATCTGCGGCAGATCGACGTGGCGATCGACCTGCGCGAGGAAGCGCGCCGCCGCGCCCAGTCGCGCGCGGCATGACGATGGCGGTAGCAGTACCGAAGGCAGTAGCAGCAAGAACGGGCCACGCAATCAGTGGACGAGGAACACCATGGAAATCGATCTGAATGCCGATCTCGGCGAAGGATGCGGATCGGACGAGGCGCTGCTCGACCTCGTCACATCGGCGAACATCGCATGCGGCTGGCATGCAGGCGGCGCGAATGCGATGCGCGACTGCGTGCGCTGGGCCGTGCAGAAGGGCGTGTCGATCGGCGCGCACCCGAGCTTTCACGATCCGGAGAATTTCGGCCGCAAGGAAATGCAGCTGCCGGCTGGCGACATCTATGCCGGCGTGCTGTACCAGCTCGGCGCGCTGTCGGCGATCGCGCAGGCCGAAGGCGGGCGCATCGCGCACGTGAAGCCGCACGGCGCGCTGTACAACCAGGCCGCGCGCGACCCGATGATCGCCGATGCGGTGGTGTCCGCGATCCGCGACTTCGATCCGTCGCTCGCGGTGTTCGGGCTCGCGAACAGCGTGTTCGTCGCAGCCGCACGGCATGCGGGGCTCGCCGCGGTGGAGGAAGTGTTCGCCGATCGCGGCTACCGCGCGGACGGCTCGCTCGTGCCGCGCAGCCAGCCCGGCGCGCTGATCGACGACGAAGACGCGGTGCTCGCGCGCACGCTCGACATGGTGCGCAACCGGCAGGTGCGGGCACTGAGCGGCGAATGGGTGCCGCTCAATGCGCAGACCGTCTGCCTGCATGGCGACGGGCCGCATGCGCTCGCGTTCGCGAAGCGGATTCGAGCGGCGCTCGAGGCCTCCGGTGTCGATGTGGTGGCGCCGGGTGCGCTGCAGGCGGACGAGGGGACGTAAGCCATCCCCCGCCAGCAGTCCCTTGCTCCACGCGTAGCGCTTCTTGAGTGCAAGCCGCATCGCCTGCGTGCGTCGCGATAGCCTGAGCATCCGACGCGACGCGCCTTCACCGGTCGCCAAGTTTCTCCCATCGTCGAAAACGACAGATTTCGACCGCTCCCCGAAGTCTCCCTCTCGGCCAGCGCCTCCATTCGAAAGGCACGCTATTGCGACTCCTTTGACCTGCGCCCAAAAAACCGATCCGCCGGGGCCGCGGAGAAGCTCACGAACACTTCGCCAAAATCACGGAACGCCTTGTCTCAAAAAACCGTGAGAAATTCCATATTTTCTGACGACCGAACCGCTGTTAAGTTTGAGGGGAGACAGTCAATCGAATAGCGATCGGCTTGCTCATATTTATAGGATACCTAAATCATGCGAGTTCTGACGCAAAACGAAACCAACCAAGCCAGCGGCGCAATTACCTGCACGCTCAATCCGAACCCGATCAATCTCGCCGACCTCGCGATCGCAACAGCGCTGGGAGCGCTGGCCGGCCCTCAAATGGCCATTCTTGCTGGCGGAGGGAATTTCCCTTCCCAAAGCTGGATTTGCCGGTTCTGATCGAGTCGAAGCCCCGACCGACCCGGCCGGGGCAATGTTCCTCCCCGACCTGACAATTCTTGATCAAAAAGCGCTCCAGCCAATGAAACTCCGCACGGTCACCGACATGCTGACGAGATACTGGACCTACGGCGTTTTTCTTGCTCCGCTAGCCCCCCGTTTCGGAGGCAACTGGAAGGGCATCATTCTTGCCGCAACCATCCGGACAGCGATAGTTTCGCTTCCCTATGCGATTCTGCTTCGCGCCTTCTCGTCACAAAAGACTTTCGGGTGGCTAATCGTCACGTCAGCCGCGCTTTTCTACTCGCTCTGGGTCGAATTCCGATGGAGCCGCAAAAATCGACACTGACGTCACGCGTCGTGCGGAAAGCCCGAACGAACTCAAACCGATGAAATTCCGACCGCAATGAACGCACTGAAACGCCCCCCTGATTCGCCGGGTTCATTTCAGTCCGCTTGCACCCCGCTTCGGAGGCGGGCGCACCGGAATTATCATGGCCGCCGCCGCGAAAACGGCGCTGTTCGCAATCGTCAATGCTGTCGTTCTTTGCTTCAGCGACATCGGAACCCCTATGTCCTGGATCGCATCCACAGCGCTCACGTTTCTTGCCATGCTGGGAAGCGAAGTAGTCTGCCGTTGGGCCCATCGCCACTAGCCGCGACACGCGCCGGCTGATCGACCCTGTTTGTGCGACACCACCGAAACGATGTCCGTTGGACGAGATCGTCCGAATCGATCATGCGGCCCGTCAATCAATGAAAAACAAAACCCTCGCCGAAACGCTCAGAAAATTTGCCCGGTACGGCATCTTTCTCGGTCCTCTTGCTCCTCGTCTGGGAGGTGGGTGGATCGGCACCCTGGCTGGCGGAGCAGTCAGAGGTCTCATATTTTCCACACTGTCCGCACTAGCGCTGTACCTGCTGGGCACATGGGAACTGTTCAAATGGAGCGCAGGGGCCGTCGTATTCCTCGTGTATTCGCTCTTGCTCGAAATAGTTCTCAGCCGGCCGCGACGACGCTGACAGCGGATCAACATGCTCGTTCACGCCGACATCGCGCCACGCTTGCGGGCAACCGGCTCGCCCGATCCGCTCTCCCATCCCTCACCTTCGCACGCATCGATCATCCCGAGCGCGAGTGCCCGCGTAATGGCGTGTGTGCGATTCCTCACACCCAGTATCCGCATCGCGCTCGCAATGTGATTGTCGACCGTGCCGATGGCCAGACTCAGCATCACCGCGATTTCCTTCGTCGAATACCCCGCGCAAAGCAACTGCAGCACATCCTGCTGGCGCGCCGTCAACCGCATGCCCGCCGCGATTTCCGGAAACGCAGGGCGCCCGTCGAGTATCGACTGCAATGCGCCGGAGAACACGCCGAGCGGTGCATCCTTGACGACGTACGCGATCATGCCGAGGCGCTTCGCCTCGGCGATCCACGACGGCCGCGCGCCGGCCGTGACGATCGCGCATCGATCGGCAATACCCGACGCATGAAACTGTCGTGCCAGCGCCAGCCCGCCGCGGGGCATCTCGAGATCCACAAGAATCCGGAACCACGTGGGCACCCGACGAAAAGCGTCGATCGCACCGACTGCACTGTGACAAACCGTAACGTCGAGCCGGCTGTCGAGGTCAACGAGCACCCCGCCGATCGCATCCGCGACGATCGGGTGCCCATCGACCACCAGCACCGGCAGGCGCTCGCGTCCTTCTCGTTGCATCCGTCCACTCCTGTTCGCACCTGAGGCAGAACGTCGACGGTGCCATCGCGGGCATCTCGAAACAATCGCATACCGTCCAATCCGCCAATCCGTGGAGCGTAGTGCACGCCCGATGCGCGTGCAGGGCGCGATTCGACGATGGAACAGATGCGCCAGCAGGCGGTGTATGGATCATGCCGGCGTGTCCGGCAAGCGAGGGGGCGATGCGCAGCAGCGCATCAGGACGCACGCGATCACGATCGGAACGGATCGGCGGCACAAAAGAAAAAAGCGCCCTCGTGGCGCTTTTCCGTTGGCGCAATCGCTGCGGCTTCGCCGTCTGTCGATTCGCCCCCCGAAACCGTCTTTCGACGGTGACCGGAAAAATCTTCCGGATTAAAAAACGTCCGCCGCCGCCCGATCACTGCATTCCCCGGTCAGACGACGGAACGTTGCTTATCTGCAAGTCGGCCTGCATGCATGTTTTGTCCGACGATGATTGGCCCCGCCGTGCATGCAGACACTCCGCGGCCGGCACGTGCTTCACGTGCCGGCAACGCTAACCCCGCGCTTATTTCTGCTACCCCGTAGAACTTATCTATTCTTTTCATTTTTTCAACTTGTGGGGTGAAGAATAGATATTGGCGGAACGGGATGTCAATCGTTTTAAACGCTATTTTCCGACGATTCAAGGGTTTTCCTTATCGATTGCCGCCTACGCGCACGCGTTTCGCCGCGGGTGCGCGAGGCCAATCAAACAGGGGAAGATCGGTGCGGGCCGTCGGGCGCGATCAGTTCGCGTCGACCCGGTATCCTTGCTGGCGCAACAATTCGAGCACGCCGCGCGGGCCACCCAGATGCAGCGCGCCGATCGCGACGAACAGCGGCCGGTTCGGTGCGGCGATTGCCGTCATCCGTGCAACAAAGCGGCGGTTGCGCTCGTACACGATCTTGTTGTCGATCGACGCCGACAACACCTTCGAACGCGCGAGCCGTTCGCTCTTCGCGACGGCCCACGCCGAGATCGCATCGGCGTCGCCAATTCGCCACAGTCGATGCAGCGCCTTGATGTCGTCGGCGTTCTGCGCGGGCGTCTGCACCATGTCCTGCGCGAGCATCTCGCGCTGCTCGGCGAGCGTCAGCCCGGTGAACGCGCGCATCTGTTCGGCGAGCGTCTCGAGCCCGATCACGCGGCCGCCCTTCTTCTTCAGGAACACATTCTGCAACTGCGCCTCGGTGCCGTATTCGGTCTGCAGGCCGGCCGACAGCGAATCGTAGGTCTCGACGACGAGCGCCGCGAGCCACGGCCGCATCTTGCGGATCTCGGCGAGCGCGGCCGGGTTGCCGCGCAGGCGCGCCGCGAGCCGCTGCCACAGCGGCTCCGGCAGCAGGCGCTGCAGGCACGGATAGCGGCATACGCCGTACTTCGACACGTCGTCCTGCGATTCGAGCAGGTCGTCGGGCGACAGTTCGAGCGCGAGCGTCGGCGACGCGGCGAGCGCCGCGAGAATGCGCGGCCGGAACGGCTGCGCGCTCGGGTAATCGGACGGGTCGCCCGTGTGCAGCGTGCCGAGCACGTAGAGCGTGACACGCCCCTTGGTCGCGACGTAGAACGGCATGCGCGCGGGCTGCACGCGCACCGCGCCGCTCGCGACCGTGCCGTTCGACGCGGCGGGTGCATGAAAGCCCGGCAGGCTCATGCCGGGCGGCGGGACTTGCGACGGATGGATCGGTGAAGTGGCCGGCGCGCGCCCTTCGGCGCGCGCGGATTCGACGGGAACCACGAGGCTGGCCGCCACGCACGCGCCGGCCAGCGCCGCGCCCGTGACGGTACGCACGCCCCAGCGCCGCGCGTAGCGGTACGCGCGCATCACGCGCGCGCCGCTTGCCCCCGCACGGCGCACGCCGGACGCGCGCGCCGCCATCACTTCAGGCATTCGCCTCCCCTACCTCCTCGGCCCGATGGCAGGCCACGCGCCGGCCGTCGACCTCGCGCAGCTGCGGCTCCTCCGCACGGCAGCGCTCGACCGCATACGGGCAACGCTGGTGGAACGCGCAGCCCGACGGCGGATTGAGCGGCGACGGCAGTTCACCCTGCAGCTTGATCTGCACGCGGCGGTCTTCCTCGAAGATCGCCGGCGTCGCCGACATCAGCGCGCGCGTGTACGGATGGCGCGGCCGCGCGTAGATCGTCGCCTTGTCGCCGAGCTCCGCGACGCTGCCGAAGTACATCACCATCACGTCGTCCGCGACGTGCTCGACCACCGACAGGTTGTGCGAGATGAACACGTAGCTCGTCTTGAACTGCTCCTGCAGATCCATGAACAGGTTCAGGATCTGCGCCTGGATCGACACGTCGAGCGCGGACACCGGCTCGTCGGCGACGACGATGCGCGGATCGAGGATCATCGCGCGCGCGATCGCGACACGCTGGCGCTGGCCGCCCGAGAACATGTGCGGATAGCGCTTCGCGTGTTCGGGCCGCAGGCCGACCGTGCGCATGATCTGCGCGATGCGCTGCGCGCGTTCGGCGGCCGTCAGGTTCGCGTTGATCTCGAGCGGCTCGGAAAGCGTCTGCTCGACGGTCTTGCGCGGGTTCAGCGACGCGAACGGGTTCTGGAACACCATCTGCACGCGGCGGCGCAGGTCGGCGACCGTCTCGCGGTTCGCGCCGGCGACGTCCTTGCCGTCGATCGTCAGGTGGCCCGCGGTGGGCGTCTCGATCATCGTGAGCTGGCGCGCGAGCGTGGATTTTCCGCAGCCCGATTCGCCGACGACGGCGAGCGTCTTGCCGCGCTTCAGCGAGAACGACACGCCGTTCAACGCCTTCACCGTACCCTGCCCGAACATCCCGCGTTTCACCGAATAGTGTTTCGCGAGGCCGTCGGCCACGAGCACGGCTTCCTCGTCGTGCGGCGTGGCACGCGTCTGATTGACTGCATTCATCGTGCACCTCCCGTCAGGTCGAGGTTGGAAACATTGAGCGGCTTGATGCAACGCGCACGCATCGCATCGTTGGCCGGCACCAGCGTATCGAGCGCCGGCCGCGCCTTGCGGCAATCGTCGACGACGTACTTGCAGCGCGGCGCGAACAGGCACCCGGACGGGCGATCATCGCGGCCCGGCACCATGCCCGGCAATGCGGCAAGGCGACGCGCCCCCTTATTGTGCTCGGGAATCGCGGCGAGCAGCGCTTCGGTGTACGGATGATGCGGCGCGCGGAAGATGTCGGGCACGCGATTGGTCTCGATGACCTCGCCCGCATACATCACCGCGACACGCTGCGCGACTTCCGACACCACGGCCAGGTCGTGCGAGATCAGCACGAGCGCCATCCCGCGCTCCTTCTGCAGCTTGACGAGCAGGTCCATGATCTGCGCCTGGATCGTCACGTCGAGCGCGGTGGTCGGCTCGTCGGCGATCAGCAGCTTCGGGTTGCACGCGACGGCCATCGCGATCATCACGCGCTGGTTCATCCCGCCCGACATCTGGTGCGGGAACGACGCGATGCGGTTCTTCGCATCGGGAATGCCGACCTGGTCGAGCAGTTCGAGCGCGCGCCGGTGCAGCGCGTCGCCGCGCAGCCCTTCGTGCAGCTTCAGCACTTCCTTGATCTGGTAACCGACGGTGTAGCTCGGGTTCAGGCTCGTCAGCGCATCCTGGAACACCATCGCGATGTCCTTGCCGACGATCTTGCGGCGCGCTTTCGGCGATGCCTTCAGCAGGTCCACGCCGTTGAACGTGACCTCGTCGGCCGTCACCTTGCCTGGTGCGTCGATCAGGCCCATCAGCGCCATCATCGTCACGCTCTTGCCCGAGCCCGATTCGCCGACAACGCCCACCACCTCGCCCGGCGCGATCGACAGGTTGATCCGGTCGACGGCGGGCAGGCCGTTGAAGTTCACCGCGAGATTGCGGATGGTCAGTAGGTTCTCGCTCATGTCATGCCATCCGCTTCAGTTTGGGATCGAGCGCGTCGCGCAGCCCGTCGCCGAGCAGGTTGATCGCGAGCACCGAAATCAGGATCGACAGGCCGGGCATCGTCACGATCCACCATGCGTTGTCGATGTAGTCGCGCGCAGAAGCGAGCATTGCGCCCCACTCGGCGGTCGGCGGCTGCACGCCGAGGCCGAGGAAGCCGAGCGCGGCCGCGTCGAGGATCGCCGACGAGAAGCCGAGCGTCGCCTGCACGATCAGCGGCGCCGTGCAGTTCGGCAGCACCTGCGAGAACATCAGGCGCAGCGTGCCGGCACCGGCCACGCGCGACGCCGTCACGTACTCCTTCTGCAGCTCGCCGAGCGCCGACGCACGCGTGAGACGCACATAGGCCGGCAGCGCGACGATCGCGATCGCGAACATCGTGTTGGTGAGGCCCGGGCCGATGATCGCGACGACCGCGACCGCGAGCAGCAGCGACGGCAGCGCGAGCAGCACGTCCATGATGCGCATCACGGGCGTGTCGGCCCATTTCTGGAAGAACGCGGCGACGAGCCCGAGCACGATGCCGGGGATCAGCGCGAGCACGACCGACACGAAGCCGATCCAGAACGACATCCGCGCGCCGAACATCAGGCGCGACAGGATGTCGCGGCCCGCTTCGTCGGTGCCGAGGATGAATTGCCAGTTGCCGCCCGCGAGCCACGCGGGCGGAATCTTCACGTAGTCGCGGTATTGCTCGACCGGGCTGTGCGGCGCGAGCAGCGGTGCGAGCAGCGCGACCAGGATCAGCACGATCACGACGATCCCGGCGCCGACGGCGCCGCGGTTGCGCGAGAAGTTGGCCCAGAACTCGCGCAGCGCGAGCGCACGGCCGCCGGCCGGCGCGGATTCGCTCGGCAAGGTGTTTTGCAGATTGCTCATGGAATTACCTCGTGTGGCGGATGCGCGGATTCAGCACGCCGTACAGCAGGTCGACGACCAGGTTCACGACGATCACGAGCGTCGCGATCAGCAGGATGCCGCCCTGGACGACCGGATAGTCGCGACGGCCGATCGCATCGATCAGCCACTTGCCGACACCGGGCCACGAAAAGAGCGTCTCGGTCAGCACGGCGCCCGCGAGCAGCGTGCCGATCTGCAGGCCGATCACGGTGACGACCGGGATCAGCGCATTGCGCAGCGCATGCACGACGACCACGCGCGCGGGCGACAGCCCCTTCGCGCGTGCGGTGCGGATGTAGTCCTCGCGCAGCACTTCGAGCATCGACGAGCGCGTCATGCGTGCGATCACCGCGAGCGGGATCGTGCCGAGCACGATCGCGGGCAGGATCAGGTGGCTGACCGCCGACTTGAACGAGCCTTCGTCCGGCGCGAGCAGCGCGTCGATCAGCATGAAGCCCGTCGGATGCGGGAAGTCGTATTCGACGGCGATGCGCCCCGACACGGGCGTCCAGCCGAGGTATGACGAAAACACCATGATGAGGATCAGCCCCCACCAGAAGATCGGCATCGAGTAGCCGGTGAGCGCGGTGCCCATCACGCCGTGATCGACGACCGAGCCGCGCCGCAGCGCGGCGATCACGCCGGCCGGCAGGCCGACCGCGAGCGCGAACACGAGCGCGCACAGCGACAGTTCGACGGTCGCCGGGAAGCGCGCGAAGAACTCGCCCGCGACGCTCGTGTTGGTGATGATCGACGTGCCGAGGTCGCCATGCAGCGCCCGGCCGATGTAGTGGAGGTACTGCATGGGCAGCGGCTGGTCGAGCCCGAGGCGTTTCATCGCCTCCGCATGCATCGCGGGATCGACGCCGCGCTCGCCCATCATCACTTCGATGGGGTCGCCCGGTATCAGGTGAATCAGCGCAAACGCCAGGATGGTGATGCCGATGAAGGTCGGGATCACCATCCCCACGCGGCGCAACACGAATGTGAACATGATGCGTCTCGTATTTTCTTGTGGGAAATGTGCGACCGGCGACGGGAAGCTTTTGGCCTCCCGCCGCCGGATGAATTAGCCGGTCTTCGCGACAGCTTACGACAGGCGTATTACTTCACGCCAACACCGTCGAAACGAGCATAGCCGAGCGGCTCGATACGCATGTCGACCACGTTCTTGCGCACCGGCTGGTAGACCGTCGAGTTCGCGATCGGCGAGAACGGCAGCTGTTGCGCGAAGATCTGCTGGGCCTGCGTGTAGAGCTTCGTCCGCGCGTCCTGGCCCGTCGTCGTGCGGCCCTTCTGGACCAGCTCGTCGAACGGCTTGTAGCACCAGTGCGAGAAGTTGTTGCCCTTGATCGCTTCGCAGCCGAGCAGCGTGCCGAGCCAGTTGTCCGGGTCGCCGTTGTCGCCCGTCCAGCCGATCAGCATCGTGTCCTGCTCGCCCGAGTGCGCGCGCTTGATGTACTCGCCCCACTCGTACGTGACGATCTTCGCCTTCACGCCGATCTTCGCCCAGTCGGCCTGGATCATCTCGGCCATCAGGCGGGCGTTCGGGTTGTACGCGCGCTGCACGGGCATCGCCCACAGCGTGATCTCGAAGCCGTTCGCATAACCGGCCTTCGCCAGCAGCGCCTTCGCCTTCGCGGTGTCGTACGCGGCCATCTTCAGGTTCTTGTCGTACGACCATTGGGTCGGCGGCATCGGCGCGGAAGCCGCCTGGCCGGCGCCCTGGTAGACGGATTCGAGGATCGCCTTCTTGTTGATCGCCATGTCGAGCGCCTGACGCACCTCGAGCTTGTCGACCGGCTTGTGCTCGACGTTGTACGCGAGGTAGCCGAGGTTGAAGCCTGCCTGCGACGGCATGTCGACACCCGAATCGGCCTTCAGCGTCGCGATGTCGGCCGGACGCGGATAGCTCATCACCTGGCATTCGTTGCGCTTGATCTTCTGCACGCGCACGCCCGGGTCGGGCGTGATCGAGAAGATCAGCTTCGAGATCTTCACTTCGCCCTTCTTCCAGTAATCAGGATTGCCGTCGAACCGGATCGTCGCATCCTTCGTGTAGCTGCGGAAGATGAACGGGCCCGTGCCGACCGGCTTCTGGTTGATGTCGGCGGCCTTGCCGGCCTTCATCAGCTGGTCGCCGTATTCGGCCGACAGGATCGACGCGAATTCCATCGCCATGTTCTGGATGAACGGCGCATTCGGCTCGGCCAGCGTGAACTTCACGGTGTACGGATCGACCTTCTCGACCTTCGTGATCAGCTTGTCGAGGCCCATGTCGGTGAAGTACGGGAACGACACCGGGTACGCCTTGCGGAACGCCTGGTTCGGGTCGAGCATGCGCTGGAACGTGAACAGCACGTCGTCCGCGTTGAATTCACGCGTCGGCTTGAAGAAGTCGGTCGTGTGGAACTTCACGCCGTGGCGCAGGTGGAACGTGTACACCTTGCCGTCGGACGATACGTCCCATTTCTCGGCGAGGCCCGGCTCGACCTTCGTGCCGCCGCGCTCGAATTCGACGAGGCGGTTGTAGACGGTGAACGTGGCGGCGGTGAAATCGACGCCGGTCGTGAATTGCGCGGAATCGAAACCCGCCGGGCTGCCTTCTGAGCAGTAGACGAGCGTTTTGTTCGGAATCTGTGCGAATGCAGAACCCGCGACGCCGAGCGATGCCGCTGCCACGCCTGCAATGGCGGTAACACGCAGGGTGTGCAACAGACGGTTGTATTCCATGTTTCCTCCAGGTCTCCAGGTCGGAACCGGCCCGCCAGGGGCCGGCGTACGCGGATATTACTTGAGCTAACGATGTGGCAACAAGCTGGAGAAAAAACTCCTCTACATGCCCGCGCGGGTTTGTGCCGATGTTTAGTGGGGGTAAAAAATGCGAAAACGCGCGCGAGCGACAATTCCGTTCATCTCGCGCAAGTTTCGTTCGACGACTAAACAATTCGGGCGCGAACACGAAGGCTCGATGCGCCGTTTCCGCGTGTTCCGCAGCACATCATTGCGTTTTGCGAAACGATCCGATAATCGTCTTCAAATCGTCATGTCGTCACGCGGGTGCGTCGAGATCGGCGCTGCGCGCGGGCACGAACGCGACCGCGACGATCGACAGCGCGATTCCCGCCATCACGTAGTAAGTCGGCGCGAGCGGCGTGCCCGTGACCTTGATCAGCCACGTGACGATGAACTGCCCGAAACCGCCGAACAGCATCACCGCGACGTTGTACGCGATCGACAGCCCGGTCGAGCGCACGTTGGCCGGGAACAGTTCGGCGATCATCGCGCCGAACGGCCCGTAGTAGCCCGCGAGCGTGATCGACAACACGACCTGCACCGCGATCAGCCGCGCGATGCTCGGCGCCGCGTCGAGCCACGCGAACAGCGGATACATCAGCGCGAGCGTCAGCACCAGCGACCACAGCGACAGCCCCTTGCGGCCGATGCGGTCCGACCACGCGCCCGCGACCGGCGACAGCACCATCAGCAGCAGGTTGCCGGCGATCACCGCGTAGAACGATTCCGCGTAGGGCAGCTTCAGCTGCTTCACCGCGAAGGTCGGCAGATAGCTGATCAGCACGTAGATCGTCACCGTCAGCGCGATCACCGAGCCGAGCCCGCACAGCACCTCGCGCGGGTGGCGCGTGAACACTTCGCCGAGCGTCGCGCGGCGCGCGTTCTGCTGCGCATGCAGGAACGCTTCGGAATCGGCGAGATGGCGGCGGATGTAGAAGCCGATCGGGCCGATCACGAGCCCGAGGATGAACGGCACGCGCCAGCCCCAGCTGCGCAGTGCATCGTGCGACAGCCCGCGCGTGACGGCCGCGCCGACGAGCGCGCCGATCAGCAGCGCGGCCGCCTGGCTCGCCATCTGCCAGCTGCCGTAGAAGCCGCGTTTCGAGAACGGCGCGGCCTCGATCAGCAGCGCCGTCGCGCTGCCGAATTCGCCGCCCGCGGAGAAACCCTGCAGCAGGCGGCCCAGCACGATCAGGATCGGCCCGCCGATGCCGATCGCCGCGTAGGGCGGCGCGACCGCGAGCAGGAAGATGCCGCCCGTCATCAACAGGATCACGAGGGACAGCGCGGCCTTGCGGCCGGCGCGATCCGCGTACAGCCCGAACACGATGCCGCCGATCGGGCGCATGAAGAACGCGACGCCGAACGTCGCCGTTGTCAGCAGCAGCGACGAATATTCGCTGGAGGTCGGGAAGAACAGCTCGGCGATCACGACCGTCATGAAGCCGAACACCGTGAAGTCGTACCACTCGAGCGCGTTGCCGATCACGGCGGCGAACACCGCGCGGCGGTTCAGCGCACGCTCGGGCCGGATCGTTTTCGTTGAATTCGCAATCGTCGCCATGCGTGCCTCGTCCTCGTCAGTACGCCGTGTCGGGCGGCGCGGTGCGCGGGGTGCCCGCGGCGCGCTGGTTTGCAGCGAGTGTAGAAAGCGACGGAACCGTTTTCAAGCAATAAAAAACGCCCGCCATCGTTCGACGGCGGGCGTTTTGCGGTTTTCGCCACAATGCGGCATCGCACGATGCCGCACGGGCCTCAACCCATCTTCGAGAAGGCGCTGCACCAGCCCTTCGCCGACACCTGCTTGCCGGGGAAGGCGCCGCACGGGCCCGAGGCCGAGCCCTTCTTGCCCTGGTACAGCATGCAGGCCGCGCAATCCTGGCCCGCTGCGTATTTCGGGTACTTCGTCTTGTCGACCTTCGTGGCATCGGCCTTGTAGCCGAGCGCCACGGCGGTCGGATCGGTTTCCGACAGCATCGGTGCATCGGCCAGCGCTTCGCGCGACAGCGCCAGCGCGGACACGGCACCAATGCTCGTAATCAGGAAACTCCGACGGGATGTTTTCATGGGGGACTCGCTCCAACGTTATCGGTTTGAAAGCTGTTCTGGCGACAGCCGTTCGACAGAATAACGCTCAAGCCGATAAATGTGCGCGCCGAAATTCCAGAGATAAGGAATTTCACACGGCTAGCCATGTGGCCGCAACCTGGCCGACACGTGCCCGCTACATATCCGCTACACACCCGCCACATCAGCGGTAAGCGGCCATGTCGCCCACGCGCTGCGCGAGCGCGAGCGACGCGGTGAGCCCCGGCGACTCGATGCCGAACAGGTTCACGAGCCCGCGCACGCCATGCTGCGCGGCGCCCTGCACGATGAAATCGGCCGGCGGCTCGCCGGGCCCCGCGAGCTTCGGCCGGATGCCCGCGTAGGCCGGCTGCAGCGCGTCGTCGGGCAAGCCCGGCCAGAACGCGCGGATCGACGCGTAAAACGCGGTTGCACGCGCCGGATCGACTTCGTAGCGCAGCGAATCGCACCACTCGACATCCGGGCCGAAACGCGCCTGCCCACCGAGATCGAGCGTCAGGTGCACGCCGAGCCCCGCGCGATCGGGCATCGGGTAGATCAGGTGCGAGAACGGCGCGCGGCCCGACAGGCTGAAGTAATTGCCGCGCGCGAGATAGAGCGGCGGCACCCAGCGCGGGTCGAGGCCGCGCGTGCGGCGCGCCAGCGCCTGCGCGCCGAGGCCCGCGCTGTTGATCACGCACGCGGCCTCGATCTCGGCGGGCGCGTCGCCGCCCGTGCGCACGACGAAGCGCCCGCCGCGCAGCACGTCGATCGATTCGACCGGGGATTTCAGCGCGCACACGGCACCGTCGCGCTCGGCGTCGCCGAGCAGCGCGAGCATCAGCTGGTGGCTGTCGACGATGCCGGTGGACGGCGAGAACAGCGCCTCGACGCATTCGAGCGCGGGCTCGAGCGTCTGCGCCTCGGCACGCGTGAGCGGCATCAGGTCGAGCACGCCGTTCTCGGCCGCGCGCGCGGCGATCGCCTTCAACTGCTTCACCTGCGCGACGCTGGTGGCGACGAGCAGCTTGCCGGTGCGCCGGTGCGGCACGTGATGCGTCTCGCAGAATTCGTACAGCAGGTCGCGCCCGTGCACGCACGACGTCGCCTTCAGCGACCCGCGCGGATAGTAGAGCCCCGCATGGATCACTTCGCTGTTGCGCGAGCTCATACCCGTGCCGATCGCATCGGCGGCCTCGAGCACGAGCGTTTCACGCCCGCGCGCGGCCAGTTCGCGCGCAATCGCAAGACCGACGACGCCCGCGCCGATCACGACACAATCCATCTGCTCCATGACGTTTCGCGCCGCTAGCGCGTCGAGGGGAGAGAAGAGAATTGTACGTCCCGGTTCTCCCGCTTGCCGAAGGTCGCGCACCGCGTCGCGGCGACACGGTGCACGCCGTACGGCGCGGCACGCGCATGCCGCCGCCGTGCCCGCGCCGCCGGTTCAGAAGCCGATCGGCCGGCGCTTCGCGGCGCCCTCGTCGGCCCGGATGTCGCGCGGCCCGATCGCGTCGCGCCCGTCGAGCCGGGCGGCGCCGAATGCATGCAGCAGCGCGCGGCGCATCGTGCGCGGCGGTGTCGCGGCCAGCACGTCGAGCGCGTCGTCGCCCAGGGTCTCCGGGAAGCGCCGCCCCCACGCATGCGACGTGCGGATCTCGTCGTAGATCGTCTGCGCGATCCGGCGCGCGCCGGCCGCATCGGGCGGCTCGATCTCGTACACGTTCATCCGGTTGAGCAGCGGCTCCGGGATCGCATGCGCATCGTTCGCGGTCGCGATCCAGATCACGTTGCCCGCATCGATCGGCACTTCCGCGAATTCGTCGATGAACGCGCGCGCGGTGTCGTGCTCGAGCAACGCGTACAGCGCGCCGAGCGGATCGTATTGCGCGTCGCTGCCGGCCTTGTCGATCTCGTCGACCGTGATCACCGGGTTCGCGTAGCTGCCGTTCACGAGCGCATCGAACACCTTGCCGGGCTTCGCGTTCTTCCATTGCGACGACGCCCCCGACAGGATCCATCCGGCCGTCAGCGAACTCATCGGCACGTAGTGGTACGCGGTGCCGAGCAGCTGCGCGAGCGCCTTCGCGAAATGCGTCTTGCCGATGCCCGGGGGCCCGAGCAGCAGGATCGGCATCAGTTCGAGCCGGTCGTCCGTTTCGAGACACAGCGCGATCTGCTTGCGCACGTCGTCGAGCGGCTCGGCGAAATTGGGCAATGCCTCGCCGAGCGCGTCGAACGACGGCATCCGGTTCGGCTTCACGCAAAAGCGCAGATTGCCCGTCTTGAGCATCTTCTCGTAGGTGGCGCGCAGTGCGTCGCTCGCGCTCTCGTTCAGGTCGCTCAGCGCCGTCTCGACCTGCTCGAGGTCGTACACCGTGCTGAAGGACGCCACCGCCAGTTCCTGTTTCACCATCGCCGTCGTCATACCAACCTCGCTGCCGCTTGCTGTCACACGATCATCAGACCCTTACGATTTCAGTGTAGCGATCCCGTATTCCCGCGCAAGCAAGCAGCCACGCGCGTGTGCTGCTAACACCCGCGCGCGCTGCACGCCAGCGCACCGCGGCGTATGATCGTCGGTTCACCCACCCGCCGCACCGGCCCGGCCGACCGCGCCCCCCGCGGCGCGTCGGATCTCGCCCCGAAGGTATGCCGATGTCCGTCCCCACTGCTTTCCCGCGCGTCGATGCCGATGCGACCGGCGCCGTCGACGCGGCGCTCACGTCGCGCCGTGCGATCCGCGCGTTCCTGCCGACGCCCGTGCCGCGCGACACGCTCGAGGCGATCCTCGAAGCCGCGAGCCGCGCGCCGTCGGGCACCAACATCCAGCCGTGGCGCGTGTACGTCGCGACGGGCGCCACGCGCGACGCGCTCGCCGCCGCGCTCACCGCGGCCCACGACGATCCCGCGCGCGACGAGAAATACGTCGCCGAGTACGACTACTACCCGCGCGAATGGGTGTCGCCGTATATCGACCGGCGCCGCAAGGTCGGCTGGGACCTGTACGGCCTGTTGAACATCGGCCGCGACGACAAGGCGCGCATGCATGCGCAGCACGCGCGCAACTTCCGCTTCTTCGATGCGCCGGTCGCGCTGTTCTTCACACTCGACCGCGTGATGACACACGGTGCATGGCTCGACTGCGGGATGTTCCTGCAAGGCGTGATGACGGCCGCGCGCGCACGCGGGCTCGATACCTGCCCGCAGGCCGCGTTCGTGCCGTTTCACCGGATCATCGCCGAACACCTCGGCATTCCCGCCAACGAACAGTTGGTCTGCGGCATGTCGCTCGGCCATGCGGACCCCGACGCGATCGAGAACCGCCTCGTCACCGAGCGCGCGAGCGTCGCGGAGTTCGCGCGTTTTTTCGGTTGAAAACGCATGACGCGGCCCTACCTTTCGAACAGGACCGCATCGTGCGGCGAACCTGTCGCGACGCGTCCTGTCACATCACGACCGAAATCGATCGGGCGTAAGATGTGCGTCCGTTCCCCGCTATCGCGCGTTCCCGGAGACGTTTCATGCTGAAACACGGCCTGGCCGTCCTGCTCGCGAGCATCGCGCTCGCCGCCCATGCGCAGAGCCCCGCGCCGGCCTCCGTCGCGTGGGAGATCCAGGTGGTACGCGACGGTCAGACCATCGACACGTTCCAGCAGCGCACCACCGTGGGTCAGACCCGCACCGATACCCATCGCTATCCGTCCGCCGTGCCGGTCGGCTGCGGCAATGCCGCGCGCGTCGTGCCGACCGAGCGCTCGCGCTCGGTGACGGTCGCGCCGCTCACCGTCGATGCCGGCGCGAACACCGTGTCGCTCGCGCTCGACGTGCAGGAAACGCTCGACGACGAAAACGCGACGCGCAGCGATCCGTGCGTACCCGCGTCGCCGCGGCAAATCGTCGCAAGCCACCCGGGCCTGACGGTCGGCGCCGACGCGTGGACCGACTGGACGCTCGTCGAGCAGCGTCCGCACCTCGTGTACCGCGTGCGTGCGCACGTCGCGAAGGATTGAGCGTCATGTCCGCCGACGCTCTCTCCCTGCCGTTCGCCGAACCGCACGCCGCGCCCGACGAAATCACCGCGGTGAGCTGGAACCTGCACAAGGGCCGCTCGCCGCTCGGCTTCACCGCGTGGAACGCGATGCGCAACTGGATGCAGTCGACGCACGCCGACGTGTATTTCCTGCAGGAAGCGATGGCGCGCCGCATGCCGCGCCCGATGCTCGCGCCCGGCTTCGGCGCGCCGATGGACGACGCGGTCGACGACGTGTGGCACTGCCAGGCCACCGAGATCGCGCAGGCGCTCGACTGGCAGATCGCGCTCGGGCCGAACGTGTTCAAGCCGTCGTGGCGGCACGGCAACGCGATCCTGTCGCCGCATCCGCTCGACCTCGGCGGCCGCTGGGACATCTCCGCGCACCGCTTCGAGCGGCGCGGGCTGCTGGTCGCGCGGGCAACGCTCGCGGGCGCGCGACCGGTCACGCTGCTGTGCGCGCACCTCGCGCTCACGCGCGCCGCGCGGCTGCGCCAGATGCACTGGATCGCGCACTGGATCGTGCGCAACGCGGGCGACGGCCCGCTGATGCTGGCCGGCGACTTCAACGACTGGCGCAACGATTCGGTCGCGCTGTTCGGCGAGATCGGGTTGTCCGAGGTCGCGACGCTGCTCGGCGAATCGGGCCGCACGTTCCCCGCGTTCTCGCCGGCGCTCGCGCTCGACAAGATGTTCGTGCGCGGGCTGACGCCGCTCGAATGGCGCGCGCCGTCCGGCGAGGCCGCGTGGCTGTCGGACCACCTGCCGTATATCGCGCGCCTGCGCCTCGATCCGCAATAACGGCTATACGGCCGCGAAACGACCGCAAAACGCTCGCAACAACGACCGCGACCGCGAGTCGATCACGCCTCCGGTCGCCCCCGGCGAAAGCGCGGCCGCGCGGCGCGCGCTACATTAACGGCTTGCCCGTTCCTCCCGCGCCCGCCGCCGGGCCGCACCGCCATGACCTACCTGCCGATCCTGCTGCAAATCGCCGTCGTCTATCTCGTCGCCGCGATCACCCCCGGCCCGAATTTCTTCATGATTTCGCAACTGTCGCTCGCGGGGCGGCGCAGCCTCGGCGCCGCGTCGGCGCTCGGCGTCGGCACCGCGTCGGTCGCCTGGGCCTCGCTCGCGATGCTCGGCCTCGCGGCCGTGCTGCACCAGGTCGAATGGCTGTACGAGGCGATCCGGATCGGCGGTGCCGTGTACCTCGTGTATTTCGGCTTCAAGCTGCTGCGCGCGGGCGTGCGCCGCGACGCGGCACCGGCCGATGCGCCCGACGAACACGCACCGCTGGCCGCGCCGCACGCGCGCGATTACCTGCGCGCGTATCGCAGCGGCCTGTTCACGTGCCTGACGAACCCGAAATCGTGCGCGTTCTGGACCAGCGTGTTCGCCGCGATGCTGCCCGCGCACGTGCCGCTGTGGTTCAACGGCGCGGTGCTGGTGACGATCGGCGCGCTGTCGGCCGGCTGGTATTCGTGCGTCGCGTACCTGTTCGCGAGCCCGCGCGCGCAGCGCGGCTACCGGCGCGTGCGGCGCCCGCTCGACGCGCTGTGCGGCGTGGCGCTCGTCGGCCTCGGCGCGAAACTCGCGGCCGAGCGCTGAAAACCGAAAGCAGATTGAAATAATTCGTTGCGCCAAATCCGCGCAGCCGCGGGGGTCAAGCCCGCGATCCGCGCCAACAGGGTAAAATAACGAGTTCCTCAATCGTCTGTCATCGAGAAGGCGCGTGTCCGACGCGCCGGCCGGCCGATCCTCGATCGGGCCGTCGCACTCGGTTTTTTTGCCCGTTTTTGGGCCCGTTACTCGCGTTCGCTACGCGCGTCCGTTTTCAAAGCCATGAGCAAATACGACACCGCCACCGTCCAATCCGTCCATCACTGGACCGACACGCTGTTCAGCTTCACCTGCACCCGTGAGGCGAGCCTGCGCTTCAACAACGGCGAATTCACGATGGTCGGCCTCGAAGTCGACGGCAAGCCGCTCGCGCGCGCCTACTCGATCGTCAGCCCGAACTACGAAGAGCATCTCGAATTCTTCAGCATCAAGGTGCAGAACGGCCCGCTGACGTCGCGCCTGCAGCACCTGAAGGTGGGCGACACGGTGCTGATCGGCAAGAAGCCGACGGGCACGCTGGTTGCCGACAACCTGCTGCCGGGCAAGACGCTGTGGATGCTGTCGACGGGCACGGGCCTCGCGCCGTTCATGTCGATCATCCGCGATCCGGACATCTACGAACGCTTCGACAAGGTGATCCTGACGCACACGTGCCGCCTGAAGGGCGAGCTCGCGTACATGGACTA
This sequence comes from Burkholderia reimsis, assembly GCF_003294055.1. Taxonomy (NCBI): domain Bacteria; kingdom Pseudomonadati; phylum Pseudomonadota; class Betaproteobacteria; order Burkholderiales; family Burkholderiaceae; genus Burkholderia; species Burkholderia reimsis. Next base: position 72,699 of record NZ_QMFZ01000041.1, read on the forward strand.
CATCAAGCACGACCTGCCGGGCCACGAGTACCTCGGCGACATCATCAAGGAAAAGCTCGTCTACTACCCGACGGTCACGCGCGAAGCGTTCGACAACGAAGGCCGGATCACCGACCTGATCGCGACGGGCAAGCTGTTCACGGATCTCGACGTCCCGCCGTTCTCGCCGGAAAACGACCGCGTGATGCTGTGCGGCAGCACCGCGATGCTGAAGGACACGACCGACCTGCTGAAGCAGGCCGGCCTCGTCGAAGGCAAGAACAGCGCGCCGGGCCACTACGTGATCGAACGCGCATTCGTGGACTGATCAGTCCCCAGATTTGCGCGTCATCAAGAACCGGAGCAAAAGCTCCGGTTTTTTTTCGTCCCTACTTGGCGAATTCGTAACAAATTGGGATCATCCCATCTCAAATAGTTACATTTGGATACGTCATCGTCCGGCGCTCGGGTGTCAGTGTTTTTCCTACAACACGTTCATTCCGATTATTCACATTTACCCTTAAATGTCCGCCCGACATGACCTTTTCGGAAATTTTGAGATATTATTCGCCGCGCGTGGTTGCCGTTCGGATGAGAGTGGAAGGGTCGGATGCAAGTGTTACAAGACGTAACTTTTGTTACCTCGGCAGGGTGCGATTCTCTGGCGGCGACCGTCTTCGAAACGGCAGCCGATCCACGCAGCCAGCCGGTGTCTGAACCGCTTTCTGACAGCAGGGAGAGTCATGGATACGTCGCTTAACGCGCCTTTGGGCGCCCACGCCCCGTTCCCGTCGCAACAGCTCGTGCCGGGCTGCGCCGCGACTCCGCCCATTGCCGACGCCGCGCCGAAACGCGGCGCCTCCGCCGCGCGGATCGCAGCGCTGTCTGCCCAATTGCTCGCCGCCGACGAAGCCGCTCGCCGCCACCTGGCCGGTGAGTTGCATGACGGACTCGGCGCCGAACTGACCGCCGCGCGTTTCGCGCTCGCAAACGTTCAAACGTGGCTGCCGGCCGACGCGCCGGACGGTTGCCTGCGCGCGCTGGAGCTGGCGCAGCAGGCGCTCGACGCCGCAACCGACGCGAATCGCCGGCTGATCGACGAGCGCGACACGCCGGCGCTCGACGCGGGCGTGGTCGGCGCGTTGTCGTCGTGGGTCGACACCCATGCGGCACGCACGGGCCTGCGCACCAGCTTCGTGTGCGCGGCCGATGCGCGCCTGACGCAAGTCGCCGGCGCCGGCGCGCTCGCGGTGTTCCGCGTCGCGCAGGAAGCGTTGTCGAACGTCGCGAAGCACGCCCGCGCGACGTCGGTCGACGTGCGGATCGTCACCGACGGCACGCATCTGTCACTGATTATCTCCGACGATGGTACCGGTTTCCCCCGCAGCCGCCGCAGCGGCTACGGTCTCGCCGGCATGCGCGCCCGCTGCGAGGCGTTCGGCGGCAGCTTCGAGACGGCCACGCCGGAAGCCGGCCACGGCACGCGCGTCACCGCGCGCTTCGCCTGGGATTCGCTGCTCGCGGTGCCCGTCACGGCCCGCCGCGCGTCGCTTTCGTGAGGTCGTCATGAGCCTGAACATCCTGCTCGTGGACGATCACGCGATCGTCCGGCAAGGGATCCGCCAGTTGCTGATCGACCGTGGCGTCGCGCGCGACGTCACCGAGGCCGAGAACGGCGGCGACGCCATGGCCGCCGTCGACAAGCAGGAATTCGACGCGATCCTGCTCGACATCTCGCTGCCGGACACGAACGGCATCGAAGTGCTCAAGCGCCTCAAGCGCAAGCTGCCGCGCACGCCGGTGCTGATGTTCTCGATGTACCGCGAGGATCAGTACGCGGTGCGCGCGCTGAAGGCCGGTGCCGCCGGCTACCTGTCGAAGACGGTCAACGCCGCGCAGATGATCGGCGCGATCCAGCAGGTCGCGGCCGGCCGCAAGTACGTGAGCCCCGCGATGGCCGAGGCGCTCGCCGAATACGTGTCGTTCGAGAACGAACCGCTGCCGCACGAGAAGCTGTCCGATCGCGAATACCAGACGCTCTGCATGCTCGCGTCGGGCAAGCGGCTCACCGATATCGCGAACACGCTGTCGCTGTCCGTGAAGACGGTGAGCGTGTACCGGTCGCGGCTGCTCGAGAAGATGCGGCTGTCGAACAATGCGGAACTCACGTTCTACGTGATGAGCAACCAGCTCGTCGACATGGCGCCCACGGCCGGCGCCTGATTTCCCCGCCCGGCCCGACTCACCTGGCCCGACCCGGCGACGCGGCGCATGCCGCGCCGCCGCCGAGTGCCGTCCGCCGCCCCGCCTTTGGGCGCGCAAGCGCTTGTTTTATCGGACGATTTCGCGGCACACCGCTGCGCCGCAGCGAGTCTTGCGCGCCAAATCGGCTAAAATTGCGGGTTTTCACTCAGTCAGCGCTATCGCGCCCGCGCGCGCTGGCGATTCATCCGCAATGTCTCTCTTCCGCAAGAAAAACGTCGATCGCATGATCGCCGGCGCGCAGACCGCCGGGCTCAAGAAAGCGCTCGGCGCGATCGACCTCACCTTCCTCGGCATCGGCGCGATCATCGGCACCGGCATCTTCGTGCTGACCGGCACCGGCGCCGTGCAGGCCGGCCCCGCGCTGATGCTGTCGTTCGTGATCGCCGCGATCGCATGCGGCCTCGCGGCGCTGTCGTACGCGGAATTCGCGTCGACGATCCCCGTCGCCGGCTCGATCTACACGTACTCGTACGCGACGCTCGGCGAACTCGTCGCGTGGATCATCGGCTGGGACCTGATGCTCGAATACGGCCTCGCGTCGTCGGCCGTGTCGGTCGGCTGGTCGGGTTACCTGCAGTCGCTGCTGCAGGGCTTCGGGCTGACGCTGCCCACCGTGCTGACGGCCGCGCCCGGCGCGGTGCCGGGTGTCGTCACGTGGTTCAACCTGCCCGCGTTCCTCGTGATGATCGTGATCACCACGCTGCTGTCGATCGGCATCCGCGAGTCGACCCGCATCAACAACATCATGGTGTTCATCAAGGTGTCGGTCGTGCTGCTCGTGATAGCGGTCGGCGTGTTCCATGTGACGCCCGCCAACTGGAAGCCGTTCATGCCGCACGGCTGGAACGGCGTGTTCGGCGCGGCGGCCGTGATGTTCTTCGCGTTCATCGGCTTCGACGCGGTGTCGTCGGCGGCCGAGGAAGTGAAGAATCCGAAACGCGATTTGCCGATCGGCATCATCGCGTCGCTCGCGGTGTGCGCGGTGCTGTACGTGACGGTCGCCGCGGTCGCGACCGGCATCGTGCCGTCGGCGCAGTACGCGAACATCTCGCACCCGATCTCGTATGCACTGCAGGTCGCCGGCGAGACGTGGGTGGCGGGCTTCATCGATCTCGGCGCCGTGCTCGGCATGCTGACCGTGATCCTCGTGATGAGCTACGGCCAGACGCGCGTGATCTTCGCGATGTCGCGCGACGGGCTGCTGCCGGCAACGCTGTCGCGCGTGCACCCGCGCTTCGCGACGCCGTTCCTGACGACCTGGCTCGTCGGCCTGTTCTTCGGGCTGATCGCCGCGCTCGTGCCGCTCAACGTGCTCGCCGAGCTGATCAACATCGGCACGCTCGCGGCGTTCTCGATGGTGTCGATCGCGGTGCTCGTGCTGCGCCGCACGCACCCCGACCTGCCACGCGCGTTCCGCTGCCCCGGCGTGCCGGTCGTGCCGATCCTCGCGGTCGCATCGTGCCTGTTCCTGATGCTGAACCTGCAGCCCGTCACGTGGGCCGCGTTCGGCATCTGGCTCGTGATCGGCCTCGTGATCTACTTCCTGTACTCGCGTCACCACTCGAAGCTCGCGCACGGTCACCACGACGCGCACTGAGCGCCGCCGTGCCGCACGCGGCACGGTGCGCATCCGCGGGGCCGCCATCCGGCCCCGCCCTCTCCTCTCCCTCGCCCGTCACGCCGCCGCGTTGCGTTTCCCGCAACGATTCGCGCGGCAGTTCCCGTTTTCATCGGCTGTTTTTCGAATACCGGTATATTCGATTCGGATCGACAAATTAATCGATGAAAAATGTAATTCAATTGAATTGAATATGAATAGAAGAAAATAATCTCGCAAACGACATTGAACTCCTTCATTCGCCAAACTAGTATTCAGGTCGGCCGGCCGCACACACCCGCCCAGCCTGCGTCAGACGGGGAATTTGCCGCAGCATGAGCGCAACGCGATGCAATCGGCTTCATCGAATCGCATTGCCATCAAACAGAAATTCATTGCGTGTTCACGGACGAATTTTCAGCATCTTTTTAATTAACAACATTTAAAGCCGGATAATCCGGTCGCTGGTATTGAATTGCCTCCGAGGGGAGGCATGTCGCTGCACCTGTCCGAAGTTCAACAAGAACCAGAGAGGTCTGTCATGAGCAATACATTGGTCAACGTCACGGCGAAGGTCGAAATCAGCGCGACCAACCAGACGATTGCGGGGCTCAGGGATTATCAAAGCAAGAACTGGGCGATCGGGCTGAACGGGGATACGCTCGCGCCGGATGGTTTCCTCACGTTCTTCACCGAACGCAACCTGCCGTTCAGCTACTACGTCCGCGCGCGTGGCGTCTCGGTCGGCGAGCCGAGCGCATACCAGGCGAACATCGAGACGCTGACGCAGCACATCGCCGCGATTCGCGCGTCGGAGACGAACCAGGTCCAGGCGACGATCCGCGAGCTCGAGCTGTACAAGTCGCGGAACTGGGCGATCGGCCTGAACGGCACGACGCTGCAGCCGGACAATTTCCTGCCGTTCTTCGGCACCCGCTCCGTGCCGTTCGAGTATTACGTGCGCAGCGGCGGCGTCGAGCTCGGCTCGCCGAGCGCGTATGACAACAACATCCGCAACCTGACGCAGTACCTGGGCTCGCTCTGACGCATCGCCCCGCCGGGCGGATGCGTCCGCCCGGCAACCTGCCGACGGCCCGGCACGGGCCGTCCCGCTCGCCTTCCCCGCCGCTGCGC
>NZ_QMFZ01000042.1:0-76657 GCF_003294055.1 Burkholderia reimsis
GATCGGGGGCGGGGGCGGGGGCAAGCCGGCCGCGCGCTTATGTCCGCAATTTTACCAAGGCGCGCCGCATGATCCGGATAATATCGACGTCTCACGACAATCCGCGCGCCTGCGCCCGCCCGTTCGCCTGCCTGGCCCGCCCGTGGTCCGGGCGCCGAAGCGACCGGGCCGCGCCGACGCGTGTCGCCACCAAGGAATCGACGATGGATCTCGGCATCGAAGGAAAGACCGCGCTCGTGTGCGCGGCAAGCAAGGGGCTCGGTCGCGGCTGCGCGGAAGCGCTGGCCGCGGAGGGCGTGAACCTCGTGATCGTCGCGCGCACGCGCGACACGCTGGAGGAAGCCGCGGAGGAGATCCGCGCCGGCGCGAACGTGTCGGTGACCGCGGTCGCCTGCGACATCACGACGCCGGACGGGCGCGCCGCCGCGCTCGCCGCGTGCCCGCAGCCGGACATTCTCGTGACGAATGCGGGCGGCCCGCCGCCCGGCGACTTCCGCGACTTCTCGCACGACGACTGGATCCGTGCGCTCGAATCGAACATGCTGACGCCGATCGAGCTGATCCGCGCGACCGTCGACGGGATGATCGCGCGCCGCTTCGGCCGGATCGTCAACATCACCAGTTCGGCCGTGAAGGCGCCGATCGACGTGCTCGCGCTGTCGAACGGCGCGCGCTCGGGGCTGACCGGCTTCGTCGCGGGGCTGTCGCGCAAGGTCGCGGGGCAGGGCGTGACGATCAACAACCTGCTGCCGGGCCTGTTCGACACCGACCGGATCGCGACCACGCTCACCGCGTCGGCGAAGGCGCAGGGCGTGACGGTCGACGAGATGCGCGCGCGGCGCACGAAGGAGATCCCGGCCGGCCGCCTCGGTACGCGCCAAGAGTTCGGCGCGGCGTGCGCGTTCCTGTGCAGCGTGCATGCCGGCTACATCACCGGGCAGAACTGGCTGCTCGACGGCGGCGCGTATCCGGGCACGTTCTGACGCGCGCGTCCCGAATCACGATCACGACAACAACTGAACGACGAAGGAACCGGAGATGAGCAAACCCCGCATCGCATTGATTGCGCACGACGCGAAGAAGGACGAGATCGTCGCGCTCGCGGGCGAATACCGCGCGACGCTCGCGCAATGCCGGCTGGTCGCGACCGGCACGACGGGCGGCCGCATCGCGGACGCGCACGGGCTGGAGGTCGAGCGCAAGCTGTCGGGGCCGCTCGGCGGCGACCTGCAGATCGGCGCGGAACTGGCGGACGGCCGCGTGGACATCGTCGTGTTCCTGCGCGACCCGATGACCGCGCAGCCGCACGATCCCGACATCACCGCGCTCGTGCGCGCGTGCGACGTGCACGACGTGCCGGTCGCGACCAACGTCGCGACGGCGCGGATGCTGCTCGACGATCTGGCGCGGAACATGCAGGACGTTTGCTAGGCGGGGGGCGGGCGCGATTGTCGTTGTCCGGCGTCGCCATGTTCGGCCACTACGGCAGGGTGACGCCGCGCGTCAAGGAGAGCGGTGTGGGTGACGCAGAATCCGGATACCACCGATTACCGTAGCGGCCAAAACCACATTTCGGATGCCGTCCAGTAGCAGTCTGAACCACAGATGGCTCGGGCACCGTCGATCAGGTCGATATGCCCGCCACGCCCGTTCATGTATCCCGGAATGTTCCAGAAGGCCGCCATGCCCTTTCTGGAGGCGATGCCGGTCACGGCGTCGTCGCGCCGAAACACTTCGGCTTTGCCGAAATACGCCGGCTCGGCCAGCATCTTGGCCAGCCTGGCTTGCCCCGTCTCGATTCGGCGCCCACGGTGCGGCCCTTTCTGAATGACCAGTCCGCCGCGCAACGTTATTCCGCTTTTGACAAGTGCCACGCTGATCCGGATGGCGCACGTATTCGCATACGACGGATTCTGGATCAGGTCTTGCCAGCCCAATTCCTGAAAAAGCGCTTCCCTCGAAACGGTCTTGTTGCCTGGATAGTGGCTGCTCAGTATGGAGAACGGTGGTTTCAAGCGAGCGTTCCTCGGTTAGCGGCAAGGGAATTTTTGTCGTAAGGCGTGGGCAACCAACCTCGCTGCGCTTGCCTTCAGTGCGTCCCTCGGCAGTTGGCGGAGCGCGGCGAGCACTTCCGAATCGATTTCTCCCGGTTTGACGCGACCGTTGTCGCACCACGCCTTGCCCTCGGTCGCATCGGCGACCCCGGCCAGATACCCGGCCATCGCGTGGCGTTCGGCGTCGGCGTATGGACTGTTGTCCGATCGACTCACGCCGTCGAGTAGCCGGGTGCCGTCGACACGAGGAACCGCAGCCCCGGTTGCGCTGCCAATACTCGCTGACAACGACGCGACAACAAGCAAGTTCTGGACAAGAAAGCGTTTCATGGCGTGGGTTGGGCGAATTGGGCAAAGGGCAAAATAGCACGCTCGTCATCTCATAAATGTGCGTGGCATGAATTCGAATTGCCGGCCGACCCGTGTCGATGTCGTCGGTTCCGGGAGCGCAGTACGACAACGCGGCACGGGAGACGCGTCTCGCACGGGCGCAAGGCCAAATTCGCAGTGCGGCCAACCTCGGTCAACGCGAACGGAGCGGAAATCCGTACGACCCAAAGGTCTTGATATGAACGTGACCAAGTGTGACCACGGCCCATACAATCCATTTCCCGCGAAAACCCTACCGATGTGAAGGGATTGCGACGACGCGCTGCGTGACTGGGCACGACGCGCGAGAATCCTCCGCTACCACCCGTGTTCACGTGCATCGCTGCAGGCGCAATGTCGATGCATTCGCCGAACCGGATTTCCAGATTCCAGACAGAAGAGGAGCGAAACGATGCCGAAAGCAATCCGATACGACCAGCCGGGCGGCCCGGACGTGATGAAGTGGGTCGATGTCGAGGTCGGCGAGCCGAAGGCGGGTGAAGTCCGCATTCGGCAGCACGCGGTCGGGCTCAACTACATCGACGTGTATTTCCGCACCGGTCTTTATCCGCAGCCGCTGCCCGGCGGCCTCGGGATGGAGGCGGCGGGCGAGGTGACGGCCGTCGGCGAAGGCGTGACCGCGCTCAAGGCGGGCGACCGCGTCGCGTACGTCGGGCAGCCGCCGGGCGCGTATGCGCAGGAGCGCGTGATGCCGGCCGAGCGGCTCGTGAAGCTGCCGGACGGCATCAGCTACGACGACGCGGCGTCGGTGATGCTGCAGGGCCTGACCGCGCACTACCTGCTGCGCCGCACGTACCCGGTGAAGGCCGGCGACACGATCCTGATCCACGCGGCGGCCGGCGGCGTCGGCCTGCTGGTGTGCCAATGGGCGAAGGCGCTCGGCGCGACCGTGATCGGCACGGTCGGCTCCGACGAGAAAGCCGCGCTCGCGAAGGCGCACGGTTGCGACCATCCGATCGTCTATACGCGCGAGAACTTCACGCAGCGCGTGAAGGAAATCACGAACGGCGCGGGCGTGCCCGTTGTCTACGACTCGATCGGCAAGGACACCTACATCGGCTCGCTCGACTGCCTCGCGCCGCTCGGCTACTTCGTCAGCTTCGGCAATGCGTCGGGCCCGCTGCCGGCGATCGATTCGAAGGAGTTCTCGTCGCGCGGCTCGCTGTTCTTCACGCGGCCCACGCTGTTCTCGTACATCGCGAAGCGCGCCGATCTCGAATCCGCGGCCGCCGAGCTGTTCGACGTGATCCTGTCGGGCAAGGTGAAGACGAGCATCAACCAGCGCTACCCGCTCGCGGAAGTCGGCCGCGCGCATGCCGACCTCGAAGCGCGCAAGACCACCGGCTCGACGATCCTCGTTCCCTGACCTGTTCCCCCGTGCCGGCGCCATGCCGGCACGCGCTTGTCCGGGAGGCGCCACGGCGCCTCCCGTCCCGCCTCCCGGTTTCCGCCGTCCTCCCCCGAATGCCGCGTTTACGCGTTTTTTATACGCGCCCCGATACCTTTGACCCGTCCTTTACGTGCGTTCCCATAAGGTTCTAGTCGTCTGATTTCGACGATGGAGAACAGAAAAATGGATGGGGTATTTATCGGCGCACTGGTGCTCTTCACCGCGCTGATCCTCGGTTTGATTGCCGGTTGCGACAAGCTCGTGCAATACGGTCGCGGGGGGCGAGCATGACCTGGATGCTTTGGCTGGCGGGCGCCTCGACGGCCCTGCTGTTCGCGTATCTCGTCTTTGCGCTGCTGCGCGCGGAGGACATCGAATGAACGCGAACAATCTCTTTCAAACGCTGCTCTTCATCGTCGTGCTGCTGGCGGCGGCCGTTCCGGTCTCGCGCTATCTGTCCGCGGTCATGGACGGCAGTTCGCGCGTCATGCGCGTGTTCGGGCCGCTCGAGCGCGCGCTGTACCGCATCGCCGGCGTCGACGCCGGCAGCGAGATGAACTGGAAGCAGTACGCCGTCGCGACGATCGCGTTCAACGCGCTCGGCGCGTTGTTCCTCTACGGCCTGCTGCGCCTGCAGGGCTTCCTGCCCGGCAACCCGCAGCAGTTCGGCGCGATGACGGTCGACGGCGCGTTCAACACGGCCGTCAGCTTCGTCACCAACACGAACTGGCAGGACTACACGCCGGAGCAGACCGTCAGCTACCTGACGCAGATGCTCGGCCTGACCGTGCAGAACTTCCTGTCGGCGGCAACCGGCATCGTCGTCGTGATCGCGCTGATCCGCGGCTTCGCACGCCATACCGCGCAGACGATCGGCAACTTCTGGGTCGACCTCACGCGCGTGACGATGTACGTGCTCGTGCCGATGTCGATGATCCTCGCCGCGCTGCTGATGAGCCAGGGCGTGATCCAGAACATGAAGGCGTACGAGGACGTGCCGGTGCTGCAGACGAGCACCTATGCGGCGCCGAAGCTCGACGCGCAGGGCAATCCGGTGAAGGACGACAAGGGCAATCCGGTCACGGTGCCGACCCAGCTTGCGAAGCAGACGCTTGCAATGGGCCCGGTCGCGTCGCAGGAAGCGATCAAGATGCTCGGCACCAATGGTGGCGGTTTCTTCAACGCGAACTCCGCGCACCCGTACGAGAACCCGACGCCGTTCGCGAACTTCCTGCAGATCTTCTCGATCCTGATCATCCCGGCCGCGCTGTGTCTCGTGTTCGGCCGGATGATCGGCGACCGCCGGCAGGGCATCGCGGTGCTCGCGGCGATGACGGTCGCGTTCGTGCTCGCGATCGGCGTCGAGGTGAGCGCCGAGCAGGGCGGCAACCCGACGCTCGCCGCGCTGCACGTCGACCAGTCGACGGGCGCGCTGCAGCCGGGCGGCAACATGGAAGGCAAGGAAACGCGCTTCGGGATCGCGCAGACCGGCATCTTCACGGTCGCGACGACGGCCGCATCGTGCGGCGCGGTCGACACGATGCACGATTCGCTGACGCCGCTCGGCGGCCTCGTGCCGATGCTGCTGATGCAGCTCGGTGAGGTGATCTACGGCGGGGTCGGCTCGGGTCTCTACGGGATGCTCGTGTTCGCGCTGCTCGCGGTGTTCGTCGCCGGCCTGATGATCGGCCGCACGCCGGAATACGTCGGCAAGAAGATCGAGGCGTACGAGATGAAGATGGTGTCGATCGTCGTGCTGCTCACGCCGCTGCTCGTGCTGGTCGGCACGTCGATCGCCGTGCTCGCCGACGCAGGCAAGGCCGGTATCGCGAACCCGGGGCCGCACGGTTTCTCGGAAATCCTCTACGCGTTCAGCTCGGCGGCCAACAACAACGGCAGCGCGTTCGCGGGCCTGACGGTCGGCACGCCGTTCTACAACTGGATGACCGCGATCGCGATGTGGTTCGGCCGCTTCGGCACGATCGTGCCGGTGCTGGCGATCGCCGGCTCGCTGGCCGCGAAGAAGCGCATCGCGGTGACGAGCGGCACGCTGCCGACGCACGGTCCGCTGTTCGTCGTGCTGCTGCTCGGCACGGTGCTGCTGGTGGGCGCGCTGACTTACGTGCCGGCGCTCGCGCTCGGCCCGGGCGTCGAGCACCTGATGATGTGGCTGGGCGCATGACGCGCGGCGACACGTTGAAAAGACTCAAGAGATTGAAGAGATCGCAATGACTCAACATTCCGCAACACGGTCCATGTTCGATCCGGCGCTGCTGCGCCCGGCGATCGTGGACTCGTTCAAGAAACTCACGCCGCGCACGCAGTTCCGCAACCCGGTGATGTTCTGCGTGTACGTCGGCAGCATCCTGACCACGATCCTGTGGATCGCGGCGCTCGCCGGCCAGGCCGAGGCGCCCGCGGGCTTCATCCTCGCGATCGCGCTGTGGCTGTGGTTCACCGTGCTGTTCGCGAACTTCGCCGAGGCGCTCGCCGAAGGGCGCTCGAAGGCACAGGCCGCGTCGCTGCGCAGTGCGAAGAAGGACGTGATGGCGAAGAAGCTCAACGAGCCGCATCCGAAGTCGCCGATCCGCATCACGACCGCGAGCGACCTGCGCCGTGGCGACGTCGTGCTGGTCGAGGCCGGCGACGTGATCCCGGCCGACGGCGAGGTGGTCGACGGTGTCGCGTCGGTCGACGAATCGGCGATCACCGGCGAATCCGCGCCGGTGATCCGCGAATCGGGCGGCGACTTCTCGTCCGTGACGGGCGGCACGCGCGTGCTGTCCGACTGGATCGTCGTCAAGGTCACCGCGAACCCCGGCGAGGCGTTCCTCGACCGGATGATCGCGATGGTCGAAGGCGCGAAGCGCAAGAAGACGCCGAACGAGATCGCGCTGACGATCCTGCTCGTCGCGCTGACGATCGTGATGCTGCTGGCAACGGCCACGCTGCTGCCGTTCTCGATGTTCTCGGTCGAGGCGATGAAGGCCGGCCACGTCGTGACGATCACCGCGCTCGTCGCACTGCTCGTGTGCCTGATCCCGACGACGATCGGCGGGCTGCTTTCCGCGATCGGCGTGGCCGGGATGAGCCGGATGATGCAGGCGAACGTGATCGCGACGTCGGGCCGTGCGGTGGAAGCGGCCGGCGACGTCGACGTGCTGCTGCTCGACAAGACCGGCACGATCACGCTCGGCAACCGCCAGGCATCGATGTTCGTGCCGGCGCCGGGCGTGACCGAGGAAGCGCTGGCCGATGCCGCGCAACTGTCGTCGCTCGCCGACGAAACGCCGGAAGGCCGCAGCATCGTGGTACTGGCCAAGGAACGTTTCAACATTCGCCAGCGCGACATGGCGCAGCTGCACGCGACGTTCATCGGCTTTTCCGCGCAGACGCGCATGAGCGGCGTCGATCTCCCGGGTCGCGAAATCCGCAAGGGCGCGGCCGACGCGATCCGCCGCTACGTCGAGACGCACGGCAGCCGCTTTCCGGAAGAAGTGCGCCGCGCGGTCGACGAAGTCGCGCGCCGCGGCAGCACGCCGCTCGTCGTGGCCGACCTGCATGAAGGGGCGGCGCGCGTGCTCGGCGTGATCGAGCTGAAGGACATCGTGAAGGGCGGCATCAAGGAGCGCTTCGCGGAGCTGCGCAAGATGGGCATCAAGACCGTGATGGTGACGGGCGACAACCGGCTGACGGCCGCGGCGATCGCGGCGGAAGCGGGCGTCGACGATTTCCTCGCGGAAGCGACGCCGGAAACCAAGCTCGCGACGATCCGCGAGCACCAGGCGGCCGGGCGCCTCGTCGCGATGACGGGCGACGGCACCAACGACGCACCGGCGCTCGCGCAGGCCGACGTCGCCGTGGCGATGAACACCGGTACGCAGGCCGCGAAGGAAGCGGGCAACATGGTCGACCTCGACTCGAACCCGACGAAGCTGATCGAGATCGTCGAGATCGGCAAGCAGATGCTGATGACGCGCGGCTCGCTCACAACCTTCTCGATCGCGAACGACATCGCGAAGTACTTCGCGATCATCCCGGCCGCGTTCGTGACGACGTACCCGCAACTGCGCGTGCTCGACATCATGCACCTGACGTCGCCGGCCTCCGCGATCCTGTCGGCGGTGATCTTCAACGCGCTGATCATCGTCGCGCTGATCCCGCTCGCGCTGAAGGGCGTCACGTACCGGCCGCTCGGCGCCGCGTCGCTCCTGCGCCGCAACCTGCTGGTGTACGGCCTCGGCGGCGTGCTGCTGCCGTTCCCGTTCATCAAGCTGATCGACATGACGCTCGCTGCACTCGGCTGGGCCTGAACCGGCCGCCATTGAAGGAAACATCATGAAAACGTTGATTCGCCCGCTCGTCGTGCTCTTCGTCATCCTGACCGCCGTGACGGGCCTCGCTTACCCGGCCGTGATGACCGTGTTCGGCCAGGCCGTGTTCCCGTCGCAGGCGAACGGCAGCCTGATCGAGAAGGACGGCAAGCCGGTCGGCTCCGCGCTGATCGGCCAGTCGTTCGATGCGCCGAAGTACTTCTGGGGCCGGCTGTCGGCCACCGCGCCGATGCCGTACAACGCGACCGGCTCCGGCGGCTCGAACCTCGGCCCGCTGAACCCGTCGCTCGCCGACCAGGTGAAGGGGCGCATCGCCGCGCTGCGCGACGCGGGCACCGACATGTCGAAGCCCGTGCCGGTCGACCTCGTGACGGCGTCGGCGAGCGGCCTCGATCCGGAGATCACGCCGGCCGCCGCCGCGTACCAGGTCGAGCGCGTCGCGAAGGCGCGCAACCTGGCGCCCGACGCGGTCGCGCAGCTCGTCGCCGCGAACACGACGGGCCGCCAGTTCGGCGTGCTCGGCGAGGCGCGCGTGAACGTGCTGAAGCTGAACCTCGCGCTCGACGCGGCGCAGGCCGCGCACTGAGCGTGTCCGGCAACCGGCGCCCGGCGCGGTCAGCCCCGCGCCGGGCGCGCCTTTTCCCGACGGCGCTTGCGCCGTCTTTGCCTTTTGCGGCGATTTGGAACAACAATGCTCGTACTCGCGCGCATCCGGGCGCTCCGCCTTTCTGACGCATGAATCGTCCCGATCCAGACCAACTCCTCGACAAGCTGCAACGTGACGAAGAAAAGCAGCGGCGCGGCCAGCTCAAGATCTTCTTCGGCGCATCGGCCGGTGTCGGCAAGACCTACGCGATGCTGCAGGCCGCGCGCCAGCGCCTGCAGGAAGGCGTCGACGTCGTCGTCGGCATCGTCGAGACCCACGGGCGCAGCGAGACCGCCGCACTGCTCGACGGTCTCGACGTGCTGCCGCTCGCGCGTTTCGACTACCGCGGCCGCACGCTCGCCGAATTCGATCTCGACGGCGCACTCGCGCGCCAGCCGCAACTGATCCTCGTCGACGAACTCGCGCATTCGAACGTGCAGGGCGCACGGCACCTGAAGCGCTGGCAGGACGTGTACGAACTGCTCGACGCGGGCATCGACGTCTATACGACCGTCAATGTCCAGCACCTCGAGAGCCTGAACGACGTGGTCGGCGCGATCACCGGCATCCGCGTGTGGGAGACGGTGCCCGACCGCGTATTCGACGCGGCCGACGAAGTCACGCTCGTCGACCTGCCGGCCGAGGAACTGCTCGAGCGGATGCGCGACGGCAAGGTCTATCTCGCGCAGCAGGCCGAGCGCGCGGTGCGCAACTTCTTCCGCAAGGGCAACCTGATCGCGCTGCGCGAACTGGCGTTGCGGCGCACGGCCGATCGCGTCGACGCGCAGATGCGCGAATACCGCGCCGACCGCTCGATCCAGCGCATCTGGCAGGCGCGCGAACGGCTGCTCGTATGCGTCGGGCCGGGCCCCGAGGCGCCGACGCTTGTGCGCGCGGCCGCGCGGCTCGCCGCGAGCCTGAAGGCCGACTGGATCGCCGTTTATGTGGAGACGCCGCGGCTGCAGCGGCTGCCCGACGCGCGGCGGCAGCGCACGCTCGACGCGCTGAAGCTCGCCGCCGAACTCGGCGCGGAGACGGCCACGCTCGCCGGTGCCGACGCGGTCGCCGCGCTGATCGGCTATGCGAAGGTGCGCAACGTGTCGAAGATCGTCGCGGGCGGCTCGCCGAAGGTCGGGCTCGTGCGCCGCTTCGCGCGGCCGTTCGGCGAACAGCTCGCCGAACGCGCGGGCGACGTCGACCTGATGCTGATCCGTGCGTCCGCGAGCGACGAGGCGCGCGCCGCGCCGCTCGACGCGCGTGCGCGCGACTGGCGCGATGCGTTTGCGCAGTTCGGCACGCATCGCTCGCCGCCGCGGCACTACGCGTATGCGGCCGCGATCTGCGCGGCGATCACGGTCGTCGCGAGCCTCGTGTCCGAGCGGCTCGACCTCACGAACCTCGTGATGCTGTACCTGCTCGGCGTCGTGTTCTCGGCCGTGCGGCTCGGGCGCGGCCCGGGCGTGCTGCAGTCGTTCCTGTCGGTCGCCGCGTTCGATTTCTTCTTCGTGCCGCCGCGCATGTCGTTCTCGGTCAGCGACACGCAGTACCTGCTGACCTTCTTCGGGATGCTGCTGACGTCGCTCGTGATCAGCCACCTGACGTCGACGCTGACGCGCCAGGCGAGCGTCGCGCAGCGCCGCGAGCGCCGCACCGGCGCGATCTACGCGATGGCGCGCGAGCTGGGCGCGGCGCTGACGACCGAGCAGATCGTCGAGATCGGCAGCCGCCACGTGGGCGAGGTGTTCCGCGCGCGCGTCGCGTTCCTGCTGCCCGACAGCGCGGACAAGGTGCGGCAGAAGATCGAGGAGCCCGACGCGGCCGTCACGCTGACGGGCGCCGACCTCGACAGCGACGTCGGCCAGTGGGTATACGACCAGCAGAAGCCGGCCGGTCGCGGCACGGATACCTTGCCCGCGACGGTCGCGCTGTACCTGCCGCTGAAGGCGCCGATGCGCACGCGCGGCGTGCTCGCGGTCGCGTCACGCGAACCGCGCGAACTCGAGGTGCCCGAGCAGCAGCGGATGCTCGACGCATTCGCCGCGCAGATCGCACTCGCGCTCGAACGCGTGCACTACGTCGAGATCGCGCGCGACGCGCTCGTCAACATGGAATCCGAGCGGCTGCGCAACTCGCTGCTGTCGGCGATCTCGCACGACCTGCGTACGCCGCTCACGACGATCGTCGGGTTCTCGTCGATGCTCGCGAACGGACGCGCGGCCGCACAGGGCGGCGACGCCGCGGCGGCCGAGCGCTTCGCGCAGCGCGAGGGCGAACTCGTCGATGCGATTCACGACGAGGCGCTGCGGATGACGGGCATCGTCACGAACCTGCTCGACATGGCGCGGCTGCAGGCCGGCAGCCTGCAGCTCAAGCGCCAGTGGTCGCTGCTCGAGGAAACCGTCGGCGCGGCGCTCGCCGCGTGCAAGCGCGTGCTGTCGCGCCATCCCGCGCGCGTCGTGCTGCCGGCCGACCTGCCGCTCCTGCAGATGGACGCGGTGCTGA
The DNA here is from genome assembly GCF_003294055.1 of Burkholderia reimsis. NCBI lineage: Bacteria > Pseudomonadati > Pseudomonadota > Betaproteobacteria > Burkholderiales > Burkholderiaceae > Burkholderia > Burkholderia reimsis. The sequence continues at coordinate 11,317 of NZ_QMFZ01000042.1, forward strand.
TGGAACGCCTGTTCACCAACCTGTTCGAGAACGCGGCGAAGTACACGCCGCCCGATACGCCGCTCGAGATCGGCGCCGAGCGCGTGACCGACGACGGGCTGCCGTTCGTGCGCGTGCATGTCGACGATCACGGCCCGGGCCTGCCGGCCGGCATGGAAACGCGGATCTTCGACAAGTTCACGCGCGGCGAGAAGGAATCGGCGACGCCGGGCATCGGGCTCGGCCTCGCGATCTGCCGCGCGATCGTCGAGGCGCACGGCGGTAAAATCGGCGCGCTCAACCGCACCGCACCCGACGGCCACGTGACGGGCGCGCGCTTCTGGTTCACGCTGCCGGTCGAGACGCCGCCGGCCGCGCCTGCCGTATCCGACGACGAACCCGATGTGCCGGGTGCGTCGTCCCCATCCGAGTCATTGCCAGACCATGAGTGAACCCAGCCTGACCGTCGTCCTGATCGAGGACGAAAAGCAGATCCGCCGTTTCGTGCGCGCCGCGCTCGAGGAGGAGGACATCGCGGTGTTCGAGGCCGAGACGGGCAAGCAGGGGCTGATCGACGCGGCGACGCGCAAGCCCGATCTCGTGATCGTCGACCTCGGCCTGCCCGATACCGACGGCCTCGACGTGATCTGCGAACTGCGCGGCTGGTCCGAGGTGCCGGTGATCGTGCTGTCCGCGCGCACGCAGGAGGAAGAGAAGGTCGCGGCGCTCGATGCGGGCGCCGACGATTACCTGACCAAGCCGTTCGGCGTGTCCGAACTGCGCGCGCGGATCCGCGCGCAACTGCGCCGGCGCAACCAGGGCGGCGCGAACGAGTCGCCGAAGGTGAGCTTCGGCACCGTGACGGTCGATCTTGCGCTGCGCCAGGTGTGGCGCGACGGGGAGATCGTGCACCTGACGCCGCTCGAGTACCGGTTGCTCGCCACGCTCGTGCGCCACGCGGGGCGCGTGCTCACGCACCGGCAGCTGCTGCGCGACGTGTGGGGGCCGTCGCACGTCGAAAGCCACCACTACCTGCGCATCTACATGGCGCACCTGCGCCAGAAGCTCGAGCGCGACCCGGCGCAGCCCGAGTACATCGTCACCGAGACGGGCGTCGGATACCGGCTCGTCGGCGCCGCATGACGGGCCCGGCCGGGCCGCGGCGGCGCACGCGCGCGTGACGTCGCGCGCCGGCAGGGTTGCGTCGGCGCGACAGTCCCGCGACCGACGCGCGCGTTGCACACCCGGCGCTCAATCCCCGTTATCCTGACCGCTCCGCGAACGAAAACGAGGAGCGTGCAATGTCCGTCCGTCTGGTCGTCATCTGTGCGCTGGCGCTTGCCGCGTCTGGCGCGTTCGCTCAACCGCTGCCGCCCGGGCAGCAACCGTCGTCGTCCCAGCAGGCGATGGCCAATCCCGCATCGGTCAATTGCACCAAGCTCGGCGGCCACCACACGGTGCGCAACCTGTCGAGCGGGCAGGTCGGCATGTGCGTGTTCAAAGACGGCCGCGTGTGCGAGGAGTGGGCGCTGTACCGCGACGACCGCTGCGTCGGCGGCGCCACGCCGAAGCGCGTCTCGAACTGACCGGGCCCGGCCGGTCGCGCCCCCGGTCGGCCGCCGGCATATCCGTAAGCATCTTATTATACTCGGCGCCGCCCGGGGACGACCCCGGGACATTCGCTTCAACGGGGACGGCCCCATCCGATACGGAGTACGTCGGGATGGCGTGGGTATGGTTGTTGATTGCCGGTTTGCTGGAAGTGGCCTGGGCGGCCGGCCTGAAATCGTCGGACGGCTTCACGAAGCTCGGTCCGTCGGTGTTTACGATCGTGACGGCGCTGGCCAGCTTCGGGCTGCTCGCGGTCGCGATGCGCCAGTTGCCGCTCGGCACCGCATACGCGGTGTGGACGGGCATCGGCGCGGTCGGTGCGTTCGTGTTCGGCATCGTGATGATGGGCGAGGCGCTGACCGTCGCGCGTGTCGCGAGTGCCGCGCTGATCGTCGCGGGGCTGATCGGCCTCAAGCTGTCGTCGGCGGCCTGACGGCCGCATCCGGGTGCGGCCGCGCGCGGGTGCCGCGCTGCGGAATTGCGCCGGCCGTCCGGCCGGCCTGTCTATAATGGAACGCATTCGGGCCTGAATACCGTCGTGCTTCTCGTGGCACGCGGTGCCGGTCGCCACGCGCCGCGCGGCCGGTCTGTCCGACCCGATCCGGTCAATCGGCAAAGCGCACGGAAAGTGCAAGGAGAGGGCCATGATCGAAGCGATTTCGCTCGGCGCGGGGCTCGCGTGGGCGAGCGGCCTGCGCCTGTACCTGACGGTGCTGATCGCCGGCCTGCTGGCGCGGTTCGGCTGGCTGCACCTGCCCGACACGCTGGCCGTCCTGATGTCGCCGTGGGTCATCGGCGCGGCGGCCGTGCTCACCGTCACCGAATTCCTTGCCGACAAGATCCCCGCGTTCGACTCGCTGTGGGATGCCGTGCACACCTTCATCCGCATTCCGGCCGGCGCCGTGCTCGCGGCCGGCGCGCTCGGCCATGCCGACCCGACCGTGCTCGCGGTCGCGGGGCTCGCCGGCGGTTCGCTCGCCGGCGCCGCGCACGTGGCGAAGGCCGGCACACGCGCGCTGATCAACCTGTCTCCCGAACCGATTTCGAACTGGGTCGCATCGTCGACCGAGGACGGCCTCGTGGTCGGCGGGCTCGTGCTCGCGTTCTTCGTTCCGCTCGCGTTCCTGGTGCTGCTCGCCGCCTTCATCGCGGCTTCCGCGTGGGCGCTCCCGCGCCTGTGGCGGGGTGTGTCGGGCGGCTTTCGCGGCATGGCGAACCACATGGTGTCGCGGCTGAACTCGATCGGGGGGAAGCGCGATTGAAGGGGCGGCAACACGCGGCGCAGCCGCCCGCCGGGCAACCCGGCCATGAGATGCGTGCGCATGCCGGCCGCTTCGGCCTGCGCGACCTGATCCGCCAGGCCGCCCGCATGACCGCGCGCGACTGGCGCGCGGGCGAACTGACGCTGCTCGTCCTTGCACTGGTACTCGCGGTCGCGGCGCTGACGAGCGTCGGTTTCCTCGCCGACCGGCTGCGCCAGGGGCTCGAGCGCGACGCGCGCCAGATGCTCGGCGCCGATTTCGTCGTGCGGGCCGACCGTCCCGTCGATCCGTCGTTCGACCGGCAGGCTCGCGCGCTCGGCCTGCGTACCGCGACGACCGCGATCTTCCCGAGCATGATCGCGTCCGCCACGGGCGGGCAGGCAGCCGATGCCGCGCCGTCGCGCCTCGCGGCGGTGAAGGCCGTGTCGCCCGGCTATCCGTTGCGTGGCGCGGTCGAGATCCTGCCGGCCGGTGCCTCTGTCTCGCAGAAGGCCGACGGGATTCCCGCGCCGGGCACCGTATGGGCCGATCCGGCGCTGCTCGATGCGCTGCATCTGAAGGCGGGCGATACGGTGCGCGTCGGGTTGCGCACGTTCAAGGTCGCCGCATCGATCTCCCGCGAACTCGATCGCGGGTTTTCGTTCGTCAATTTTTCGCCGCGGCTGATGATGCGCGCGGACGAACTCGCCGCGACGGGGCTCACGGGCTACGGCAGCCGGGTCACGTACCGGCTGCTGGTCGCCGGCGACCAGCAGGCCGTCGCGCGCTTCGAAGCGTATGCGCACGCACGCGTCGACGGCGGGAAGCTGCGCGGTGCCGGTCTCGAGTCGCTGCAGGAAGGCCAGCCGCAGGTGCGGCAGACGCTGGATCGCGCGCGCCACTTCCTGACGCTCGTCGCGCTGCTCACCGCGCTGCTCGCGGCGGTCGCGATCGCGATGGCCGCGCAGCGCTACATGCGGCGCCACCTCGACGGCTGCGCGACGATGCGCTGCCTCGGCGTGAGCCGCCGCACGCTCGGCGCGTTGTTCGCGCTCGAATTCGCCGGCATCGGCATCGTATCCGGCGCCGCAGGCGCGGTGCTTGGCTACGGCGGCCACTGGGCGTTGCTGGCCGCGCTCGGCGGACTGATCGACGTGGTGCTGCCGCCGCCCACGCCGTGGCCGGCGCTGATCGGCGTGGGCGCCGCGCTCGTGCTGCTGCTCGGCTTCGCGCTGCCGCCGCTCGTGCCGCTCACGCGCGTGCCGCCGGTGCGCGTGCTGCGGCGCGAGTGGGGCGACGCGTCGCGCACCGCATGGGCCGCGTATGCGATCGGCGTCGTGCTGTTCGCGGGGCTGCTGATCGTGGCCGCCGGCAACCTGAAGCTCGGGCTGATCGTCGCGGGCGGTTTCGCCGGCGCGCTGGTCGGTTTCGCGCTGATCGCGCGGCTCGTGCTGTTCGCCGCCGCGCGGGCGGTGCGCAACGCGCGTGTGGCCGCGGGCGTCGGCTGGCGTTACGCGCTTGCGTCGCTGCACCGGCGCGGCACGGCCAGCGCGCTGCAGATCACCGCGCTGGCGCTCGGCCTGATGTGCCTGCTGTTGATCGCGATCACGCGCAACGACCTCGTTGCGGGCTGGCGGCAGTCGACGCCGCCCGATGCGCCGAACCAGTTCCTGATCGACATCCAGCCCGACCAGCGTGCCGACGTCGCGGCGTATCTGACCGCGCACGGCGTGCGCGACGCAGTGCCCGCGCCGATGGTGCGCGGCCGCCTCGTCGCGATCAACGGCAAACAGGTGAATCCGGATGCCTACCCGTCCGACGAGGCCCGCCGGCTCGTCGACCGCGAGTTCAACCTGTCTTATACGACCGAGCTGCCGTCCGACAACCGGATCGTCGAAGGCGACTGGTTCGGCACCGCAGCCACGCCGCAGATCTCGATCGAGGCCGGTCTCGCGAAGACGCTGAACGTGAAGCCGGGCGACGTGCTGCGCTTCGACGTGACGGGGCTGACGGTCGACGCGCCGATCACGAGCGTGCGCAAGCTCGACTGGGGCTCGTTCCGCGTCAATTTCTTCGTGCTGATGCCGCCGCCGGTGCTGAAGGATTTCCCGGCCGTGTACCTGACGAGCTTCCATCTGCCGGCCTCGGACGCCGCGCTGCTCGATCCGCTGATCGCGCGCTACCCGAACCTGACCGCGATCGACGTCGCGCCGATCCTCGCGCAGTTGCAGCGGATGATGCTGCAGGTGGTCGGTGCGGTGCAGTTCCTGTTCGCGTTCACGCTCGCGGCCGGTGTGCTCGTGCTCTACACGGCGCTGGCCGGCACGCGCGACGAGCGGGTGCGCGAGGCTGCGCTGCTGCGCGCGCTGGGCGCATCGCGGGCGCAGGTCAATGCGGTGCAGCGCGCGGAGTTCATCGTGGTCGGCGCGCTGGCCGGCGCGCTGGCTTCGGCGGGCGCGATCGCGGTCGGCTGGGTGCTCGCGTCGCGCGTGTTCGACTTCCAGCTCGCGGTCGATCCGTGGCTCGTGCCGGCCGGTATCGCGGCCGGCGTCGCGTGTGCCGGTGCGGCCGGCTGGCTGAGCCTGCATAATGTGCTGCGGCGCCCCGCGCTGCAGTCGCTGCGCGACGCATGAGCGTCGCCGGCGGCCCCGAAGATCCCGTTTTCCGACTATCCGTATGACCGATGTGAATGACGATGCGCCGTCGCAGCCGACGGCGTTCGAACTCGTGGGCGGTGAAGCCCGCGTGCGCGAAATGGTGGACCGCTTTTACGACCTGATGGACCTGGAGCCCGAGTTCGCGCAGATTCGCGCGCTGCACCCGGCGTCGCTCGACGGTTCGCGCGACAAGCTGTTCTGGTTCCTGTGCGGGTGGCTCGGCGGCCCCGACCACTACATCAGCCGGTTCGGCCATCCGCGGCTGCGCGCGCGGCACCTGCCGTTCCCGATCGCGTCGGTCGAGCGCGATCAGTGGCTGCGCTGCATGGCGTGGGCGATGGAGGATGTCGGATTGCCCGAACCGCTGCGCGAGCGGCTCATGCATTCGTTCTACGATACGGCCGACTGGATGCGCAACCGGCCCGGTTGACCGACCGGTACGCCGCTGCACGCGCGCGGGCGATTTGCGTCTGGGCGCGGGCACCGCGTGGCGCGACACTGGCCGCTTCTCCCGATCGATACGAGGTTTGCCCGATGACGACACAAGCGCTGTTTCGCGAAGACGCGTACCTCACGCAATGCGACGCGGTCGTTCTGGCCGTCGGTGAAGACGGCATCCGGCTCGACCGCACCGTGTTCTATCCGCTCGGCGGCGGCCAGGCCGGCGACACCGGCACGCTGACGCTGCCCGACGGCAGCACGATCGCGATCGCCGATACGCGCAAGGCGAAGTTCGACGGCGCGACCCCCGACGATGCCGTGCACGTGCCCGCACCGGGGCAGGAGGCGCGTGTCGCGGCGCTCGTGCCCGGCACGCGCGTCGCGGCGGAGATCGACTGGCTGCGCCGCTACCGCCACATGCGCCTGCATACGGCCGCGCACCTGATGTGCGCGGTGCTGCCGTACGCGGTCGACGGCTGCAGCGTGACGGCCGACTATGTCCGCCTCGATTTCGCGACGTCCGACCCGATCGACCGCGACGATGTCGAGCGGCGCCTCGCGGGCCTGGTGGTCGGCGCGCACCCGGTCACGACCGAGTGGATCACCGACGACGAGATGGCCGGGCGGCCGGACCTCGTGCGCACGATGAGCGTGAAGCCGCCGATGGGCCTCGGCCGGGTGCGGCTGCTGCGCATCGAGCATGTCGACCTGCAGCCGTGCGGTGGCACGCATGTGCGCAACACGGCCGAAATCGGCGAGCTGCGAATCGCGAAACTGGAAAAGAAGAGCGCGCGCACCCGGCGCCTCGTCCTGGAGTTTGCATGACGATCGACACCATCCACGCAGGCACGGCGGCGCTCGATCCGCATGCGCGGGAGATCCTGGATTTCTGGTTCGGCGAGCCGGGCTCGGCCGAATTCGGGCAGGCGCGCAAGGTCTGGTTCAACGGCGGGGCGGCGTTCGACGACGTGCTGCGCACACGCTATGGCGCGTTGCTCGACGCTGCGTGCGACGGCGGGTGCGATCACTGGGCCGGCTCGCCGCCGGGTGCGCTTGCGTTGATCGTCGTGCTCGACCAGTTCTCGCGCAACATCCATCGCGGTACGCCGCGCGCGTTTGCCGCCGACCCGAAGGCGCTCGCGCTTGCACGCCGCGTGGTCGCGGCCGGCTGGGACGCGCAGTTGCCGAGCGGACATCACCGCGCGTTTGCGTATCTGCCGTTCGAGCACGACGAGTCGGTCGAGAGCCAGCGCGAGGCCGTGCGCCTGTGCGCAGGCATCCGCGACGAGGCAGGGTGCGAAAGCTATCACCGCTTCGCGTTGCTGCATGCGGCGGTCGTCGAGCGCTTCGGCCGCTTTCCGCACCGGAACGAAATTCTCGGACGCGAGTCGAGCGACGAGGAAACGGCATTTCTTCGCGAGCCCGGTTCGTCGTTCTGAAGATTCGCGCAGTCGCGCGACAAGGGGAGGAGGCAGCTCCGCGGCGTCGCGCGGCCACCGTGTCAGCCGGGCGCGCCGGTCGGCGGCGCGCGTTTCCCGGCGGCTGTTCGCGTGTCAGGCGGCGGTGTTCGCCGTTCCACGCATGGCACGAGGGGGCGCACGACGGTGCGCCGCGCCGCCCTCCATCACTGCAGGTGCTGCTCGGGCGTGCGCACGTACACGCGCAGCAGTTCGTCGTTGTCGCCCGGGCGCGCGCCCGACCAGAACAATTTCCATTCGCTGCCCGGCGCCGGATCGACGGCCCGCACACCCTGGACGATCATCCAGGTGCAGCGCGTCGTTTTCGCGTCGTCGATCGGCGTGTGCTGGATGCCGGAGAAGTAGTACAGCATCGGCGCTTCCGATTCGCCGAGCCCGTGCAGGCTCGCCATGCAGTCGCCGTCGTTCCATTCGAGCGCGAGATGCGCGTTCAGGTCGTCGAACACCGAGCGGTAGCTCTTCGCGACGTCGAGCCACGGCAGGAGCAGCGTGTAGATGAGCCCCCATGCGACGAGCGCGCCGGCGCCCCACGACAGTGCGCCGCGCCAGAGGCCCGTCGCGCGCAGCTTCGGCAGCAGCGTGAGCCAGCCGACCGTCAGCACGAGCGCGCCGGTCACGAGCGCGGGTTCGATCGGCATCGTCCAGTCGAGCGGCAGCCAGCGGCCGAGCGGCGCCAGATCCGCGCGCGACGCGGCCGGATCGGCCATCACTGCCCAGATTGCCCAGACGAGCGCCGCGGCCGTGCCGAACAGGATGCGGCTCAGGTAATCCCACGCGAGATGCAGCCGGCGCGGCAGGCGTTCGATGGCCTGCGCGGCGACCAGCGCGAGCGGCGCGAAGAACGGCAGGATGTAGAGCTGGCGCGACGTCGCGGACACTTGCAGCACGGCGAGACCGATGCCGGTGAACAAGACGGGCAGCGCGACGCGCGGCGTCCGCCAGTCGCGCCACACGCCGCGCGCGAGCGCGACGATCGCGAGCGGCGCGACCGGGAAGCCGACGAGCAGGAACGCGCGGAGGATGAAGAACGGCTTGTCGTTTTCCGCGCCCAGTTCGGGGACGGAGAAGCCGAAGAAGCGGCCGACGTTGTTATCCCAGAACCACGTCATGAACAGCGTCTCGGAGCGCATGAACAGCGCGGTCGGCCAGATGAGCGCGAACGGCGCGAACACGAGCGCGGTGATGCCGAGCGCGCGCGCGAACGAGCGGGTGCGGCAGGCCGGATAGAGCACCAGCGCGCCGACGAGCGAGGCCGCGAACACGAGCGGCACGAACAGGCCCTTCGCCATCAGCGCAATGCCGACGCCCGCGCCGAAGATCGGTGCGGCCCAGCGGCCCGACGGTCGGACCGGCAGCCCGTGGCGCATCTGCTGCGCGCGCGCGACGTGCTGCATCACGAGTTCGAGCAGCCCGCTGAAGCCGATTGCCGTGCCGGCGAACAGCGCGACGTCGGTCATCATGTCGTGCACGTGCTTGATGACGACGAGCGTGCCCGCGCTCAACACGACGGGGCCGATCACGCGCAGGTCGAACCAGGTGTCCGCGCGGCTGGCGACGCGCGCCGTGCGTGCGATGAAGCCGAACGCGAGTGCGGCGAACAGCGCGCTCGCGAGTCGCGCCGCATCGTGCAGCGGCATCACGCGCTGCAGCAGCCATGCGAGGCTGGTCGCGACCCACGCGTAAAGCGGCGGCTTTTCCATGAACGGCAGGCCGGCATTGGTCGGCACGACGAAGTCGCCCGTCTCGAGCATGTGCTGGATGATCCCGAACGTGTAGGTTTCGTCCTGTTTCCACGGATCGTGACCGAGTACGCCCGGCAGCACATACGCGCAGATCAGCGCGGCGACGAACAGCCATGCGCGCCAGCCGAGCAGGAGCGAGCGCTCGTGCGTGGCGCTGGTTGCGACGGTCGAGGCGGCGTCGGGCGTGCCGGCGACGTCGAGCGTTGCGGTGAGGTCGGTGTCGGCGGTCGAGCGGGTGTGCTGAGCCGGGGCGGGCACAGACGTGCGTCGCCGGCTTGGCGCTGCGGTTCCGGGCATGGAAAAGATCTCGGGTCGAGTCGAGCCGGTCCGGCGACATGGGCAGGACCGATTAGGGCCACATCAGAGGGGGTAACGGACAGGTGTTGATGAGGCCTGTCTGAATGCCCGCTAGTAGACCACGGAATTATTACGAGAGTTTACTCGTAGCGTCACGGAATTGTGGAGATTTGTGGTGTCGTGACGACTGATCGTCTCGGGCGGCGGTTTTTGCTGCGCCGCAGTATGGCATTACCGGCCGCCGCCGACGTCGAGCAGGGCACCTGTCGTGTAGGACGCCGCGTCGCCAAGCAGCCAGACGATCGCTTCGGCGATCTCCTGCGCTTCGCCCGCGCGGCCGAGCGGCGTCGTTGCGCCGAGGCGGGCCGCACGGCCCGGCTGGCCGCCGCTCGCGTGAATTTCGGTCTCGATCAGGCCGGGGCGTACCGCGTTGACGCGCACGCCGTGCGGGCCGAGTTCCTTCGCAAGACCGATCGTCAGCGAATCGACCGCGCCCTTCGAGCCCGCGTAGTCGACGTATTCGTTCGGCGAGCCGAGCCGGGAGGCGATCGACGATACGTTGACGATCGCGCCGCCGCGGCCGCCACGGTCGGTGGACAGCCGGCGCGCCGCTTCGCGCGCGCACAGGTACGCGCCGAGCACGTTGGTGTCGAACATCCGCCGCAGCCGGTCGGCCGGCATGTCGGCGAGCGGCATCGACGGCGCGACGATGCCCGCGTTGTTGACGAGCGCGTCGAGGCGACCGAATGCGGCCGTGACGGTGTCGAACATCGCGACGACGTCGGCTTCGTTCGCGACGTCGCCCGCGACGACGCAGGCACGGCCGCCCGCGTCGCGGACGGCCTGCGCGGTGAGTTCGGCCGCCGCCGCGTCGCGCGCGTAGTTGATGCCGACGTCCCAGCCGCGCCCGGCCGCGAGCACCGCGGTCGCGCGGCCGATGCCACGGCTCGCGCCGGTGATGAGGACGGCCTTGCGGTCGGACGATGCGGTCATCGCGTGCGGGTTCCGGTGACGGTTACTTGGCCGCGTCGGGCGCCCACTTGTCGCGGGCGGGCGGCTGGTAGCGACGCAGTCGCTCGATCAGTTCGACGGGTTCGGATTCGACGCACAGCGCGTCGAAATAGGCCGGACGCATGAAGCCTTCGTCGACCGTATGGCGCAGCAGCGCGATCAACGGATCGTAGAACGAATCGATGTTGTAGACCGCGACGGGCTTGCGGTGATAACCGAGCTGCGCCCACGTGTAGACCTCGAAGAGCTCTTCGAGCGTGCCGGCGCCGCCGGGCATCGCGACGAACGCGTCGGAGAGGTCGGCCATCATTTTCTTGCGGTGGTGCATGTCGGGCACGACGTGCAGTTCCGACAGCCCCGTATGGCCGACTTCCTTGTCGACGAGCAATTCGGGGATCACGCCGACCGCCCGGCCGCCGGCCGCCATTACTTCGTCGGCGATCACGCCCATCAGGCCGACGCGGCCGCCGCCGTAGACGAGCGTGAGGCCCGCATCGACGAGCGCGCGGCCGAATGCGCGCGCGGCGTCGGCATAGATGGGCCGGACGCCGGACGACGAGCCGCAGTAAACACAGACTGCCTTCATTGCTTGGAATCCTTGGCAGGGGCCTGCCCGGTGACGACGGGGCTGTCTGCCGGGCGCGGCGAGCCGTCGCGCGGCGGCAGGTAGTCGGTGAACTGGCGCTTCGGCAGCTTGCCGGAGACCAGGTCGTCGAACAGCTGGCGCGAACGGCCGCGCAGGTACGGTGCCATCACGGAGATCACGTGCATGCTGACCTGGTGCAGTTCCTCGCGGATCGCGTCCTGGTCGTTGTACTTGCGCGGATGCATCACGTACTGATACGACAGCCAGTACGTCGAAATGACGGCCATGTTGGTGGCGATGACCTCGATCTCGGCGGGTGTCGCGACCATCTCGGCGTCGGACACGAGCAGCTCGCACATGTCGCGCGCGAAGCGCACCTTGTGGCTGATGATCTGCTTGAAGTGCGTCTCGAGCGTGCGATTGCGCGCGAGCAGGTCGTTGAGGTCGCGATACAGGAACCGGTAGGTCCACATGAAATCGGCCATGTACTGCAGGTACGACCAGGTTTCGTCGATCGTCGGACGGTGATCTTCGGGAAAGCGCAGCCGCCGTTCGATCTGCTGCTCGAACTGCGCGAAGATGCTGTTGATGATGTCGTCCTTGTTGCGGAAATGGTAGTACAGGTTGCCTGGACTGATTTCCATTTCCTCGGCGATCGTCGTGGTCGTGACGTTCGGCTCGCCGATCTCGTTGAAGAGTTTCAACGACAACTCGAGAATCCGTTCGCGGGTGCGGCGGGGAGGTTTCGCTTCCATGTCGTCCGGCCCTGTGTGTGCCGGACTGGCGGGCGCTGCAATCGATGCTGCGTGATTCGTCCGGCGCGGGTTGCTGTTCTATGTCTAGCGGACGATTATAAACCGGGGTTTCGCCACATCGGGCGCATTTCGTGTGCGCGGCCCCGCACGGCGCATGGTGCAGCGCCGCACGCGGGCGGTGCGCGGCGCGTGCGCCCGATGCTTGTCTAGAAGCCCAGCCAGCGTGCGACGACCGGGCCGAGCACGAAGGCCCACGTCGTCACGCACGCGAACAGCGCGACCGTCACGGCCGCGCTGCCGAGGTCCTTCGCACGCTTGGAGAGTTCGTGGCGTTCGAGCGAGATGCGGTCGATCGCGGCCTCGACGCTCGAGTTCAGCAGCTCGACGATCAGCACGAGCAGCACCGACGCGATCAGCAGTGCGCGCGAGGCGGCCGGCACCGGCGCAAACGCGCCGATCGGGAGCATCAGCGCGGCGAGCGTGAGTTCCTGGCGAAACGCGCTCTCCTCGCGGATCGCGACGCGAAAGCCGTTCAGCGAATGCTTGAGCGCGTACCAGGCGCGCGTGATGCCGCGGTGGCGCTTGTACGGGTTCGGCGGCAACGGCGTCAGCCGATCGTCGGGGCCGAGCGGCTCGTGCGCGTGCACGTCCGCATCGGCATGCGGCTCATCCTCGTCGAACGGACGGTGCCGTTGCGGCGTGGCGTCGGGGGGCGGGGACTTGTCGTTCAGGTCTCGTTTCAAACGGCGGCACCTTCTGCTGGCGAGTACGCGGTCTTCGGCAGCGGCTTCAGATGCGACGCGAACTGCTCGGACGCCGCGCGCCACGAAAAGCGTTCGGCCCATGCGCGCGCAGTCGCGCGTTCGATCTTCAGCGCTTCGAGGCAGGCTTCCTGCAGGTCCTCGTGCATCGCGCCGGCGTCGCCTTCGCCGAGCACGTCGATCGGGCCCGTCACGGGATACGCGGCAACCGGCGTGCCGCAGGCGAGCGCCTCGAGCAGCACGAGGCCGAACGTGTCGGTGCGACTCGGGAACACGAACACGTCGGCCGCAGCATACACCTTCGCGAGCTCGGCCTGTGACAGCACGCCGAGATAGTTTGCCTCCGGATAACGCGACTTCAGCTCCGCGAGCGCGGGACCTTCGCCCGCGACCCATTTCGAGCCGGGCAGGTCGAGGCGCAGGAACGCCTCGACGTTCTTCTCGATCGCGACGCGGCCGACATAGAGGAAGATCGGCCGCGCGGTATTGAGCACCTTCGATTCCATCGGCCGGAACACGTCGAGGTCGACGCCGCGGGTCCACAGCACGACGTTCGTGAAGCCGAATTTCTCGAGGTCCTGCTTGACGACCGGCGTCGGCGCCATCACCGCGAGCGACGGGCCGTGGAACCAGTGCAGGAAGCGGTAGGTCGCCGCGAGCGGGATGCCGAAGCGCGCCTGCACGTACTCCGGAAAGCGCGTGTGATACGCGGTCGTGTACGGCAGCTTGCGCGAACGTGCATAGCGCCGCGCGGCGAGGCCGAGCGGGCCTTCGGTCGCGATGTGCAGCGCGTCGGGGGCGAACGCGTCGATCCGCGCGCGCAGCTTGCGGTACGGCAGGATCGACAGGCGGATCTCGGGGTAGGTCGGGCAGGGCACCGTGCGGAATTCCAGCGGCGTCAGCAGTTCGACGCGGTGGCCGAGCGCGGTGAGCTCGCGCGACGTGCTCTTCAGCGTGCGCACGACGCCGTTGACCTGCGGTTCCCACGCGTCGGTGACGATCATGATCTTCATCGCGGCAATGTCCTGTAGGTGCGGTTGTGTCAGGCAGTGGCCTTGGCCTTGCGCGACGTGGTGTCCGACGGTGCGGTGCGCATCACCGTCCAGTAGACGATCTTCAGTTCGCCTTCCATCGTTTCGACGAGTGCGGACAGGCTCTCGACCCAGTCGCCGTCGTTGCAGTACAGCACGCCGTCGATGTCGCGGATCTCCGCCTTGTGGATGTGCCCGCACACGACGCCGTCGCAGCCGCGGCGGCGCGCCTCGTCGGTCATCACGGTCTCGAACTGCGAGATGAAGTTGACGGCGTTCTTGACCTGGTGCTTCAGGTACTGCGACAGCGACCAGTACTGGAAGCCGAGCCGGCTGCGGATCCGGTTGAACCAGCGGTTCAGCACGAGGATCAGCGTGTAGAGCGTGTCGCCGAGGTACGCGAGCCATTTCGCGTGCTGGATCACGCCGTCGAACAGGTCGCCGTGCACGATCCACAAACGTTTGCCCGCGAGCGTCGTGTGGAACGCCTCGCCGCGCACCTGGATGTCGCCGAACGCGAGGTCGCAGAACTGCCGCGCGCCTTCGTCGTGGTTGCCCGGGATGTAGACGACCTGCGTCCCCTTGCGTGCCTTGCGCAGGATCTTCTGCACGACGTCGTTGTGTGCCTGCGGCCAGTACCAGCCCTTTTTCAGCTGCCAGCCGTCGATGATGTCGCCGACGAGGTACAGGTACTCCGAATCGTTGTGGCGCAGGAAGTCGAGCAGGTACGGCGCCTGGCAGCCGCTCGAACCGAGGTGGATGTCGGACAGCCAGATGGTGCGGTAGCGATGCGCGGACGAGTCGGGGTCGTCATGCTGCGTGGCATGACCGGCAGGCGGTTCTTGCGACACCAGCCCGTCGGTTGCAGCGGAACCGGACAGGAAGGCGGTGGCGGCGCGGGCGCCGAGAGGTTGACGGAACAGGGAGGTCGCAGACGTTTTCTGGCCCATGCATGACTCGCGCCGGTTGACATTACCGGCATTCCGCCATGCGGGCGTGACTGTGCCGTGACAGTCACGAGACGTTCTTATTACGGCCGCTGCAAGGTGTTTAGCAGTGAATGCCGGGACGTTGTGTGGCCTGCCGTACCGAACGTCCGGCGCTTGTCCGGCAAGGCTGCCGGGCCGGGCGGGTGGGCGCCTCGGCGACGTGCTTTCGTCTGGTGAATGCGGGGCGTCAGCGCTTCAACGCTTCAACGCATCAGCGCGGAATGGCGACGATGCGCGTGCGTGCGATCCGGTCGTGCGGAAACTGGCGGCCGGCATGCAGCCGGGCCGCGCCGGCCCACACGACGATCCACGCGGCGGTGAGCGCGAGCGTGACGGGTACCGACAGGCCGAGGAGCGGGTGCAGCGCGAGCGGCGGCAGGAACCACAGCCAGCCGAGCGCATAGCGGACGAGCGCGTGGCCCGCGCTCAGCGGCCGGCCGCTCGACGATTCGAGCCGCAGCCGCCACGTCTTCATCGGCAGCGTCTGGCCGCCGTGGGTCCAGAACCAGACGAAGTACGCGCCGACCACGAGCGCGATCCAGGCGGCGAGCAGGTTGTGATGGACGAGGCCGTTGCGCTGCTGCGTCGCGAGACTGAACGCGAGCCCGGCGAAGAACACCACGCCGAACAGCAGCACGCCTTCGTAGAGCAGCGCGGCGAGACGCCGCCGCACGGACGGCGCGGCGGCCGGGGTTTCGGAGGCGCGGGCGTTCGCCACGGCCGCTCAGGAGCCCTTGAACAGCGAGGGGGCGTCGGCGGGCGACACCGGTGCCACGGCGGCTGGCGCGGATGCGGTGCCGGCCGTCGACGACGCGGGCACCGGCGGCGTGACCGCGGCCGGGACGGGCGCCGGCGCGGTGGCTGCGCCGCTTGCGGCGTGGTCGTGCGAGTTGACGAGGCGGCGGACGTCACGGTCGGCGACGGTCGGCGGTGCGCTGACGACGCTCGGCCGGCGGCGGCGCTCGGCGGCCGCGAGACGTTCCTTCTGCTCCTCGGGGAGTTGCTGGTACGCCTTCCAGGCCCGCTCGCGCGCCTGCGCGGACAGTTCCTTCGCACTCTGGTAGTTCTCGCGCGCGACGCGGCGCTGCTCGGGCGTCATCCGCGCCCATTCGGTCATCCGCTCCTGCAGGCGCTTTTGATCATCGGGCGTCAACTTCGCGAAACGCGATGCGATCTTCAGCCATTTGCGCTTGCGCGCGTCGCTGAAGCCATCCCACTGGTCGGCGAACGGCGCGAGTGCCGCGTGTTGCGCCGGCGTGAGGCGCGCCCAGGACAGCGGGCCGGACGCGGCCGGCAGCGGCAGGGGCAGCGGGGGGAGTTCGGTGGTCAGCCCGGTTGCGGCCGACGCGGGCGCGGCAGGGCTGTTGGCCGCGGCGGTGGGCGTCGCGGGGGCCGGGTGGAATCGTGGGTACGTGGCGACGTAGGAAACGGCGATCGCGATTACGCATCCGAAAAATACGGCCAGGCCGCGCTTCTGACTCACCCGTGCGATCCCCTCGTTATTGTCTGTTAGTGCGCACGCGACAGATACGCGTTGAACCCGTGATCGAGGTACGCGTTGAGCGGCAGGTCGTCGCTGAGCATCGCCGCATCGATGTCGGCGAGTTCGGCGGTGCGCTGCATGTCTTCCCAGTAGGCGATGCCGACGAGCCCCGCGAGCAGCAGCGCCAGCGGCCATGCGCGCAGCAGGCGGCGCGCGAACGACGCATACGGGCGGCCGGCCTGCGGGCGGCTCGCGGGCGCCGTGCCGTACGCACCGGCCGCGCCGGCGAAGGCCGGCACGAACACCGGCACGGTCGCGGCTTCGGGCTTCTTGCGCGCGAGCGCAGCCCGGCGGGCGGCGGCCAGTCGGTCGGTGGTCGCGGCAGGCAGGTCGGCCGCGCGCTCGTCCAGCGCGCGGCGCACCTTCAGCGCGAATTCGTGTTCTCGATTTGCGGGAGCGGAGCTCATAGCGTGATTCCTTTGGCCTTGAGCGCTTGCGCCAGGGTGTGGGTGGCTCGCGAGCAGTGCGTCTTGACGCTGCCCTCGGAGCACCCCATTGCGGCGGCAGTCTCGGCGACATCCATATCTTCCCAATAACGCATCAGGAACGCTTCCCGTTGACGCGCCGGAAGTTTCTGGATTTCTTCGTCGATCAGGGCCAGAACCTGCTCTCGTTCGAGGCGGTGCTCGCTGCTTTCGACGCCCGCGTTGTCGTCCGCGGATTCGAGGGTTTCGAGCGGGTCGAAGTCGTCGTCGTCGGTGTTGTTCAGCGACGAGAAGAGCGTGACCCACGTGTTGCGGACCTTCTGCCGGCGGAACCAGTCGTGGATCGCGTTCTGCAGGATCCGCTGAAAAAGCAGCGGCAGCTCGGCCGCCGGCCGGTCGCCGTACTTCTCCGCAAGCTTGATCATTGCGTCCTGCACGATGTCGAGCGACGCATCGTCGTCACGCACGGCGTACGCGGCCTGCTTGAACGCGCGCCTTTCGACGCCCGCCAGAAAGTCGGCGAGTTCCTTGTCTGATGCCATTCCGTGAAGGTATGCGCTGCGGGCCGCTGCGTGGTGAAAAAGGTCGAAAAATTTCGTAAAACCCGCGGATGCTATCAAATTTTCGCGCCGCTTGGCACCGGGGCGGGCGCCGCACGTTGCGCGCGAGCCGCGGCGGCGGGGTGCCGGGCGGCGCCCATGATGCGCTGCGGGATATTTTGCTTGACGACCCATTCGCGACCCGCTATCGTCAGCGATTCGCAACATGAAGTGATGGTCTCATTTGAGGCTGGCCCAAGAAGCCTGCCCTTCAAACTGGACGCGCCGCTTGAACCCGAGCCACAAGCCCGGCAGAGAGCACCCGATCAATTTTTTGCCGAAAATTCGAAAGGTCAAAATGAACATGCCCAGCGCGGAATTCTCCACGTCGGAACCCCTTTCCCCTCCCGATAGCGACTCCATCGGCGGTACCGTGCTCATGAAGGCACTGGCCGATGAAAACGTCGAATTCATCTGGGGCTACCCCGGCGGCTCGGTACTCTACATCTACGACGAGCTTTACAAGCAGGACAAGATTCAGCACGTGCTGGTGCGCCACGAACAGGCGGCCGTGCACGCAGCCGATGCGTATGCGCGTTCCACCGGCAATGTCGGCGTCTGCCTCGTGACGTCGGGCCCCGGTGTCACCAACGCGGTGACCGGCATCGCAACGGCGTACATGGATTCGATCCCGATGGTCGTGATCAGCGGCCAGGTGCCCACGGCAGCGATCGGCCAGGATGCGTTCCAGGAGTGCGACACCGTCGGCATCACGCGTCCGTGCGTGAAGCACAACTTCCTCGTGAAGGACGTGCGCGACCTCGCGGAAACCGTCAAGAAGGCGTTCTACATCGCCCGCACCGGCCGTCCGGGCCCCGTGCTGATCGACATCCCGAAGGACATCTCGAAGACGCCGTGCCAGTACGAGCCCGTCAAGAGCGTGTCGCTGCGTTCGTACAACCCGGTCACGAAGGGCCATTCGGGCCAGATCCGCAAGGCCGTGTCGCTGCTGCTGACGGCGAAGCGTCCGTACATCTACACGGGCGGCGGCATCATCCTCGCCGACGCGTCGCGTGAACTGAACCAGTTCGCGGACCTGCTCGGCTACCCGGTCACGAACACGCTGATGGGCCTCGGCGGCTATCGCGCGTCGGACAAGAAATTCCTCGGCATGCTCGGCATGCACGGCACCTACGAAGCGAACATGGCGATGCAGCACTGCGACGTGCTGATCGCGATCGGTGCCCGCTTCGACGACCGCGTGATCGGCGATCCGGCGCACTTCGCGTCGCGTCCGCGCAAGATCATCCACATCGACATCGACCCGTCGTCGATCTCGAAGCGCGTGAAGGTCGACATCCCGATCGTCGGCGACGTGAAGGAGGTGCTGAAGGAGCTGATCGAGCAACTGCAGACGGCCGAGCATGGCCCCGACACCGAAGCCCTCGCGCAATGGTGGAAGGACATCGAGGGCTGGCGCTCGAAGGACTGCCTGAAGTACGACCGCGAAAGCGAGATCATCAAGCCGCAGTACGTGGTCGAGAAGGCGTGGGAGCTGACGGACGGCAATGCGTTCGTGTGCTCGGACGTCGGCCAGCACCAGATGTGGGCGGCGCAGTTCTACCGTTTCAACAAGCCGCGTCGCTGGATCAACTCCGGCGGCCTCGGCACGATGGGCTTCGGCCTGCCGGCAGCGATGGGCGTCAAGATGGCGCACCCGGACGACGACGTGCTGTGCATCACGGGCGAAGGCTCGATCCAGATGTGCATCCAGGAGCTGTCGACCTGCCTGCAGTACGACACGCCCGTGAAGATCATTTCGCTGAACAACCGCTATCTCGGCATGGTTCGCCAGTGGCAGCAGATCGAATACAGCAAGCGCTATTCGCATTCGTACATGGATGCGCTGCCTGACTTCGTGAAGCTCGCCGAAGCGTACGGCCATGTCGGCTTGCGGATCGAAAAGACCTCGGATGTGGAGCCGGCGCTGAAGGAAGCGCTGCGCCTGAAGGACCGCACCGTGTTTCTCGACTTCCAGACCGATCCGACCGAAAACGTCTGGCCGATGGTACAGGCCGGCAAGGGCATCACCGAGATGCTGCTCGGATCGGAAGACCTGTAACGGCGCGACGCGCGCCTGGGCCGAAGCGGCCGCCTTCACGAAAGGCGGTGCGGCACGCGGCGGCGCGCGGCGCGAGTGAATCGACACGGACACATTCTGGAAGAAGCGAACATGAGACACATCATTTCCGTCCTGCTGGAGAACGAACCGGGCGCGCTGTCGCGCGTGGTCGGTCTGTTTTCCGCACGCGGCTACAACATTGAAACCTTGACGGTGGCGCCGACCGAAGACCAATCGCTGTCGCGGCTCACCATCGTTTCCATTGGCTCCGACGACGTGATCGAACAGATCACGAAGCATCTGAACCGCCTGATCGAGGTGGTGAAAGTGGTGGACCTGACCGACGGTGCACACATCGAACGCGAGCTGATGCTGATCAAGGTACGTGCAGTGGGCAAGGAGCGCGAAGAAATGAAGCGGATGGCGGACATTTTCCGCGGCCGCATCATCGACGTGACCGAAAAGACCTACACGATCGAATTGACGGGCGCGAGCGACAAGCTCGACGCATTCATCCAGGGGCTGGACGCGGGCGCGATCCTAGAGACCGTGCGCACCGGCAGCTCCGGCATCGGACGCGGCGAGCGCATCCTGAAGGTGTGATGCCGACATTGCCAAAGTGGCACGCCGGGTGCGCCGTCATGTCCCGGCCCGCAGTACTCCATCCGAACGAATTGTTGAATTTTTGAATTAGCGAAGGAACCATCATGAACGTTTTCTACGACAAAGACGCTGACCTCTCCCTCATCAAGGGCAAGCAAGTCACGATCATCGGCTACGGCTCGCAAGGCCATGCACACGCGCTGAACCTGAAGGACAGCGGTGTCAACGTGACGGTCGGCCTGCGCAAGGGCGGCGCGTCGTGGAGCAAGGCCGAGAACGCAGGCCTGTCGGTCAAGGAAGTCGCGGAAGCGGTGAAGGGCGCCGACGTCGTGATGATGCTGCTGCCGGACGAGCAGATCGCCGACGTGTACGCGAAGGAAGTGCACGAGAACATCAAGCAGGGCTCGGCGCTGGCATTCGCGCACGGCTTCAACGTCCACTACGGCGCGGTGATCCCGCGCGCCGACCTCGACGTGATCATGATCGCGCCGAAGGCACCGGGCCACACCGTGCGCGGCACGTACTCGCAAGGTGGCGGCGTGCCGCACCTGATCGCGGTTGCGCAGAACAAGTCGGGCGCGGCACGCGACATCGCGCTGTCGTACGCTGCGGCGAACGGCGGCGGCCGTGCCGGCATCATCGAGACGAACTTCCGTGAAGAAACCGAAACCGACCTGTTCGGCGAACAGGCCGTGCTGTGCGGCGGTACCGTCGAGCTGATCAAGGCTGGTTTCGAAACGCTGGTCGAGGCAGGTTACGCGCCGGAAATGGCGTACTTCGAGTGCCTGCACGAACTGAAGCTGATCGTCGACCTGATCTACGAAGGCGGCATCGCGAACATGAACTACTCGATCTCGAACAACGCCGAGTACGGCGAGTACGTGACGGGCCCGCGCATCGTCACGGAAGAGACGAAGAAGGCGATGAAGCAGTGCCTGACCGACATCCAGACCGGCGAGTACGCGAAGAGCTTCATCCTCGAGAACAAGGCAGGTGCCCCGACGCTGCAGTCGCGCCGCCGCCTGACGGCCGAGCACCAGATCGAGCAGGTCGGTGCGAAGCTGCGCGCGATGATGCCGTGGATCGCGAAGAACAAGCTCGTCGACCAGACGAAGAACTAAGCACCGCGTGCTGTTCCGGCCCTCGAATAAAGGGCCGGTACCAAAAAGCCGCCCGAAGGCAGCAGTGCCCCGGGCGGCTTTTGTTATGCTACGGGCTTTGCAATTCACCGAACACAGAACGAATCCATGAACTATCCTCATCCGATCATCGCGCGCGAAGGCTGGCCGTTCATCGCGATTGCTGCCGTCATCGCGCTGTTGATCCACGCCGTCGGGGGCTTCGGCTTCGCGTGGCCGTTCTGGCTGCTGCTCGCTTTCGTCGTCCAGTTCTTCCGTGATCCGCAGCGCCCGATCCCGGCGCAGCCGAACGCGGTGCTGTGCCCGGCAGACGGCCGCATCGTCGCGGTCGAGACCGCGCAGGACCCGTACGCGAACCGCGAAGCGCTGAAGATCAGCGTGTTCATGAATGTCTTCAACGTCCATTCGCAGCGTTCGCCGGTCGATGGCGCGATCTCCAAGGTCGAGTACTTCCCGGGTGCGTTCCTGAACGCGGCGATCGACAAGGCGTCCACCGAGAACGAGCGTAACGCGGTCGTGATCCAGACGGCGAGCGGCAAGACCGTGACCGCCGTGCAGATCGCCGGCCTCGTCGCACGCCGGATTCTCTGCTACGTGCGCGCCGGCGAGCCGCTGTCGCGCGGCCAGCGCTACGGTTTCATCCGCTTCGGTTCGCGCGTCGACGTGTACCTGCCGCTCGGCAGCCGCGCGAAGGTGTCGATCGGCGAGAAGGTCTACGCGTCGTCGACGATCCTCGCCGAGCTCGAACAGTAAGCGGCGAGGCGCACGATGGCCGCATTCAAACCGCGTCGGCCGCGCAACGGCGCCGGCCAGACGCCACGCCCGTTCCGCCGCAACAAGGGGATGGCCGCCGATCCGGTGCCTATCGAGAGCCGCCGCGCCGCGCGCCAGCGGTTCCTGAAGACGCGCGGCATCTACCTGCTGCCGAACGCGTTCACGACCGCCGCGCTGTTCTGCGGCTTCTTCGCGGTCGTGCAGGCGATGAACGTGCGCTTCGAGATCGCCGCAATCGCGATTTTCGTGGCGATGGTGCTCGACGGGATGGACGGGCGCGTCGCGCGCATGACGCATACGCAGAGCGCGTTCGGCGAGCAGTTCGACAGCCTGTCGGACATGGTGTCGTTCGGTGTCGCGCCCGCGCTCGTGATGTACGAGTGGGTGCTGAAGGATCTCGGCCGCTGGGGCTGGCTCGCCGCGTTCGTCTACTGCTCGGGCGCCGCGCTGCGCCTCGCGCGTTTCAACACGAACATCGGCGTCGTCGACAAGCGTTTCTTCCAGGGGCTGCCGAGCCCGGCCGCCGCCGCGCTGATCGCGGGTTTCGTGTGGCTCGCGACCGACAACCGCGTGCCGATGAAGCTCGGCTGGCTGCCGTGGGTCGCGTTCGTGCTGACGATCTATGCGGGCGTGACGATGGTGTCGAACGCGCCGTTCTACAGCGGCAAGGCGCTCGACGTGCGGCACCGCGTGCCGTTCGCGGCGATCCTGCTGGTCGTCGTCGCGTTCGTGCTCGTGTCGTCCGACCCGCCGCTGATGCTGTTCTGCCTGTTCGTGCTGTACGGGCTGTCCGGCTACGTGTTCTGGGCCTACATGGCCGTGCGCGGGCGGGCAAACCCCGCGCGCTCGTCGCAGCGCGATCACTGACGCGCGTTTTTGCCCGGAAACGGCGGCCTCGGGGCCGCCGTTTTCATTGGCCCCTTTTTCCAGTCGGGCCGCGTCGGTTCCCGGGTGCCGTCCGATTGCGCACCCAACGGAATGTCGCTATAGTCTTCGGCATGACTGCATTTCCCCGCCTCTCTCTCCTTCTAGCCGGTGCGCCGCTACGCGCGCCAGCTTCGGCGCGCCTGCCGCGCTGACCGTTCTCGCCCTCCGTCAAGCCTCGTCTGTTGTTGAGCGTCGCCAACGGTGGCGCGATCTCATTACGTTTGACTTCCGTATAAAGCCCCCTGGAGCCCCCCATGACAGACAAGCTGATCATTTTCGATACGACGTTGCGTGACGGCGAACAATCGCCCGGCGCGTCGATGACGAAGGAAGAGAAAATCCGCATCGCGAAGCATCTCGAGCGGATGAAGGTCGACGTGATCGAGGCCGGCTTCGCGGCCAGCTCGAACGGCGATTTCGACGCGATCCACACGATCGCCGGTCTCGTGAAGGACAGCACGATCTGCTCGCTGGCGCGGGCCAACGACAAGGACATCCAGCGTGCGGCCGACGCGCTGAAGCCGGCCAACAGCTCGCGGATCCACACGTTCATCGCGACGTCGCCGCTGCACATGGAGAAGAAGCTGCGCATGACGCCGGACCAGGTGTTCGAGCAGGCGCGTCTCGCGGTGCGTTTCGCACGCAAGTTCACCGACAACGTCGAATTCTCGCCGGAAGACGGCAGCCGCTCGGACCTCGACTTCCTGTGCCGCGTGCTGGAGGCCGTGATCGCCGAAGGGGCGACGACCATCAACATCGCCGACACGGTCGGCTACGGCGTGCCCGAGCTCTACGGCAACCTCGTGAAGACGCTGCGCGAACGCATTCCGAACTCGGACAAGGCGATCTTCTCCGTGCATTGCCACAACGACCTCGGGATGGCGGTGGCGAACTCGCTCGCCGGCGTGAAGATCGGCGGCGCGCGCCAGATCGAGTGCACGATCAACGGTCTCGGCGAGCGCGCGGGCAACACGTCGCTCGAGGAAATCGTGATGGCCGTGAAGACCCGCAAGGACTACTTCGGCCTCGACGTCGGCATCGACACGACGCAGATCGTGCCGACGTCGAAGCTCGTGTCGCAGATCACCGGTTTCGTCGTGCAGCCGAACAAGGCGGTGGTCGGCGCGAATGCGTTCGCGCACGCGTCGGGCATCCACCAGGACGGTGTGCTGAAGGCGCGCGACACCTACGAGATCATGCGCGCGGAAGACGTGGGCTGGACCGCGAACAAGATCGTGCTCGGCAAGCTGTCGGGCCGTAACGCGTTCAAGCAGCGCCTGCAGGAGCTCGGCGTGTCGCTCGACAGCGAAAGCGAACTGAACGCGGCCTTCATGCGTTTCAAGGATCTGGCCGATCGCAAGGCCGAGATCTTCGACGAGGACATCATCGCGATCGTGTCCGAGGAATCGGCGCTCGCCCACGAGCAGGAGCACTTCAAGTTCGTGTCGCTGTCGCAGCACTCGGAAACGGGCGAGCAGCCGCATGCGAAGGTCGTGTTCGGGGTCGAAGGCAAGGAAGTGACCGGCGAGGCGCGCGGCAACGGCCCGGTCGACGCGACGTTCAATGCGATCGAGAGCGAAGTCGGCAGCGGTTCCGAACTGCTGCTGTACTCGGTGAACGCGATCACGACCGGTACGCAGGCGCAGGGTGAAGTGACTGTCCGGCTGTCGAAGAGCGGGCGGATCGTCAACGGCGTCGGTACCGATCCGGACATCGTCGCCGCATCCGCGAAGGCGTACATCTCCGCGCTGAACAAGCTGCATTCGAAGGACGACAAGCTCAATCCGCAGCGCTCGTAAGCGCTGCGCGTCGCGCATCACCGAAACGCCCCGTGCGGCCTTGCGCCGCCGGGGCGTTTTTCATGCGCCGCTCATTCGGCGGCCGGCGCACGGAACAGCCAGCGGCGCGTGGCCGTGCGCGGCACCGGGCTGCGGCGCCGGAACTCGACGGCGATGCCACGTCGCGGTGCATCGGCGACGAACGCGTCGAGCAGTTCGAGCACGTCGTGATCGATGTAATCGGCGCGTGTCGCGTCGATGATCACCGCGGCCCGGTCGGGGATGTGCCGCAGATGATGCTTGACCTGCACCTTGCCGAGGAACGACACGTCCTTGCGGAACGACAGCAGGAAGTGGTCGTCGTGCTGCGCGAGCGTCACGGGGCTCTTCAGGTTCGCGACGGCGACGGCCAGCACGCTGCACGCGAGGCCGAGCGCGATGCCGAACAGCAGGTCGACCGCGAGCACGCCGACGATCGTCGCGGCGAACGGCACGAAGGCGGCCGGCCCCTGTTTCATCACCGAGCGGAACAGCGCCGGTTTCGCCAGCTTGAAGCCGGTATGGATCAGGATCGCGGCCAGGCTCGCGAGCGGGATCAGGTTGATCAGGCCGGTGAGCGCGAACACGCTCGCGAGCAGCAGCACCCCGTGCACGATCGCCGACATCCGGCTTTGCGCGCCCGCGTTGACGTTCACCGAACTGCGCACGATCACCGACGTGATCGGCAGCCCGCCGACCGCGCCCGCGACGAGATTGCCGACGCCCTGGGCCTTGAGTTCGCGATCGGGCTGGGTCGGCCGGCGCTTCGGGTCGATCTGCTCGACGGCTTCGAGGCTCAGCAGCGTCTCGAGGCTCGCGACGACCGCGAGCGTGATCGCGACGCGCCACACGTCCGGATTGACGAGCTGCGCGAAGTTCGGGCCGAGTTCCGCATGCTTGAGCGACGCCGCAAAGGCCGCGAACGAGCCGAGTTCGGGCAGCGTCACGCGATGGGCGGCGCCCGGCGCGACCGACGGTGCGACGATGCTCAGCACGAGCGTGGCGCCGATACCCAGCACGACGACCGCAAGCGGAGCCGGCACCGAGCGCACCAGCGCGAAGCGGCGCAGCGCGGACGTGTCCCACGCGATCAGCAGCGCGAGCGACGCAAGCGCGATGGCCGTGGCGGCCCACGCGACCGGCAGGCCGGGCCAGTTCGCAAACGATTGCGCGGCCAAGCCGCCGATACCGAACGCGAACGGAATCTGCTTCACGATCAGCAGCAGGCCGATCGCGGCGAGCATGCCCTTGATGACGGGTGACGGCACATAGGCGGCGAAGCGGCCGGCGCGCAGCATGCCGAACCCGAACTGCAGGACGCCGGACAGCAGCACCGCGAGCAGGAACGCGGAGAAGCTGCCGAGTTGCGCGATACCTTCGACGACGATCACGACGAGGCCGGCGGCCGGCCCGCTGACGGACAGCGACGAGCCGCTCAGCAGCGCGACGACGATGCCGCCGACGATGCCGGATACGAGCCCGGCAAACGGTTCGACGCCGGATGCGTTGGCGATGCCGAGACACAGCGGCAGCGCGACGAGGAACACGACGACGCCGGCGACGATGTCGCGCGGCAGGGTGGACAGGCGCTGGTTCAGTTTCATGGTCGGGGTGATTTCATTGGCTTTTGGGGGCAGGTCAGCCGAGCGCGCAGGCCGTCGCGGCCTGCGCGGGTTCGACGTCGACGGGCGGGGTGGTGTAGCCGGAATCGAGTTCCTTCAGGCGGCCGTCCGCGAGCGAAAAGATCCAGCCGTGCACGAGCGGCGGCCGTTCACGGCCCCGCACGATCGGGGACGCGCGCAGCATCCGCACCTGCTCGAGCACGTTGAGCTCGGCGAGGCGGTCGGCGGCGGCCGTGTCGTCGAGCCCGTCCAGCGTGTCACGATGGCGTCGCGCAAGCGCGCACAGCGGCGCGATGCGGCGCGCGACGTGCGGCAGGTCGGACGGCGGCGGCAGCAGCGATGCGCGTACGCCGCCGCATCCGTAGTGCCCGCACACGATCACGTGGTCGACCTGCAGCACGCGCACCGCGTACTCGAGCACGCTGGCGGAATTGTCGTCGTCGGGATGGAACAGGTTCGCGATGTTGCGATGGACGAACAGTTCGCCGGGCGCGCAGTGCGTGATGGTTTCGGCCGGCACGCGGCTGTCGGCGCAGCCGATCCACAGCACGCGCGGGTTCTGGCCGCGCGCGAGCGCGTCGAAGAAACCGGGCGTGTGTTCACGCGTTTCGCGGGCCCAGGCGATGTTGGCAACCAGCATGCTCTTGGGGCGATTCATGAGGACTCCTTTGAGATAAAGGCAATCGAATATCGGCAAAAATGACGAAATGGCATTCTTTCTAAATTGAAAGGTTGAGTTTCGACTGATATTAGGGGTATGCCCTAGCGCTTCGGGTGTGTTGAAACAAATTGTTTCAAATTGGTTTGGCGTAGTGCATTGCATGCACCAACTCACCGCATGATATGCACTGCGCGTGCCTGTTTTCAGGCAAAGGCCCGCATGACGGGGATGTCAGCGAATTGCCATCGGCATGTCATCGATCGGAAAAGATTTCCGTCGCATTTGCCGAATTAATAAGCCGGCGGAAAAAAGGAAATGGCCATTCACGCAATGATTCGTGAATGGCCATCGAGAAAATTGCGCGTAAATGCGTAATCGGTCAGAACAGGTTGCGGCGGTCGGGGTCGTGCAACGGGTCGGGTGTTTTCTGCGTGATGCGCAGGATGCCCTGCGGGTCGAAGTAGAAGCTGTACATCATGTACCAGACGTTGTCCTCGAGATACCGGTACGTCCATACCTCGCGCTTCATCAGCGGGAAGTAGGACGTCTCGACGGGGCGTCCGAAGTTGACGAGGACGTCGGTCTTCGTCCACTTGCCGATCTCCGCGCGATAGAACTCGCTCGGCTGCAGGACCTGGCGCACGTTGACGATCTTGTGGGTCGCGTCGACGTCGGCCGCGACGGTGATCTCGCCCATCGGCTGGGTCGGCCACATCAGGCGCTTGCCGCCGCCGGGCAGGTCGTAGATCTCGCGCGGCGGGCCCATGCGTGCGACGATCGCCGACTCGTCCTGGCCGGCCTGGTATTGCTGCCACGGTTGCGCGCAACCGGTCAGCAGCGCGGCGGCGCTGGCGAGCAGCACCGGCAGGCGCGCGGAAATGCGAATGCGCATGGGGATTCTCCTGAACACGGAAACAAGTCCCGTTTTATCACGGACGGCAACCGATCGCGCATCGCGCGGAAAAAATCGGTGCGGATCGACTGCATAGCCACGCTTGCGGGCGGCGGGGGCGCCGGCCTATGATCCGCGCTTCTCGGGCTGATTGAAGGGCAGGTGGCCGATGCAGGGGTGGAAGCGGTGCGCGCTCGCGTTGAGCGCGGGGGGGATGCTGGTGTCGTCCGCATTTGCCGGCGGCGAGCCGGTGCGGATCGCGCTGATCGAAGGGATGTCGGGCCCGTTCGCGAACGCGGGCGCGGCGGTCGAGCGCAACCTGCGCTTCGGCGTCGAGCAGGTGAACGCGGCGGGCGGCGTGAAGCTGCGCGACGGCGCGCACCCGCTCGAACTCGTCGTGCTCGACAGCAAGGGCAGCCCCGAGGAGGCGCTCGTGCAGCTGCGCGCGGCCGCGGATCGCCACATCGGCTTCGTCACGCAGGGCAACAGCTCGGCCGTCGCGGCCGCGCTCGTCGCGGCGCTCGACAAGCTGAACGCGCGCGATCCGGACAACCGGATGCTGTTCCTCAACTATTCGGCCGACGATCCGGCGCTGACCGGCGTGCGCTGCAGTTTCTGGCATTTCCGCTTCGATGCGCACGCCGGCATGCGGATGGCCGCACTCGCGGACGTGATGGCACGCGACCGAGCGCTGCGCAAGGTCTACCTGCTGAACCAGGACTACAGTTTCGGCCACGACGTCAGCACGCTCGCACGGCAGGCGCTGGGCGCGCGGCGCCCGGACGTGACGATCGCCGGCGACGAGTTCCACCCGATCGGCCGGATCAAGGATTTCTCGCCGTACATCGCGAAGATCCGCGCGAGCGGCGCCGACGCCGTCGTGACCGGCAACTGGGGCAACGACCTCACGCTGCTCGTGAAGGCGGCGCGGGAGCAGGGGCTGAATGCGAAGTTCTACACGTTCTACGGCAACAGCCTCGGCGCGCCGGCAGCCCTCGGCGACGCCGGTGTCGGGCGGGTCGTCGCCGTGGCGGACTGGCACCCGAACGCAGGCGGCGCGAAATCCGATGCGTTCTACCGGGCGTTCCGGAACCGTTTTCCGGCAGCCCAGGACGACTATCCGGTGCGGCGCATGAGCCTGATGATCGAGATGCTGGCCGCCGCGATGAACCGTGCGGGGTCGGCCGACCCTGTCGCGGTCGCGCGTGCGCTCGAGGGTCTGTCGTTCGACGACGGCTTCCACGCGTCGCGGATGCGCGCGCAGGACCATCAGTTGATCCAGCCCCTTTACGTGATGGAGATGGACAAGGCCGGCACGCCGGGCGTGCGCTTCGACAACGAGGGGTCGGGTTACGGCTTCCGGACGGTGCTCGCGGTGCCGGCGCAGCGCACGGAGATGCCGTCCGCCTGCTCGATGACGCGCCCGTGACAGGGGGCGGTAAGAACGGCGTGGAGTTGTGCTACAATGCCCGCCGGTTGTAAGTCACGGCACGGCCATTCTTCCGTGTCCGCCTGTTCAGTTAGAAAGTAGAAACCAAGGAAATCTCATGTCTGTTGCAGATATCAAGAAGTCGGAAGTCGTTGCTCAGTTCGCCCGCGGTACGAACGACACGGGGTCGCCCGAAGTCCAGGTCGCACTGCTGACCGCACGTATCGTCGAACTGACGGGTCACTTCAAGACCCACGCGAAGGACCACCACAGCCGCCGCGGCCTGCTGCGCATGGTGAGCCGCCGCCGCAAGCTGCTCGACTACCTCAAGGGCAAGGATGCCGACCGTTACCGCGCACTGATCGAGAAGCTGGGTCTGCGTAAGTAATCGAGGCGATTGCCGCCAGCAAGATGCCTGTGTCAGTCCGCTGATACAGGCATTTTGTTTTTGCGCGGTGCGTAGCGTCACACGCATCGCAGGCTGTCCGGCACGACTGTGCGGGGCCGCCGCAACGACTGATACCGGGGCAGGATTTGTGTCATTCCAGCGCGTCGCTGCATGAGTGCCGCGCTGGAATGGCATAAAAAACACACCTTGCTCCGGGTGATTCGGTCGGGACGCCGCCGCGCGGGATGGCCGGCGCGGCGAATGAAATGCATGAATTCAAAGGAGCAACCATGTCCATGTTCAACAAGGTCGTGAAGGAATTCCAGTGGGGCCAGCACAAGGTGCGCCTCGAAACCGGTGAAGTCGCTCGCCAGGCAAGCGGCGCCGTGATCGTCGACGTCGAAGACACCGTCGTGCTGGCAACCGTCGTCGGCGCGAAGTCGGCGAAGCCGGGCCAGGACTTCTTCCCGCTGACCGTCGACTACCTCGAGAAGACCTACTCGGCCGGCAAGATCCCGGGTGGCTTCTTCCGTCGCGAAGGCCGTCCGTCGGAGCACGAGACGCTGACGTCGCGCCTGATCGACCGTCCGCTGCGCCCGCTGTTCCCGGAAGGCTTCTACAACGAAGTCCAGGTCGTGATCCACGTGCTGTCCGTGAACCCGGAAATCCCGGCGGACATCCCCGCGCTGATCGGCGCATCGGCTGCGCTCGCCGTGTCGGGCCTGCCGTTCAACGGCCCGGTCGGTGCCGCGCGCGTTGCCTACATCGACAACGCATACGTGCTGAACCCGACGCGTGACCAGATCAAGGCATCGAGCCTCGACCTCGTCGTCGCGGGTACGGAGCGTGCGGTGCTGATGGTCGAATCGGAAGCCGACCAGCTGTCGGAAGACGTGATGCTGGGCGCCGTGGTGTTCGGCCACGAGCAGATGCAAGTCGCGATCGACGCGATCCACGAACTGGTGCGCGAAGGCGGCAAGCCCGAGTGGGACTGGCAGCCGGCGCCGAAGAACGAAGCGCTGATCGCCCGCGTGACCGAGCTGGCACAGAACGACCTGCTCGCCGCTTACCAACTGCGCGACAAGCAAGCGCGTTCGACGAAGCTGAAGGAAGTTTACGCAGCGACCTCGGCGAAGCTCGAGGAAGACGCACTGGCAGCCGGTACGGCAGCGGCCGACAAGGCCACCGTCGGCAACGTGCTGTTCGACATCGAAGCGAAGATTGTCCGTTCGCAGATCCTGAACGGCGAGCCGCGTATCGACGGCCGCGACACGCGCACCGTGCGCCCGATCGAGATCCGTACCGGCGTGCTGCCGCGTACCCACGGCTCGGCGCTGTTCACGCGCGGCGAAACGCAGGCGCTGGTCGTCGCGACGCTCGGCACGAAGGGTGACGAGCAGATCATCGACGCGCTCGAAGGCGAATACCGCGAGCGCTTCATGCTCCACTACAACATGCCCCCGTTCGCGACCGGCGAAACGGGCCGCGTCGGCTCGCCGAAGCGTCGCGAAATCGGCCACGGCCGCCTCGCGAAGCGCGCGCTGGTCAAGTGCCTGCCGAGCGCCGACGAATTCGGCTACTCGATCCGCGTCGTGTCGGAAATCACCGAATCGAACGGTTCGTCGTCGATGGCATCGGTGTGCGGCGGCTGCCTCGCGCTGATGGACGCCGGCGTGCCGATGAAGGCGCACGTCGCGGGTATCGCGATGGGCCTGATCCTCGAAGGCAACAAGTTCGCGGTGCTGACCGACATCCTCGGCGACGAAGATCACCTCGGCGACATGGACTTCAAGGTAGCCGGCACGGAGCAGGGTGTGACGGCGCTGCAGATGGACATCAAGATCCAGGGCATCACGAAGGAAATCATGCAGGTCGCGCTCGCGCAGGCGAAGGAAGGCCGCATGCACATCCTCGGCAAGATGACGTCGGCGGTTTCGGGTGCGAACACGCAGCTGTCGGAATTCGCGCCGCGCATGATCACGATCAAGATCAACCCGGAAAAGATCCGCGACGTGATCGGCAAGGGCGGTTCGGTGATCCGCGCGCTGACGGAAGAAACGGGCACGACCATCGACATTTCGGACGACGGCGTCGTGACCATTGCGAGCACGAACAGCGACGGCATGGCCGAAGCGAAGAAGCGCATCGAGCAAATCACGGCCGAGATCGAAGTCGGTCAGGTGTACGAAGGCACGGTTCTGAAGCTGCTCGATTTTGGCGCGATCGTGAACCTGCTGCCGGGCAAGGATGGCCTGCTGCACATCTCGGAAATCGTCAACGAGCGTGTGAAGGACATCAACGACTACCTGAAGGAAGGCCAGCAAGTGAAGGTCAAGGTCATCCAGACGGACGAAAAGGGTCGCGTGCGCCTGTCGGCGAAGGCGCTGCTGAATGAAGCAGCGGCAGCGGCGCAGTCGGATACGCCGCCGCAGCAGTAAGCGGGCAGGCGGACCAACGGCCGGCAGTGCGAAAGCGTGCCGGCCGTTTTTTCTGTAGCATCGTTGTGCGGCGCAGCAGCGCCGGCTACGCGTCCGAGCCGCGTGCGGGCGCGCCATCCGATTCCGATCCTGATCCCGGAGCGACCATCACCATGAAAGCCATCGAAATCACCGAATTCGGCGCCCCCGACGTGCTGAAGCTCGCGGAGCGTCCGCGCCCCGAACCGAAGCGCGGCGAAGTGCTGATCAAGGTGGCGGCTTCCGGCGTGAACCGGCCCGACGTGTTTCAGCGCAAGGGTGCGTATGCACCGCCGCCGGGCGCGTCGGATCTGCCGGGACTCGAGGTCGCGGGTGAGATCGTCGGCGGCGATTTGTCCGACGCGGCGCTGAACCCGTTCGGCCTGAAGCTGGGCGATCGTGTGTGTGCGCTGCTCGCGGGCGGCGGTTATGCCGAGTATGCGGTCGCGCCGCTGCCGCAATGCCTGCCGGTACCCGACGGGCTTACGGATATCGAGGCCGCGTCGCTGCCCGAAACGTTCTTCACCGTATGGAGCAACGTGTTCGACCGTGCACAGCTCGGCGCGGGCGAGGGCGGCGAGCAGGAGACGCTGCTCGTGCAGGGCGGCTCGAGCGGCATCGGCGTGACGGCGATCCAGATCGCGCATGCGCTCGGCTTTCGCGTGTTCGCGACGGCCGGTACCGCCGACAAGTGCCGCGCGTGCGAGGCGCTCGGCGCCGAACGCGCGATCAACTACAAGACGGAAGACTTCGTCGAGGTCGTGAAGTCGCTGACGCACGATCGCGGCGTCGACGTGATCCTCGACATGGTGGCGGGCTCGTACGTGCCGCGCGAACTGTCCGCACTCGCGGATGGCGGCCGTCTCGTGCTGATCGCGCTGCTCGGCGGCGCGAAGGCCGACATCAACCTCGGCGAGATCCTGCGTCGCCGGCTGACGATCACGGGCTCGACGCTGCGCCCGCGTCCGGTCGAGTTCAAGGCGCGGATCGCCGCGCAACTGAAGGCGCGCGTGTGGCCGCTGATTGCCGATGGCCGCATCAAGCCGGTGATCTATCGTGTATTGCCGGCCGCGGATGCCGCGCAGGCGCATGCGCTGATGGAAAGCAGCGAGCACACCGGCAAGATCGTCCTGGATTGGGGGTCGAACGCCTGACGGCCCGTGTGGCCGGGCTTGACATACGCGGTTTGACCGGTTCAAGCCGTGCGCAGTAAAATCGCCGGTTTGCTTCGCCAGATCAAACCTGACGGCCGGTTTCCGGCGCGTCAATGGCACGTAAATGGCACGTTAATGACCAAGCGGTGACGAGACGGACACGATGTCGAAACAGAGAACTAAGCGTGTGATCGGCAACTGGAAGATGCACGGCCGGCTGGCCGGCAACCAGGCGTTGCTGAACGAAGTGGTGCAGGGTGCGGGCGCGGTGGCGGCCGAAACGTCGGTCGGCGTGTGCGTGCCGTTCCCGTATCTCGCGCAGGTTCAGGCGCAGCTCGACGGCGGCCGTGTCGCCTGGGGTGCGCAGGACGTGTCGGCGCACGAGCAGGGCGCGTTCACCGGCGAAGTGGCGGCCGCGATGGTCGCGGAGTTCGGCGCACGTTATGCGATCGTCGGTCATTCGGAGCGTCGCGCGTATCACGGCGAGCGCAACGAGACGGTCGCGGCGAAGACGCAGCGCGCGCTCGCGGCGGGGCTCACGCCGGTCGTGTGCGTCGGCGAGACGCTCGACGAGCGCGAGTCGGGTGCGACCGAGCAGGTGGTCGGTGCGCAGCTCGACGCAGTGCTGGCCGTGCTGACGGCCGACGAGGCTGCGCGCATCGTCGTCGCGTACGAGCCGGTCTGGGCGATCGGCACGGGCAAGAGCGCGACGTCGGCGCAGGCACAGGACGTGCATGCGTTCCTGCGTGGGCGTCTCGCGGCAAAGGGTGCGGCGGACGTGTCCGTGCTGTACGGCGGCAGCGTGAAGCCGGACAACGCGGAAGAGCTGTTCGCGCAGCCGGACATCGACGGCGGCCTGATCGGCGGCGCGTCGCTGAAGGCGGAAGATTTCCTGGCGATCTGCCGGGCCGCGCGATAAGCGGTCCGGGATCGAATTGAACCATGAGGGCGGCCGGTCGTTCCGGTCGCCCGATCCAATCGGGTGGGTGTGATGCTGTTATTCAAGACGCTGATTATTGTGGTGCAGGTGCTGTCTGCACTCGGTGTGATTGGTCTCGTGCTGCTGCAGCACGGCAAGGGTGCCGACATGGGCGCTGCGTTCGGCAGCGGCGCGTCGGGCAGCCTGTTCGGTGCCACGGGGTCGGCGAACTTCCTGTCGCGTACCACGGGCATTCTCGCAACGATCTTCTTCGTCGCGACGCTGGCGCTGACGTATCTCGGTTCGTACAAGTCGACGCCGTCGGCCGGTGTGCTCGGCACGGCAGCGACCGCGCCGGCATCGGCACCTGCAGCATCGGCGCCGGCAGTCGCGGCATCCGCCGCCGTTGCGGGTTCGGCTGCGAGCGCGCCGGGCCAGGATGTCCCGAAATAAAAAGTTAAAATTTTTGCGATTGTGCGTTGAACAATTCCGGGACTCAGGTTAGAATTTAATTCTTGAAGCGATTCGCGGGAAACAAGTAGTTACAACCCCGGTTGCATGCAGTGCCGACGTGGTGAAATTGGTAGACACGCTATCTTGAGGGGGTAGTGGCGAAAGCTGTGCGAGTTCGAGTCTCGCCGTCGGCACCAAAGTTACTCAATGCCAGCCGCTTCTAGTGGCTGGCATTTTTCATTTCTGGGGTGTGCTTGCGGTTGTCTTGCGATCGCGTGCACTCCGAAATGATTCCTTCCGCCGGAAGTGGTATTCTCCGGACGCTCAGAACCAACCGATAGAGGATTGCCTTGAACCTCGCAGCCTATTACCCCGTCTTGTTGTTCCTCCTCGTGGGCACTGGTTTAGGTATAGCGCTGGTCAGCATCGGCAAGCTCCTTGGTCCCAACAAGCCGGACGTCGAGAAGAACGCACCGTACGAGTGCGGCTTCGAAGCCTTTGAAGACGCCCGGATGAAATTCGACGTCCGGTACTACCTCGTCGCCATCCTGTTCATCATCTTCGATCTCGAAACCGCATTCCTGTTTCCGTGGGGCGTCGCGCTCCGGGATATCGGCTGGCCGGGTTTCATCGCAATGATGATTTTTCTGCTCGAATTCCTGCTGGGCTTTGCCTATATCTGGAAGAAAGGCGGCCTCGACTGGGAGTGATGGGTTAATCGCCGGTTTGCATGGGCGGCCACGCTCGGTCGCTCGTCTGGAGTGGAAAGCAAATGAGTATCGAAGGGGTCTTGAAGGAAGGGTTTGTCACCACGACGGCTGACAAGCTGATCAACTGGACGCGTACCGGCTCGCTGTGGCCGATGACGTTCGGGCTCGCGTGTTGCGCCGTCGAAATGATGCATGCGGGCGCTGCCCGTTACGACCTGGACCGGTTCGGCGTCGTGTTCCGCCCGAGCCCGCGCCAGTCGGACGTGATGATCGTCGCCGGCACGCTCTGCAACAAGATGGCGCCCGCGCTGCGCCGCGTGTACGACCAGATGGCCGAGCCGCGCTGGGTGATCTCGATGGGATCGTGCGCGAACGGCGGTGGCTACTACCACTACTCGTACTCGGTGGTTCGCGGCTGCGATCGGATCGTACCGGTCGACGTCTACGTGCCGGGCTGTCCGCCCACGGCCGAGGCGCTGGTCTACGGCGTGATCCAGCTTCAGGCGAAGATCCGCCGCACCAATACCATCGCCCGTCAATAAAGCCCCGAGCGTCCCCTCAATATGGCAAGCAAAATCGAGACCCTCAAGGCAAACCTCGAAGCCGCGCTCGGCGCGCGCGTGGTGAGCCTCACCGAAGCGATCGGTGAACTGACGCTCGTCGTGAAGGCGAGCGATTACCTCGAAGTCGCAAAGACGCTGCGCGACGATCCGAAGCTCCGTTTCGAGCAGCTGATCGACCTGTGCGGCGTCGACTACCAGACCTTCGGCGACGGCGCCTACGACGGCCCGCGTTTCGCGGCCGTGTCGCACCTGCTGTCGGTCACGAACAACTGGCGTCTGCGCCTGCGCGCATTCGCGCCGGACGACGATCTGCCGATCGTGGCATCGCTGGTCGACATCTGGACGTCCGCGAACTGGTACGAGCGCGAAGCGTTCGACCTGTACGGCATCGTGTTCGAAGGCCACCCCGACCTGCGCCGCATCCTCACCGACTACGGCTTCATCGGCCACCCGTTCCGCAAGGACTTCCCGGTGTCGGGCTACGTCGAAATGCGTTACGACCCGGAAGAGAAGCGGGTCGTGTACCAGCCGGTGACGATCGAGCCGCGCGAAATCACGCCGCGCGTGATCCGCGAGGATCGCTATGGCGGTCTGAAACATTAAGGGGGCGTCATGGCAGAAATCAAGAACTACACGCTCAACTTCGGCCCGCAGCACCCGGCAGCGCACGGCGTGCTGCGCCTCGTGCTCGAGCTCGACGGCGAAGTCATTCAGCGTGCCGATCCGCACATCGGCCTGCTGCACCGCGCGACGGAAAAGCTCGCGGAATCCAAGACTTTCATCCAGTCCGTGCCGTACATGGACCGTCTCGACTACGTGTCGATGATGGTCAACGAGCACGGCTACGTGCTCGCGATCGAAAAGCTGCTCGGCATCGAAGTGCCTGAGCGCGCGCAGTACATCCGCGTGCTGTTCGACGAGATCACGCGCGTGCTGAACCACCTGATGTGGATCGGCGCGCACGCACTCGACGTCGGCGCGATGGCGGTGTTCCTGTACGCATTCCGCGAACGCGAAGACCTGATGGACGTGTACGAAGCGGTGTCCGGTGCCCGGATGCACGCGGCGTACTACCGTCCGGGCGGCGTCTACCGCGACCTGCCTGACGCAATGCCGCAATACAAGGCGTCGAAGATTCGCAACGAGAAGGCGCTCGCGAAGATGAACGAAGCGCGCAGCGGCTCGGTGCTCGATTTCATCGACGACTTCTTCACGCGCTTCCCGAAGTGCGTCGACGAATACGAAACGCTGCTCACCGACAACCGGATCTGGAAGCAGCGTCTGGTCGGGATCGGCGTGGTCAGCCCGGAACGTGCGCTGCAGATGGGCCTGACGGGCCCGATGCTGCGCGGCTCGGGTATCGCCTGGGACCTGCGCAAGAAGCAGCCGTACGAAGTGTACGATCGCATGGATTTCGACGTGCCGGTCGGCGTGAACGGCGATTGCTACGACCGCTACCTGGTTCGCGTCGAAGAAATGCGCCAGTCGATCCGCATCGCGAAACAGTGTATTGAGTGGCTCCGCAAGAATCCGGGCCCGGTGATGACCGACAATCACAAGGTTGCACCGCCGTCGCGCGTCGGCATGAAGACCAACATGGAAGACTTGATTCATCACTTCAAGCTCTTCACCGAAGGTTTCCATGTGCCGGAAGGCGAAGCGTACGCGGCGGTCGAGCATCCGAAGGGCGAGTTCGGCATCTACCTCGTGTCGGACGGTGCCAACAAGCCGTATCGCCTCAAGATTCGCGCACCGGGTTTCGCGCACCTGGCGTCGCTCGACGAAATGGCGCGCGGTCACATGATCGCCGACGCCGTCACGATCATCGGTACGCAGGACATCGTGTTCGGCGAAATCGATCGCTAATGGTTGTGCCGCCCGTTTGTCGCGGGCGGCGAGCGGTAAGTCACACGCGAAGTCACATGCTGCATGCGCTGAACCGGCGCGGCTTCGCAAGCTGTCAACAGAGTGAGCGCCAGGTCTGCCGTCCATGCACCCCAGTGTGCGGCAGGTTGTTCGTTCGGTAGGAATTGAAAGAGTCGTGTCTGAAAATGATCTCAGCTGAAGGCCTGAAGGAAATCGATCGAGCGTTGACGAAGTATCCCGCCGATCAGAAACAGTCCGCCGTGATGTCGGCGTTGGCCGTTGCTCAGGAAGAGCACGGCTGGCTGTCGCCCGAACTGATGCAGTTCGTTGCGGACTATCTCGGCATGCCGGCCGTTGCCGTGCAGGAAGTCGCGACGTTCTACACGATGTACGAGCTCAACCCGGTCGGCAAGCACAAGATCACGCTCTGTACGAACCTGCCGTGCCAGCTTGGCCCGCACGGCGGCGCGGAAGCGACTGCCGACTACCTGAAACAGAAGCTGGGCATCGGCTTCGGCGAGACCACGCCTGACGGCAAGTTCACGCTGAAGGAAGGCGAATGCATGGGCTCGTGCGGCGATGCGCCGGTGCTGCTGGTGAACAATCACAGAATGTGCAGCTTCATGAGCCGCGAGAAGATCGACCAGCTGCTTGAGGAGCTCTCGAAATGACGTCCCTCCACGACCGTCACATCAAACCGCTGATCCTCGCTGGTCTGAACGGCGAGAACTGGCATCTCGAAGATTACGTCGCGCGCGGCGGCTACAAGCAGCTGCGCCGCATTCTCGAAGAAAAGATTCCGCCCGAGCAGGTGATCGCCGACGTCAAGGCGTCGGGCCTGCGCGGCCGCGGCGGTGCGGGTTTTCCGACCGGCCTGAAATGGAGCTTCATGCCGCGCCAGTTCCCGGGGCAGAAGTACCTCGTCTGCAACTCGGACGAAGGCGAGCCGGGTACGTTCAAGGATCGCGACATCCTGCGCTGGAACCCGCATGCGCTGATCGAAGGCATGGCCATCGGCGCGTACGCGATGGGCATCACCGTCGGCTACAACTACATCCACGGCGAAATCTTCGAAGTGTATCGACGCTTCGAGGCCGCGCTCGATGAAGCGCGTGCAGCGGGTTTCCTCGGCGACAACATCATGGGCTCGGAATTCTCGTTCCAGCTGCACGCGCACCACGGTTACGGCGCGTACATCTGCGGCGAGGAAACGGCGCTGCTCGAGTCGCTCGAAGGCAAGAAGGGCCAGCCGCGCTTCAAGCCGCCGTTCCCGGCGAGCTTCGGCGTGTACGGCAAGCCGACCACGATCAACAACACCGAGACGTTCGCCGCGGTGCCGTTCCTGCTGTCCATCGGGCCGCAGAATTACCTCGAGATCGGCAAGCCGAACAACGGCGGCACGAAGATTTTCTCGGTGTCGGGCGACGTCGAGCGTCCGGGCAACTACGAAGTGCCGCTCGGCACGCCGTTCGCGACGCTGATGGAGCTCGCCGGCGGGATGCGCGGCGGCAAGAAGATCAAGGCCGTGATTCCGGGCGGGTCGTCGGCACCGGTGATCCCGGGCGACATCATGATGCAGACGGATCTCGACTACGATTCGATCGCGAAAGCGGGCTCGATGCTCGGTTCCGGCGCGGTGATCGTGATGGACGAGACGCGCTGCATGGTGCGATCGCTGCTGCGCCTGTCGTACTTCTACTACGAGGAATCGTGCGGCCAGTGCACGCCGTGCCGCGAAGGCACCGGCTGGCTGTATCGCGTCGTGAACCGTATCGAGCACGGCGAAGGGCGCCAGGAAGATCTGGACCTGCTGAACTCGGTGGCCGAGAACATCATGGGCCGCACGATCTGTGCACTCGGCGATGCGGCGGCGATGCCGGTACGCGGGATGCTCAAGCACTACTGGGACGAATTCGCGTACCACGTCGAGCACAAGCACTGCATGGTCGGCGGCCACGCGCACGCGGCGGCAGCCTGAAGCGAACCCGGTTGCGGAATTTGAGCGCACGGTCGGGCGAAGGCGCGAACGGGCGGAAATAGGTTAAGGACCATTCACCATCATGGTTGAACTTGAAATAGACGGCAAGAAGGTCGAGGTGCCCGAAGGCAGCATGGTGATCCAGGCTGCGCACAAGGCGGATACGTACATTCCTCACTTCTGCTATCACAAGAAACTGTCGGTTGCGGCCAACTGCCGGATGTGTCTCGTCGAAGTCGAGAAGATGCCGAAGGCCGTGCCTGCCTGCGCGACTCCCGTGTCGGCCGGCATGATCGTCCATACGCAATCCGACAAGGCCGTGAAGGCGCAGCAGTCGGTGATGGAATTCCTCCTCATCAACCACCCGCTCGACTGCCCGATCTGCGATCAGGGCGGCGAATGCCAGCTGCAGGATCTGGCGGTCGGCTACGGCAAGTCGTCGTCGCGCTACTCGGAAGAAAAGCGCGTGGTGTTCCACAAGAACGTGGGCCCGCTGATCTCGATGGAAGAGATGTCGCGCTGCATCCACTGCACGCGCTGCGTCCGCTTCGGCCAGGAAATCGCCGGCGTGATGGAGTTCGGCATGCTGGGCCGCGGCGAGCACTCGGAAATCACGACGTTCGTCGGCAAGACGGTCGATTCCGAAATGTCGGGCAACATGATCGACCTGTGCCCGGTCGGCGCGCTGACCAGCAAGCCGTTCCGCTACAGCGCCCGTACGTGGGAACTGTCGCGCCGCAAGTCGGTGAGCCCGCACGATTCCGTCGGCGCGAACCTCGTCGTGCAGGTGAAGAACAACCGCGTGATGCGCGTGCTGCCGTTCGAGAACGAAGCGATCAACGAATGCTGGATCTCGGACAAGGACCGCTTCTCGTATGAAGGCCTCAACAGCGAAGAGCGCCTGACGAAGCCGATGCTGAAGCAGGGCGGCCAGTGGATCGAAACCGACTGGCAGACCGCGCTCGAATACGTCGCGAAGGGCCTGAAGGGCATCGCCGCGGATCACGGCGCGAACGCGCTGGCGATGCTCGCGAGCGCGCACAGCACCGCCGAAGAGCTGTTCCTCGTGAAGCAGCTCGCCAGCGAACTGAAGACGCCGAACGTCGATTTCCGTCTGCGTCAGCAGGATTTCTCGGCGCCGGTCCAGGGCGCACCGTGGCTCGGCATGCCGATCGCCGACCTGTCGAACGTGGACGCCGCGTTCGTCGTCGGTTCGTTCCTGCGCCGCGACCACCCGCTGTTTGCCGCCCGCCTGCGTCAGGCCGCGAAGAACGGCGCGAAGCTGCACTTCCTGCACGCGACCGGTGACGATGCACTGATCCCGACCGCGCAACGCATCGTTGCCGCGCCGTCCGCATGGCTCGACGAGCTGGCCGGCATCGCCGCGGCCGTCGCGCAACTGCGCGGCGTCGCGCTGCCCGACGCGCTCGCAGGCGTCACCGCATCGCCGGCCGCGCAGGCTGTCGCCCAGTCGCTCGCGAACGGCGAACGCCGTGCGGTGCTGCTCGGCAACGTCGCGGTCCGCCATCCGGAATTCGCGAAGCTGCACGCCGTCGCCAAGTGGATCGCCGACAACACCGGCGCCACGTTCGGCTTCCTGACGGAAGCGGCGAACACGGTCGGCGCGCACGTCGTCGGCGCACTGCCGGGCGAAGGCGGCCTGAACGCACGTGAAGCGTTCGCGCAGCCGCGCAAGGGCTACGTGCTGCTGAACGTCGAGCCGGAATTCGACACCGCTGATCCGGCACAGGCACTGGCCGCGCTGAACCAGGCGGAAATGGTCGTCGTGATGTCGCCGTTCAAGCACGGCCTCGACTACGCCGACGTGCTGCTGCCGGTTGCGCCGTTCACGGAAACGGCCGGCACGTACGTGAATGCGGAAGGCACCGTGCAGAGCTTCAACGGCGTCGTGCGCCCGCTCGGCGACACGCGTCCGGGCTGGAAGGTGCTGCGCGTGCTCGGCAGCCTGCTCGGCCTGCCGAACTTCGAATACGAGACCGCGGAAGAAGTGCGTCTCGCTGCGCTCGGCGACGCCGGCGTCGCGGGCCGCCTGTCGAACCAGACGTCGGTCGCGCCGGTGCGCGCCGCCGCGAATGCCGCGAACGGTGGTTTCGAGCGTCTGGCCGATGTGCCGATCTATCACGCCGACGCGCTCGTGCGCCGTGCAGGTGCGCTGCACCTGACGGCCGCCGCGAAGGCGGCGAATGCCGCAGCCCTGCCGGCCGCGCTGTTCGACAAGCTGGGCTTGAAGGAAGGCGACGCGGTGCGCGTGCGCCAGGGCGAGCGTGCGGTGCAGTTGCCGGCCGTGCGCGACGCGAATCTTGCGGAGACGGTCGTTCGCGTGTCGGCGGCAACGCCTGCCGGCGCAGCGCTCGGCAGCCTGTCCGGTGAACTGGTGGTGGAGAAGGCGTAAATGAGCTTGTTCGATACGATCAACGCGGGCGGGTCCCAGCTTCTCGGCTTCGCATGGCCGACGGTGTGGGCCGTCGTGCGCATCCTCGTCGTCTCCGTCGTCATCCTGCTGTGCGTCGCGTACCTGATTCTGTGGGAACGCAAGCTGATCGGCTGGATGCACGTGCGTCTCGGTCCGAACCGCGTCGGCCCCGGCGGCCTGCTGCAGCCGATCGCCGACGTGCTGAAGCTGCTGCTGAAGGAAGTCATTCAGCCGAGCGCCGCCAGCCGCTGGCTGTACCTGATCGCGCCGGTGATGACCGTCGTGCCGGCATTCGCCGTGTGGGCGGTGATCCCGTTCCAGGCAGAAGCCGTGCTCGCGAACGTGAACGCGGGCCTGCTGTACGCGATGGCGATTTCGTCGATCGGCGTGTATGCGGTGATTCTCGCGGGCTGGGCATCGAACTCGAAGTACGCGTTCCTCGGCGCGATGCGCGCCGCGGCACAGATGGTGTCGTACGAAATCTCGATGGGCTTCGCGCTGGTGCTGGTGCTGATGACGGCCGGCAGCCTGAACCTGTCGGAAATCGTGGGTTCGCAACAGCACGGCTTCTTCGCCGGCCACGGCGTGAACTTCCTGTCGTGGAACTGGCTGCCGCTGCTGCCGGCGTTCGTCGTCTACTTCATTTCGGGCATCGCCGAAACGAACCGCCACCCGTTCGACGTGGTGGAAGGGGAGTCGGAAATCGTCGCCGGTCACATGATCGATTACTCGGGCATGGCGTTCGCGCTGTTCTTCCTCGCCGAGTACATCAACATGATCGTGATCTCGGCGCTGGCTGCGACGCTGTTCCTCGGTGGCTGGGACGCACCGTTCGAATTCCTGTCGTTCATCCCGGGCGTCTTCTGGCTGGTGCTGAAGGTCTTCGCACTGCTGTCGGTGTTCATCTGGGTCCGCGCAACGTTCCCGCGCTACCGTTACGACCAGATCATGCGTCTGGGCTGGAAGGTGTTCCTGCCCGTCACGGTGGTCTGGGTGGTCGTGGTCGGCTGCTGGATGATGTCGCCGCTGAACATCTGGGTGAAGTAAGGACGAAATCATGACGGCTATCCAACACTTCTTTAAGACTTTCTTCCTGACCGAGCTGCTGAAGGGGCTCGCGCTGACCGGTCGTTACACGTTCAAGCGCAAGTTCACCGTGCAGTTCCCGGAAGAGAAGACCCCGATTTCGCCGCGCTTCCGCGGGCTGCATGCGCTGCGCCGCTACGAAAACGGCGAAGAGCGCTGCATCGCGTGCAAGCTCTGCGAGGCCGTGTGCCCCGCGATGGCGATCACGATCGAATCGGAAACGCGCGCGGACAACACGCGCCGCACGACGCGCTACGACATCGACCTGACGAAGTGCATCTTCTGCGGTTTCTGCGAAGAGAGCTGCCCGGTCGATTCGATCGTCGAGACGCAGATTCTCGAGTACCACGGCGAAAAGCGCGGCGACCTGTATTTCACGAAGGAAATGCTGCTCGCGGTGGGCGATCGCTACGAGAAGGA
Source organism: Burkholderia reimsis (assembly GCF_003294055.1). Classification (NCBI taxonomy): domain Bacteria; kingdom Pseudomonadati; phylum Pseudomonadota; class Betaproteobacteria; order Burkholderiales; family Burkholderiaceae; genus Burkholderia; species Burkholderia reimsis. Next base: position 54,816 of record NZ_QMFZ01000042.1, read on the forward strand.
CATCGCCGCGGCGAAGGCTGCCGACGCGCCGTATCGTTGATTGTGTTTGCAGTGCCGGCCCGAAGCCTGGGCCGAGCCGCCGCGACGGGTGCGGCACGCGAGAGCGTCCCGCAAGCCGCGCCTGACTATGGCCTAACGATGAACCGGTAATCATGGAATTCACGACCGTACTGTTCTACATCTTCGCGCTGCTCCTGGTGGTATCAGGGCTGAAGGTGATCACTTCGCGCAACCCGGTGGCGTCTGCGCTTTTCCTTGTGCTGGCGTTCTTCAACGCCGCCGCGATCTGGATGCTGCTGGAAGCGGAGTTCCTCGCGATCCTGCTGGTGCTGGTCTACGTGGGCGCCGTGATGGTGCTGTTCCTGTTCGTCGTGATGATGCTGGACATCAACATCGACTACCTGCGCCGCGACTTCAAGCGCTTCGTCCCGATGGCGACCGTGGTCGGCGCGATCATCGTGATCGAAACCGCGCTGATCCTGTGGCGCGGCTACGGCGACACGCAGACGGTGCACGCGATGGCGACGGGCGAGATGGCCAACTGGTCGAACACGCGACTGATCGGCAAGGTGATCTACACCGACTACATCTTCGCGTTTGAAATCGCCGGCCTGGTGCTGCTGGTCGCGATCATTGCCGCGATCGGGCTGACCGAGCGCAAGGGCAAGGACAGCAAGCGCCAGCGCGTGTCGGATCAGGTCAAGGTGCGCCGCAACGACCGTGTGCGCCTCGTGAAGATGGAAGCGGACAAGCCGCAGCCGGAAACGGCGCAGAGCGAAGCCGGTTCGGGCACCAACGGCTAAGCGGAGGAAACGAAAACCATGCTGACTCTTGCTCATTACCTCGTGCTCGGCGCGATCCTCTTTGCGATCGCGATCGTCGGGATCTTCCTGAACCGCCGCAACGTCATCATCATCCTGATGTCGATCGAACTGATGCTGCTGGCGGTGAATACCAACTTCGTCGCGTTTTCGCACTACCTCGGCGATGTGCACGGCCAGATCTTCGTGTTCTTCGTGCTGACGGTCGCCGCAGCGGAAGCCGCGATCGGCCTCGCGATTCTGGTGACCCTGTTCCGTAAGCTCGACACGATCAATGTCGAGGATCTCGATCAGCTCAAAGGTTAATTTCAGGCAACGCTGTTATGTCAACGACACTCAATGAAAACCTGCTGCTGGCGATTCCGCTCGCTCCGCTGGCCGGCTCGCTGATTGCGGGGCTGTTCGGGAACGCAGTCGGGCGCAAGGGCGCACACCGGATCACGATCCTCGGCGTAATGATCGCGTTCCTCCTGTCGGCGAAAGTCTTCTTCGACGTGATGGGCGGCGCAAGCTTCAACGCGACCGTCTACGAATGGATGAACGTCGGCTCGCTGAAGCTCGAAGTCGGCTTCCTCGTCGATTCGCTGACCGCGATGATGATGGTCGTCGTGACCTTCGTCTCGCTGATGGTGCACGTGTACACGATCGGCTACATGGCGGAAGAAGACGGCTACCAGCGCTTCTTCTCGTACATCTCGCTGTTCACGTTCTCGATGCTGATGCTCGTGATGAGCAACAACTTCCTGCAGCTGTTCTTCGGCTGGGAAGCGGTGGGTCTGGTGTCGTACCTGCTGATCGGCTTCTACTTTACGCGTGAGAGCGCGATCTACGCGAACATGAAGGCGTTCCTCGTGAACCGCGTGGGCGACTTCGGCTTCCTGCTCGGCATCGGCCTGCTGCTCGCATTCGCCGGCTCGATGAACTACGGCGAAGTGTTCGCGAAGCGCGCGGAACTCGCGAGCCTGCACTTCCCGGGCACCGACTGGGGCCTGCTGACCGTGGCCTGTATCTGCCTGTTCATCGGCGCGATGGGTAAGTCGGCACAGTTCCCGCTGCACGTGTGGCTGCCGGACTCGATGGAAGGCCCGACCCCGATCTCGGCGCTGATTCACGCGGCGACGATGGTGACGGCCGGCATCTTCATGGTGTCGCGCATGTCGCCGCTGTTCGAACTGTCGGATACCGCGCTGTCGTTCGTCACGGTGATCGGCGCGATCACGGCGCTGTTCATGGGCTTCCTCGGCATCATCCAGAACGACATCAAGCGGGTGGTCGCCTATTCGACGCTGTCGCAGCTCGGCTACATGACGGTCGCGCTCGGCGTGTCCGCGTACCCGGTCGCGTTGTTCCACCTGATGACGCACGCGTTCTTCAAGGCGCTGCTGTTCCTCGGCGCCGGCTCGGTCATCATGGGCATGCACCACGACCAGGACATCCGCAACATGGGCGGCCTGCGCAAGTACATGCCGATCACGTGGATCACGTCGCTCATCGGTTCGCTCGCGCTGATCGGTACGCCGTTCTTCTCGGGCTTCTACTCGAAGGACTCGATCATCGACGCGGTGAAGCTTTCGCACCTGCCGGGTTCGGGCTTCGCGTACTTCGCGGTCGTCGCGAGCGTGTTCGTCACGGCGCTGTACTCGTTCCGCATGTATTTCCTGGTGTTCCACGGTGAAGAGCGCTTCCGCAAGCCGAAGCATCCGGAATCGCCGATGGGCATGGCGGCCGCGCACGGCCACGACGACCACGGCCATGGCCATGGCCATGGTCACGACGACCACGCGCACGAGCCGCACGAGACCCCGTGGGTCGTGTGGGTGCCGCTGGTCCTGCTGGCGATCCCGTCGGTGATCATCGGTGCGATCGCGGTCGGCCCGATGCTGTTCGGCGACTTCTTCCAGCACGGCGTTGCATTCGACAAGGTGATCTTCATCGGTGAAAACCACCCGGCGCTGGCCGAGATGGCCGAGGAGTTCCACGGCTGGGTGGGCATGGGCCTGCACTCGGTGTCGGGTCTGCCGGTCTGGCTCGCGCTCGCCGGTGTCGTTGTCGCCTGGTTCCTGTACCTGAAGCGTCCGGATCTGCCGGCGTCGATCCGCCGCGCGTTCGGCCCGATCTACACGCTGCTGGACAACAAGTACTACATGGACAAGATCAACGAAGTGGTGTTCGCCCGTGGTTCGGTGGCGATCGGCCGCGGCCTGTGGAAGGAAGGTGACGTCGTCGTGATCGACGGCCTCGTCAACGGCAGCGCCCGGTTCATCGGCTGGTTCGCCAGCGTGATCCGCTTCCTCCAATCCGGTTACATCTATCACTACGCGTTCGCCATGATCATCGGCATGCTGGGGCTCCTGACCCTGTTTGTAACGCTCGGCGGCAAATAAGGCGGGGGACAACTTAATGCACGCTTTTCCGATTCTCAGTACCGCGATCTGGCTGCCGATCGTTTTCGGCCTCCTCGTGCTTGCGGTGGGTAATGACAAAAATCCGGGGACGGCCCGCTGGATCGCGCTGATCGGTTCGCTGCTCGGCCTCGCGGTCACGATCCCGCTGATCACGGGCTTCGATTCGAGCACGGCTGCGCTGCAGTTCGTCGAGAAGTCGACCTGGATCGAGCGCTTCGACATCGCGTATCACCTCGGCGTCGACGGCATCTCGATGTGGTTCGTCGTGCTGACCGCGCTGATCACGGTGATCGTCGTGATCGCCGCATGGGAAGTCATCACCGAGAACGTCGCGCAGTACCTCGCGGCGTTCCTGATCCTGTCCGGGATCATGATCGGCGTCTTCTCGGCGGCCGACGGCCTGCTGTTCTACGTGTTCTTCGAAGCGACCCTGATCCCGATGTACATCATCATCGGCGTGTGGGGCGGCCCGAACCGCGTGTATGCGGCATTCAAGTTCTTCCTGTACACGCTGGCCGGCTCGCTGCTGATGCTGGTCGCGCTGATCTACCTGTATACGGAAACGCATTCGTTCGACCTCGCGACGTGGCAGAACGCCAAGATCGCGATGACGCCACAGATCCTGCTGTTCATCGCGTTCTTCCTCGCGTTCGCGGTGAAGGTGCCGATGTGGCCGGTGCATACGTGGCTGCCGGACGCGCACGTGGAAGCGCCGACGGGCGGCTCGGTCGTGCTGGCCGCGATCATGCTGAAGCTCGGCGCGTACGGTTTCCTGCGCTTCTCGCTGCCGATCACGCCTGACGCGAGCCACTTCCTGGCCCCCGTCGTGATCACGCTGTCGCTGATCGCGGTGATCTACATCGGCCTCGTCGCGATGGTGCAGGCCGACATGAAGAAGCTGGTCGCGTATTCGTCGATCGCGCACATGGGCTTCGTCACGCTCGGCTTCTTCATCTTCAACCAGCTCGGCGTCGAAGGCGCGATCATCCAGATGATCTCGCACGGCTTCGTGTCGGGCGCGATGTTCCTCTGCATCGGCGTGCTGTACGACCGCGTGCACTCGCGCCAGATCGCCGATTACGGTGGCGTCGTCAACGTGATGCCGAAGTTCGCGGCGTTCGCGATGCTGTTCTCGATGGCCAACTGCGGCCTGCCGGGCACGTCGGGTTTCGTCGGCGAGTTCATGGTGATTCTCGCGGCCGTCCAGTACAACTTCTGGATCGCATTCGGCGCGGCGTTCACGCTGATCCTCGGCGCTGCTTACACGCTGTGGATGTACAAGCGCGTGTACTTCGGCGCGGTGGCGAACGATCACGTTGCCAAGCTGAAGGACATCGGCCGTCGCGAATTCCTGATGCTGGCCGTGCTCGCCGCGTTCACGCTGCTGATGGGCCTGTATCCGAAGCCTTTCACCGACGTGATGCACGTTTCCGTGGAAAACCTCCTCTCCCATGTCGCGCAGTCCAAGCTGCCGCTGGCGCAGTAATCGCGAGCGGAGGAAATCAAGATCATGAACGCTCCTATGAATGTCCTGTTGCCTGACGCGCTGGTGATGGCCGCCATCGTCGTCGCATGGCTGAACGACACCTTTACCGGTGCTTCCGGCCGCCGCCTGACTTACCTGATCGCGGTTGTTTCGTCGGTCGTCGCCGGCGTGTGGTTCGCGGTGCAGGCACTCGACCCGCAGCAGTACTACTTCTTCTCGAAGATGGTCGTCGTCGACTCGTTCGCGAGCACGATGAAGGCCGTCGTGTCGTTCGGTTTCGCGGTCTCGCTCGTCTATTCGCGCAAGTACCTCGAGGATCGCGACATGTTCCGCGGCGACGTGTTCCTGCTCGGCATGTTCTCGCTGCTCGGCCAGCTGGTCATGGTGTCGGGCAACAACTTCCTGACGCTGTACCTCGGTCTCGAACTGATGTCGCTGTCGCTGTACGCAGTCATCGCACTGCGCCGCGACGCCGCGCAGTCGAGCGAAGCCGCGATGAAGTACTACGTGCTGGGCGCGCTCGCGTCGGGCTTCGTGCTGTACGGCATCTCGATGCTGTACGGCGCGACCGGCTCGCTCGAGCTGGGCGAGGTGTACAAGGCGGTCGGCGGCAACACCGACGCAGCCGTGCTGATGTTCGGCGTGGTCTTCATCGTCGCCGGTATCGCGTTCAAGCTCGGCGCCGTGCCGTTCCACATGTGGGTGCCGGACGTCTACCAGGGCGCACCGACCGCGATGACGCTGTTCGTCGGCGGCGGCCCGAAGGTTGCCGCGTTCGCGTGGGGCCTGCGCTTCCTGGTGATGGGCCTGCTGCCGCTCGCGCAGAACTGGCAGACCGCGCTCGTGATCCTCGCCGCGCTGTCGCTGATCGTCGGCAACATCACCGGTATCGTCCAGCGCAACATCAAGCGGATGCTCGCGTACTCGGCGATCTCGAACATGGGCTTCGTGCTGCTCGGCCTGCTCGCGGGCATCGTGAAGGGCGACGCGTCGGCGCCGGCGAATGCATACAGCTCGGCGATGTTCTACGCGATCGTCTACCTGATCACGACGCTCGGCTCGTTCGGCGTGGTGATGCTGCTCGCACGCCGCGATTTCGAAGCCGACACGATCGACGACTTCAAGGGCCTCAACAAGCGCAGCCCGGTGTTCGCGTTCGTGATGATGGTCATGATGTTCTCGCTGGCAGGCATCCCGCCGACCGTCGGCTTCTATGCGAAGCTCGCCGTGCTCGAGGCGACCGTCAACGCGGGCCTCACGTGGCTGGCCGTGCTGGCCGTGATCACGTCGCTGTTCGGCGCGTTCTACTACCTGCGCATCGTGAAGCTGATGTACTTCGATGCACCGCAGGATGCAACGCCGATCACGGGCGATTTCTGCAAGCGCACGATCCTCGTGCTGAACGGCCTGGCGGTCGTCGTGCTCGGCCTGATCCCGAGCCCGCTGCTGACGGCCTGCCTGCAGGCAATTCGCCACACGCTGCCGCTGTAATGTCGGCAGCCGGCTGGTTTATCGTGCTGTTGGCGTTCGTCTGCGCCAACCTGCCGTTCCTGAACCAACGCCTCTTCGCCGTCGTGCCGTTCGGCGCGACGAAGAAGGGCGGGTGGGTGCGGATCGGCGAGCTGATCGTGCTGTACTTCATCGTCGGCGCGCTCGGCTTCTGGCTCGAGTCGCGCGCCGGCAACCGCTTCGAACAGGGCTGGCAGTTCTACGCGATCACGTTCAGTCTTTTCGTCGTGTTCGCGTTTCCCGGCTTCACGTTCCAGTATCTCGTCAAACGACGCTGACGGCTTCGGCCGTCGCGCTCATTCCCGGAGCCGCCGATGGCCGAACTACCCAATCACGACGCCGCACTGACCGAAACCTGCCTCGAGAGCGAGGCGATTTTCGACGGCGCGTTCCTCAAGCTCAAGCGCGATATCGTCCGCCTGCCGGATGGCAAGAAGGCCACGCGCGAATACGTCCAGCATCCGGGCGCGGTGATGGTGATCCCGCTGTTCGACGACGGCCGCGTGCTGATGGAAAACCAGTTTCGCTACCCGATCGGCAAGGTGATGGCCGAATTCCCGGCCGGCAAGCTCGACCCGAACGAAGGCGCGCTCGCCTGCGCGGTGCGCGAACTGCGCGAGGAAACGGGTTACACGGCACGCGAGTACGTGTTCCTGGCCCGCATTCATCCGATCATTTCCTACTCGACCGAATTCATCGACCTGTACCTGGCGCGCGGGCTGACGGCCGGCGAGCGCAAGCTCGATGAGGGCGAATTCCTCGAGACCTTCACCGCGACGCAGGCCGATCTGCAGGAATGGGTGCGCACGGGCCAGATTTCCGACGTGAAGACGATCATCGGTACGATGTGGCTCGACAAGGTGCTGTCCGGTACGTGGCCGCTCGGGCCGGTCCTGACGCCCTGAGTGCGGCGTCAGCGGCGGGTGGGGCGCCGCGTTACAATCCGGTGACGCGACGCCTCCACGTCGCGCGATCGGTAATTAGCACGATCGTTCACAAAACCGCTTTTTGCGCTACACTCGCCACACGCCCTGATTCAGCATGAAGGTCCTCGATTTGCAGTGCCCGCACGGTCATCGGTTCGAAGGCTGGTTTGCTTCCGCCGATGAATTCGAAGCGCAGTTGTCCCGCAAGCTGGTCGAATGCCCGGTGTGCGGAACGACCGAGGTCAACCGTCTGCCGTCGGCGCCGCGCCTGAATCTGTCGGGCGCGACGCAGGCACAGCCGGCCGATCCGCGCGCAATGCAGGCGCAGGTGATGCGTGCACTGCGCGAGGTGCTGGAGAAAACCGAGAATGTGGGCGAGCGCTTCGCCGAGGAAGCGCGGCGCATCCATTACAACGAGGCGCCGGCACGCAGCATTCGCGGCGTCACGACGCCAGAAGATGCGCAATCCTTGGCCGAAGAAGGCATCGACGTGATGCCGCTGCCGATTCCTGCCGCGCTGAAAGAACCGCTGCAATGACGTATGCAGTGGGTCCTTGCCGGGCTGGACGGCTGCGGTCAGCCTTGCATGGGACCTGAGTAAGCGCTGAAGCGCAAACTCCGGTCGACAGGAGACACTGCGCATGGATCTGGATTATTCCCCCGCCGACGACGCGTTCCGCGTCGACGTCCGCGCCTGGCTCGAGGCCAACCTGCCTCACGCACTGCGCGCCAAAGTACTCGATCACAAACGACTCGACCGCGAGGATTTCGCGAGCTGGCACCGGATTCTCGGCCAGCGCGGCTGGTCCGCGCCCGCCTGGCCGGTTGAATACGGCGGGCCGGGCTGGAACGCGACGCAACGGCACATCTGGGATGAGGAGTGCGCGCGGATCGGTGCACCGACCGTGCTGCCGTTCGGCGTATCGATGGTCGCGCCGGTGTTGATGAAATACGGCAGCGAAGCGCAGAAGCGTCATTATCTGCCGCGGATTCTCGACGGCTCGGACTGGTGGTGCCAGGGCTATTCGGAGCCGGGTTCGGGATCCGACCTCGCCTCGTTGCGCACGCGCGCCGAGCGCCAGGGCGATCACTACGTCGTCAACGGCCAGAAGACCTGGACGACGCTCGGCCAGTACGCCGACATGATGTTCTGCCTCGTGCGCACCGATCCGGCCGCGAAGAAGCAGGAGGGCATCTCGTTCCTGCTGATCGACATGAAGACGCCCGGCATCACGGTGCGGCCGATCGTCATGCTCGACGAGGACCACGAGGTCAACGAGGTGTTCTTCGAGGACGTGAAGGTGCCGGTCGAGAATCTTGTCGGCGACGAGAATCGCGGCTGGACCTACGCGAAATACCTGCTTGGCCATGAGCGCACCGGCATCGCGCGCGTCGGCGCGTCGAAGCGTGAGCTCGCGTTCCTGAAGCGCGTGGCGTCGAACCAGCGCAAGAACGGCAAGCCGTTGCTTGCCGATCCCGTGTTCGCCGCCAAGGTCGCGGCGCTCGAGGTCGAGCTGATGGCGCTCGAGGTGACGGTGCTGCGGGTCGTCAGCCGCGAGACGAGCGGGAAGGGGCCGGGCCCCGAGGCATCCATGCTGAAGATCAAGGGCACGGAAGTGCAGCAGGCGCTCACCGAGCTGATGGTTGAAGCGATCGGCCCGCTCGCCGCACCGTTCGACGTTCCGTTCCTCGACGGCCAGCGCGAGCACAGCATCGCCGGCGACGACGACGCGGCGCCGCTGGCCGCGTACTACTTCAATTACCGGAAGACGTCGATCTACGGCGGTTCGAACGAGATCCAGAAGAACATCATCGCGCAGATGATTCTGGGGCTGTGATCAGGGAACGGAGACAACCATGGATTTCAGCTTTACCGATGAGCAGCAGCAGTTCGCCGACGCGCTGCGCCGTTATCTCGGCGAGCAATACGGCTTCGAAGCGCGCCAGGCCATCGTGCGCAGCGACGCGGGCGTGTCGGACACGCAATGGAGCGCGTTCGCCGAACTGGGGTTGACCGCGCTGCCCGTGCCGGACGCACAGGGCGGCTTCGGCGGCGGCCCGGTCGACATGCTGGTCGTGATGCAGGAACTCGGCCGCGCGCTCGTGATCGAGCCGTACTGGGCAACGGCGGTGGGCGTCGAGGCCTTGCGCATCGCCGGCTCCGGCGCCGGTGAGGATGCCGCGTTGCTGGAGGCGATCGCGCAGGGGCAGAAACGTGTCGCGGTTGCTTTCCACGAGCCGCATGCGCGCTACGACCTGTTCGAACTCGATACGCATGCGCGCGAGCAGGGCGGCACGTACCGCCTGACGGGCACGAAGTCGGTCGTTCAGCACGGCGCGCAGGCGCATGCGTGGATCGTGCCTGCGCGCGTCGACGGCGGCGGCATCGGCCTGTTCGTCGTCGAACGGGATGCCGCGAATGCGAAGGTGGCCGACTACCGGACGATCGACGGCCAGCGTGCCGCGACGATCGGTTTCAACGAAACGCCGGCGCGACTGCTGACGGGCGGTGCACGCGACGCCGCCGCCCTCGAGCAGGTTGCCGATTACGCGACGTTCCTGCTGTGCGCGGAGGCGGTCGGCGCGCTCGACGAACTGAACCGCGCCACGGTCGAATACACGAAGACGCGCGAACAGTTCGGCATGCCGATCGCGCGTTTCCAGGCACTGCAGCACCGGATGGTCGACATGCTGATCCATGCCGAGCAGGCACGTTCGCTGACCTATCTGGCAGCCGTACGCTACGCGAGTGGCGATGCCGACGCGCGGCGCAAGGCGGTGTCGGCCGCGAAAGCGCGTGTCGGCGCCGCCGCGCGTTTCGTCGGCCAGCAGGCCGTTCAACTGCACGGCGGCATGGGCGTGACCAACGAGGTCGCCGCGGCGCACCTGTTCAAGCGGCTGACGATCATCGAGACGACGCTCGGCGACACCGATCATCATCTTGCGCGCATCGCGGCACTGCCCGATTTCGCGCAGGCCGACGCGGTATGACGGCGACGCGCGAGCGCGCCAGACAAGGAGACATCTAGTGGGCATCAGTTACGAAGACCTGGTGGTCGGCAGCACCACCGAAGTGGGCCGTTACACGTTCGAACCCGACGACATCAAGACGTTCGCGCAACGCTACGATCCGCAGCCGTTTCATCTCGACGAAGAAGCCGGGAAGGCATCGCATTTCGGCGGGCTTGTCGCGAGCGGCTGGCATACGTGTTCGGTGTTCATGAGCCTGCTCGTCAAGAAGCTTGGCGAGGACTCGACCAGCATGGGCTCGCCGGGCATCGACTCGATCCGCTGGCTCAAGCCGGTGAGGGCAGGCGATACGATCACGATGTACCAGAAGGTTCACGACAAGCGTGTGTCGGAGAGCAAGCCCGACCGCGGCATCGTGTCGACGGAATGGGTCGGCGTGAACGAGGCCGGCGAGACGGTGATTACCGTGCACACGAAAGTGATCTTCGGGCTGCGCCATCCGGGAGGCGTGCAGGCATGACGGAAATGACCTTGCCGCTGATCGCGTCGGCACAGGCGCTGCAGGCACGCGTCGGCGCGGAGCCGCTCGCGAGCGGCTGGATCGTGATCGATCAGAAGCGCGTCGACGGGTTTGCCGACGCGACCGGCGATCATCAATGGATTCACGTCGATCCCGAGCGCGCGCAACGCGAGTCGCCGTTCGGCGGGCCGATCGCCCACGGGTTCCTGACGCTGTCGCTGATTCCGGCGTTGATGACCGACGCGATGCGTTTCGAGCAGAAGATGGGCGTGAACTACGGACTGAACCGCGTGCGGTTCCTGAAGCCGGTGCCGGTCGGCGCGCGCGTGCGTGCGCTGTTTGCGGTAAAGGAAACCGCCGAGGCCGCGCGGAACGGCGTGCAGGTGACGTGGTCGGTGACGATGCAGGTCGAGCGTCCCGATGCGCCGCAGCCGGTTTGCGCGGCGGAATTCATCACGCTGCATTACTTCTGAAGCGGGGAGCGGCATGCGTGGATGCCGCTCCGCCCGTCACTTGCGTGTCAGTGCTTCGCGTATTGCGTTGCGCCGAACAGCACCTCGCGTGCCTTGTCGTCCTGCAGCGCCTTGCGCATCGACGCGAGCACTTCGACCCCGCGCTGCACGGCCGGTCGCGCGGCGATCGTGTCGTACCAGCGCTTCACGTTCGGCAATTCGTCGAGCACGATACCCTGGTTCTGCCATGAGCGCGTCCACGGGAACGTCGCAATGTCCGCGATCGTGTACGTGTCGCCCGAGAGATACTCGGATTCGCCGAGTCGCTTGTCCATCACGTTGTACAGGCGTTTCGCCTCGTTCGTGTAGCGGTTGACCGCATACTCGATCTTCTCCGGCGCATACAGGCGGAAGTGGTGCGCCTGCCCGAGCATCGGCCCGACACCGCCCATCTGGAACATCAGCCATTCGAGCGTTGCATAGCGTGCGGCCGGATCGGTCGGCAGGAACTTGCCGGTCTTCTCCGCGAGGTAGATCAGGATCGCGCCCGATTCGAACAGCGAGATCGGCTTGCCGCCGGGGCCGTCCGGATCGACGATCGCGGGGATCTTGTTGTTCGGGCTGATCTTCAGGAATTCCGGCTTGAACTGGTCGCCTGCGCCGATATCGACCGGATGGACACGATAGGCGAGGCCCGTTTCCTCGAGCATGATGTGCACCTTGTGGCCGTTCGGGGTCGCCCAGCTATAGACGTCGATCATCGTGAACTCCTTTGTTGCGTGCGCGAAAACGGCGCTGGCAGCGCCGCGACAGGCGGTCATTAGAGCATGGATCGATGCGCGCTGCTGGCGACGCAAACACGCGTGCCGATACGTGTGCGCGGGCGTGCGAGCGCTCGCCGCCGCCATCGCGCGCGGCGTTTCCTGGTGGATGCGGTCAGGCAGGCGGAACGCAGGCGTGGCGGCTCAGCGCTTGTAGCGGGGCGGGCGCTTCTCGAGAAATGCGGTGATGCCCTCGAGCCCGTCCGCATGATGCAGCGAAGCGACGAAATGATCGCGTTCGGTGCCGAGGTGCGCGTCGAGCGGTTGCGTCGTCGCGTCGTCGAGCAGCGACTTGATGCGCGTGAGCGCGTTCGGCGAGATGCCTGCGAGTGCATCGGCCCATGCCAGCGCGTCGGTCAACGCCGCGCCCGGCACGGCGAGCCGGTTGACGACGCCGAGCGCGTGCAGACGTTCGGCCGCGACGGGTTTGCCTTCGAACAGGATTTCGGCCGCGAGCGCGCGCGGCAGTGCGCGGGCGATGAACCACGAACCGCCCCCGTCGGGTGTCAGGCCGACACGCGCGTATGACATCACGAATTTCGCATCGTGCGCGGCGACGATCAGGTCGCACGCGAGCGCGAGCGAAAAGCCGGCGCCGGCCGCCGCGCCTTCGACCGCCGCGATCACCGGCTTCGTCGAAGCGTGGATCGCGGTTACCCATGCGGCGAGCTGATCGATGCTGTCGGCCTGGTAGGACGGATCCTTCGAGCGGTTGTCGAGCAGCCGGTTCAGGTTGCCGCCCGCGCAGAAGAAGCGATCGGCGCCGGTGAGCACGACAGCGCGAATCCCGGGATCGCGCTCGGCGGTGGCGAGCGCCTCGACGCCGGCCGCGTACATGTCGGGATGCAGCGCATTGCGTGCGCCGGGATTGGATAGCGTGAGGACGAGCGTCGAATCGCTCTCGGGTGGACGCGAGGCCAGCAGTTCAGCACTCATGCGAGCGTGTCTCCATCGGATGGCGGGGCTGCGGCGCCGCGCGCGCAGCGTACGCGGATGCGGCCGACGTCGTAGCGGATGTAATGTTGTCGTGACGAACGCAATACTTGCTTTAGACTAGCACGAACGTGCTTTTTAGCGCGACGAATCTCGCTGCGGCCGGCACCGTTGCGGCCGCGTTCCAGCAACGAAGGAGACTCCGATGCTACAGCTGTGCGGTATTCCGTTGTCCAACTATTACAACAAGGTGAAGTTCGTCCTGCTCGAGCACGACATTCCGTTCGAGGAGTCGGTGTGCGGTTTGCCGGTCAGCGATCCGGCCCGGCTCGCCGATTCGCCGCTCGGCAAGATTCCGTTCCTGAAGACCGAAGAAGGCGCGTTGTTCGAGTCGCAGGTGATCATCGAATACCTGGCGGCGCGTTATCCCGAGAAAGGCATTTTCCCGGCGAGCCCGTTCGCGGCCGCGAAGGTGCGCGAACTGGTCGGGACGCTCGAGCTGTATCTCGAATGGATGGCGCGCGAAGTCTATACGGAAGCTTTTTTCGGCGGCAAGGTCAGCGACGGGACGAAGGCGCGCGTCGAGAAGCGCCTGCCGCGCGCGATCGATGCGTTCAAACAGATGACGCAATTTTCGCCGTATGCGCTCGGCGAGTCGTTCGGCCTCGCCGACATCGCCGCATGGGTCCATCTGCCGGTCATCGGGATGGCGACGAAGGCCATTTTCGGACGCGATTTCCTGCTCGACGCGGGCATCGACTGGAAGGCGCACGCGAAGATCGTCGGCGAGCGTCCGGCCGCGCAGCGCGTGGCAGCCGAGCGCAAGGCGTATATCGAGGCGACGAGCGTCGCGCGTTCGTAAACGCGGTTCCTGCAGGGCGGCCTCGGGCCGCCCGTGCGGGACTTACAGGCGGGCGAGCCGTTCGAGCGCGGATGCGAGCGTGTTTTCCTGCTTCGCGAAGCAGAAGCGGACGACGCCCGATTCGTGCGGCTCGTGATAGAACGCCGACACCGGAATGGCGGCCACGCCGATCTCCGACGTGAGCCACTTCGAGAATTCCGCTTCCGGCAGGTCGCTGATCGCCGAATAATCGACGCACTGGAAGTACGTGCCCGTGCAGGGCAGCAGCTTGAAGCGCGTGCGCTCGAGGCCGGCACGGAAGAAGTCGCGCTTCTTCTGGTAGAAGTCGGCAAGCGTCAGGTACGGTGCCGGGTCGCGCAGGTAGTCGGCGAGCCCGACCTGCATCGGTGTGTTCACCGTGAACACGTTGAACTGGTGGACCTTGCGGAATTCCGCGGTCAGCGCGGCAGGGGCTGCGACATAACCGACCTTCCAGCCCGTCACGTGATAGGTCTTGCCGAAGCTCGACACGATGAAGCTGCGCGCGGCGAGTTCGGGATAACGCGCGACGCTCTCATGGCGCGCGCCGTCATAGACCATGTGCTCGTAGACCTCGTCGGACAGGATCAGCACGTTGGTGCCACGCACGATCTCTTCGAGCTTGCGCATGTCCGCCTCGCGCCACACCGTACCCGTCGGGTTATGCGGCGTGTTGATCAGGATCATGCGCGTTTTCGGCGTGATTGCGGCCGCCAGGCGGTCGAACGGAATCGTGTAGTCGGGCGCCTCCAGCGTGACGAACACGGGCTTGCCGCCCGCGAGTTCGATCGACGGCAGGTAGCTGTCGTAGGTCGGTTCGACGACGATCATCTCATCACCCGGATGCACCGTGCACAGGATCGCGGTGAGCAGTGCCTGCGTCGCGCCGGCCGTGACTGTGATTTCGGTCGCCGGATCGTAACGCCGGCCGTAGACCTGCGCGATCTTGTCTGCGATTGCTTCGCGCAGCGGCGCGACACCGGCCATCGGCGGATACTGGTTGTGCCCGTTGCGCATCGCGGCGGCAACCGCATCGACGATGCGCGGATCGCAGTCGAAATCCGGAAAGCCCTGGCCGAGGTTCACGGCGCCTTTTTCTGCTGCAAGCGCGCTCATGACCGTGAAGATCGTCGTGCCGACGTTCGGCAGGCGCGAAGGGAAAACGGGAGTCGTTGGCATGTCTGAAGGAGCGTTCATCGAGACGGTCGAAATCGGGTGGTGTTGCGTGCGTCAAGCCGGCGTGGCGTCGAGCGCGCAGGCCTCGGCAAAGGGGGCGGGTTGCGCGATCCGGAAGCCGAAATCGCGCGCGGTGCGCTTCGCGAGCTTCAGCAGCGCGCGGTCTTTCGACACGAGCCAATCGGCCTGGGCGGCGCGGGCGAGTTCAAGAAACTTCTGGTCGTCGCGGTCCTTGCACTTCGGCAACGGCGGCGCATCGGCGTCGACGGCCGGCGGCTCGACGAGGCTCGCCAGGCGGGCGACGGTTGCGAGCGCGGCCGCCTTGTCGACGGCGCGCGCCTGGAACTGCGGATAATCGAGCACGTACTCGAGTTCGGTCAGGCAGCGGCCGTCGATCACGGCGGCAAGCGTGCCGCGTTCGAGCGCGGCGCGGATCGGGCGCGTAGCGGGATCGTCGAATACGAGGATGTCGATCCAGACGTTCGAGTCGAGCACGACGCGATGTGCGGCATGCGGGGCGGGAGAGCGGGTCATTCGTTACAATCGGTGGTTTTCGTCTGACCGCAAGGCACGGCGTGCCAGCGAGCCTCTATGATAATCGTTCTCTCTCCCGCCAAATCCCTCGACTACGATACGCCCGCGCACGTCCAGTCTTACACGAAGCCTGCATTCGTCGACGACGCGTCCGAGCTGATCGACGGCCTGCGCAAGCTTTCGCCGCAGGACATCGCGACGCTGATGGATATCTCCGATCCGCTTGCACGCCTGAATTTCCAGCGCTACGCGGACTGGTCGCCGACCTTTACGCCGGCCAACGCGAAGCAGGCCGTGCTCGCATTCAACGGCGACGTATATGAAGGATTCGACGCCAAATCGCTGTCGTCCGCCGATCTCGACTATGCGCAGCAGCACGTGCGCGTGCTGTCGGGGCTCTACGGGCTGCTGCGTCCCCTCGATCTGCTGCAGCCGTACCGTCTCGAGATGGGTACGCGTTTCGCGAACGCGCGCGGCAAGGATCTGTACGCGTTCTGGGGCGACCGTATCACGCGGGCGCTGAACGAGCAGCTCGAAACGCGCAGCGGCGCGGCGCGCGTGCTCGTCAACTGCGCATCGACCGAATACTTCAAGTCGGTCAAGCCGAAACTGCTGGCCGCGCCCGTCGTCACGCCGGTGTTCGAGGACTGGAAGGGCGGCCGCTACAAGATCATCAGCTTCCATGCGAAGCGTGCGCGCGGCCTGATGGCGCGTTTTATCGTCGAGAACCGGATTGCCGACCCGAAGGCGCTGAAGGAATTCGCGACGGAAGGCTATGCGTTCGATGCGGCTGCGTCGAACGATTCGACTTACGTATATCGCCGGCGAGTCGGCGAGTGACCCTGCCGGCCGTTCACGAGACGGCCGGCGCATGCATGAGGCCGGGCAAGCGCTACACCGCCTGTTCCGGTCGCCAGCTTTACATGGAACCGGTGTAAGCGCTAAAGCGCCAACTCCGGTCGACAAAGGAGAGACAGATGGCCCTTTCGATCACCAGCAATTTCGACGCAGGCGCAATCGACGTCGTGTCGTGCGACAGCCCCGATGCGATTCGGTTGCGCGTGCGCGGCGACAATCGCTCGGAATTCGCGCAATGGTTTTACTACCGCTTGACGGGCGCGCGCGGCGAGCGGTGCGTGATGACGTTCGAGAATGCGGCCGAATGCGCGTATCCGTCGGGCTGGCGCAATTACAGCGCGGTGGCGAGCTATGACCGGGTCGACTGGTTCCGCGTGCCGACGACGTTCGACGGCAAGACGATGACCATCGACCATACGCCGGAATTCGACAGCATCTACTACGCGTATTTCGAACCGTACTCGGAAGAGCGTCATGCGGCATTTCTCGGTGCGGTCCAGCAGTTGCCGCAGGCGAGCGTCGTCGAACTCGGTCGCACGGTCGAAGGTCGTCCGATGTCGCTGCTGACGCTCGGTACGCCGGAGACCGACGGCGCACCGAAGAAGAAGGTGTGGATCATCGCGCGCCAGCATCCCGGCGAGTCGATGGCCGAGTGGTTCGTCGAAGGTCTCGTCAAGCGGCTGGCCGGATGGGGCGATTGGGCCGGCGATCCGGTTGCGCGCAAGCTCTACGATCGCGTGACGTTCCACATCGTCCCGAACATGAATCCGGACGGCAGCGTGCATGGCAACCTGCGCACCAATGCAGCGGGCGCGAACCTGAACCGCGAGTGGATGGCGCCCGATGCCGAGCGCAGTCCCGAGGTGCTGGCCGTGCGCGATGCGATCCATGCGATCGGCTGCGACATGTTCTTCGACATTCATGGCGACGAGGATCTGCCGTACGTGTTCGTTGCCGGGTCGGAAATGCTGCCGAGCTTTACCGAGCAGCAGGGCAAGGAGCAGGCTGCGTTCATCGAGGCATTCAAGGTTGCGAGCCCCGACTTCCAGACTGAGCATGGCTATGCGGCGAGCAAGTACAAGGAGGACGCGCTCAAGCTCGCGTCGAAGTACATCGGCCACCAGTTCGGCTGCCTGTCGCTGACGCTCGAGATGCCGTTCAAGGACAACGCGAACCTGCCCGACGAACGAGTCGGCTGGAACGGCGAGCGAAGCGCGGCGCTTGGCGCGGCGATGCTGGCTGCGATCCTGGTGCACGTCGACACGTTCGCGTAAGCGCAGCGTCGCCGTATGAAAAAAGCCGGGGCATCTCAGGATGCTCCGGCTTTTTTGCTTCTGTCGATGTCGCTTCGTCGAATCAGGACTTCTTCGCGCTCTTCTTCACGACCTTCTTCTGTCCGCTCGACTTTTTCGTTGCGGCGGCCTTCTTGCTGCCGGTGCGGCCCGATGCTTTCGCCTTGACCTTGCCTCGGTGCGACTTGCCCTTGAACTTCTTCGTCGAGGACGTGGAGCGCTCGACGCGCGGCTTCAGCGGCGGAACCGGGTCGTTCCAGCTGAACGCGAGCATTTGCTGACCGACATAGCCGCATCGGAATTTCAGCGGCGTCGGGTCGCTGCCGTCGCTGTGGATGCCGAGCCCGTCGACAGTGACGATATTGTCGACCTTCACGCGCTGCTTGCTCTGGTCGAACGAGTCGTTCCATGGCGTGATTGTCGCGTTGCCGCTGTCGAATGTGTTCGGCGCGAAGTCGACGCGGTCGAACGCCGACGACGTGCTGGCGATGAAGCTGCCGTGCGCCGCACAATCGGCGGCGAGCGGATCGGCATGCATTTCGTTGACGAATTTGTTGATCAGTTCGGAGCGCTGGTCGAGCAGGTCGGCGAATGCCGGTGTCGGAAGCGCAAGCGACAGGCCCGCAATACAGGCTGCCAGCTTGCCGAGCGCCCGGAAAATCCGGAGCGACGCAGGAGAGCTGTCCATCTGGTTATTGGTGAGGAGCGAATGAGACATCGGGCACGTATAGATGCCCGATGAAGAACCGGAGTTCAATCTTAGCGTAAAAAACTTGTGCGGCAGTAGATGTCACATTCTGCCGCACCGCGCGAGGCCCTGCCGGCGGGTGATGGCGGTGCCGCCGCCGGAGGGCGATTCAGGCGCGCGGGCCGCCGAGGCGATAGCGCCGGACGTCGAAGGTCGTGACCCACGCGGGACGATAGACTGCGATGAGTGCCGTTGCCATGCCGGTGAACCACGCTTCGCCGAGTGCGAGCAGCGCAGTGTTCAGCAGGTAGCCGGCCGGAATCACGACAGGCACGCCGTCCGCCAGCGCGAGCTGGACCCCGGCCGCGGCAGCAGCGACTGCGACGATGGCGATGGCCGGCGACAGGAATCCCTGGCCGGTGATGAACGATGCGAGATTGTGCGGCAACCATGCGAGTGCGGCGCGCTGCAGCAATGCCGACACGGCGACCGGCAGCGCGCCGTAGATCAGATAGGTCAGGCCAATGCCCTGCCAGGGCGCGTCGAAAATGATCGCGGCAATCGCCGTGACGGCGCCCATCGCGATCAATGCGAGTGTCCAGTCGAACAATGTGACGAGCAGCGTCGCGCCAAGCAGATGCATGACGATGCCGTCTTCGAGCCACGCATTCGAGGCCCAGAGGACCGTAATGGCGGTGACGAGCGCGAGCCACACGTGCTGGAGCGTGGCGTCCTGCAGGCGCACGAAGGGGCGATTCCAGATCGCGAGCGCGAGCAGGGCCACGGCGGCGATCCAGCCACCGATGCCAACCCAGAGCGGAAGCGGTGTGAAGAGAAAACCCATTCGTCCATATTACTCGTTGAGCATCAAAGGTGGGAATCCACACACGCCGACCGTCGCAATATCGAGACTGTCTGGCTAGCGTTCGCGCCGAAACCGCGCCGGCGGTTCGGCGGCGATCGGCAGGTCCTGTGTGCTGTCGATCGAGGCTGGCACCGGGTACGGGCGGTCCTTCCGTTGCATACGCAGCGGAACCGGGCCCTGTTGGCCGATGGGCGGCTTGCGCGTGCGGTTGCGATTCGCCAGCAGCACCTCGAGGTGGGGCGACAGCCAGCCGTTGTAGATCGCGACCGCGGCGGCGCGGTTGGCGGCACCGAGTTGCTGGAAGATGCTGGCGAGGTGGATCTTGACGGTGCCTTCGCTGATGCCGAGCGTACGGGCGATCATCTTGTTGGTGCTGCCCATGTGGACGAAGCGCATGATCTGAGCTTGGCGTGGCGACAAGAGGCCGCTCGGCGGCCGGCGGGGAAGCGACCCGGCGAGTGTCTGGAAATGGGCATCGTAGCGCGCCGCAGCAGCGGAAGGCAGCAGACGGAGCGCGATCGGCGGGATGTAGTGCCCGCCCAGCAGAACGATCTCGAGCGCACGTACGATCAGGTGCGGCCGCGTGGAATGCGGGATCACGCCGGCGACACCATAGTTGAAGAAGCGCTGGATGGCTTCCGGCGAAGTTTCGTCGACCAGGACGGCGACGGGTGTCGGCGAGCACGCGCTGCAGAGCGCCTGAAGCTCGCTGAGTCGGCCGACGTCGAGCCAGTCGATCGCGACGAGGTCGAAACGCTGGTTGCGCAGCAGCCTGCGCGCCTGAAAACTGTCGGGCGCATCGTTGATGCTGGCGTGACGGTCGATCTGTCGCAACAGGGCCTTCAGTCCGTCACGCCGCTCGGCGTCTGAATTGAGCATCAGGAACCGCATATTCAACCTCCGTAATGTGAGCCATTGATCTGCCGTCTGGCATGCCTTGGGTCTGATGATGACAAAGACCTTACACGATGTCTGCTTGGCTGAAAGGCTTAGGAAAAGTATGAAATTTCGGACGGAGGGATGGCGGACAAGAAAAAAGCCGCTCCGGCGGGAACCGTGAGCGGCTTCGGACGGGCAGGCCGTCAGGGTACTGCTGTGTGGATCAGTGAAAGTGCGGTTGGGCAGGTGACGCGTCTTCCGGCATTTCCGCGTGGACGATTTCGCCGAGCGGGTCTGCGTAGAGCGGTACGCCGCAGTCGTCGCAGTATTCGGGTTCGAAGCGGCCCGCGTGCCGCCGGACGTCGGTTACACCGCATTCCTTCAGCAGGCTCACGATTTCCTCGAGCGGTCCTTCGATCGGCGCTTCGCCTTCGAGCGTCGCGCTGTCGATCGACACGTCGCCGTTTTCGCGACCGTAGAGCGGCCATACGACGCCGTAGATTACGTCGTTGCTGGCACGCCGCGTGAAGCCGACACGATACTCGTCGATACGGCGTTCGCCGAAGCCGGCGACCACCGCGCGCAGCTCTTGCGGTGCCGCACCAAGTGTGTCGAAAAGATAACGAATGGCGGTTCGCACCGTGTGCGGACGCACCCGCTCGTCCGCATCCCGGCAAGCCGAATAGTACGCGTCCGGAAGCAGGCATTCGAACTCGCAGCCGGGCAGGGCGATCGACAGGTTCGGGCCGCCCTGGGCCGTCCATTGCTCGAGGCACTGGCCACGCTCGATCCGGCTGCCGTTTTCCTCTTCCTGCCATCGGAACAGCGGCGCGCCGGCGGGCGCGGCGACGACGGCGAGCAGGAAGCGCGGGTCAGCCAGGATCGGCGAGGTTTCAGGCAGGTCGCCGAAGCTGAGCTTGGGGGTGTGCTGGGTGATCGCTGCATGAGCGAGCTGCTGGGCCAGCCGGTAGGTCTCGACGTGATGCCGCGGCAACTGGTCAATGCTGTAAAGGAACGGTGCAAGGCCGACGAGGGTGCCGTTCGCGAGGACGTGAGCCTGCAAGTGCGTTCGCAGCGCGTCGGCAACGTCACCCTTGAGCGGGCCGGACGGAATCATGTAGCGCGTCCATGCGAGAACCGGGACGGCGACCAGCAGCGCGTCGAACGGTTGGCCGTCGTGCTCGATCACCATCGACTCGCTGTGCGTCTCGGCCATGTCGGCGAGCGCGCCATAGGCGTCGGGATGATTCTGCTGAAGATGGTCGAGCGCTGCGTCGAGCGTGGTCTGGTTGCCGTTGCGGACAATCTTGGCGAGCAGCGCGTCGAGCTTCGCTTCCCAGAAGCGATCCTCGATGCGGCTGCCCGACGCGAAGAGCGCAAGCGACAGACCGACCAGTTTGTCGGCATCGGGGGGGAGGCGTTTGGCGATTCGCTGGCGCATATTAAAGACGTATATAGAAAGAGGCGAAGAACCTCACATTCTAGTCCGTTCTTTGCACCATAAGCGGTCTCGTGCCGAGGCATGGCAGATCGGCCGGATCGCAGCCTTTGTAAAAAAGTTGCGTCAAACCCCTTGCGCAGTTCGAAGAGGGTGCTTAGAATCACGCCTCTTTCGCGCTAACGGAAACACGGCGCGGGAGAGGGAAGCGAAGCTGGTGGTGTGCTGCAGTGATGGGCGCGCGGCTGGCCTGGAAGTTGAACCCCGCAGTCGCAACGATGTAGTGTAAAAAGTTGTTGACGAGCTGCGAAACACGGTTCATAATCTCGCTTCTCTGCTGCTGAAAACGCAGCGCTGCTGAGAAACACGAAGTTCCTCGCAGATTGCTC
>NZ_QMFZ01000043.1:0-74081 GCF_003294055.1 Burkholderia reimsis
ACCCACCCGCTCGCGCCGACGCGCCTCCCACCGAACTGGTCCTGAAGACGACCGCGCCGCGCTTGCCGGCGCAGTTGCTGGCCCGCGCGCGGCTGAGCCTCGCGTCGCCCGCTTTCGACGGCCGGCCGGTCACGCTCGTGCAGGCGCCAGCCGGTTACGGCAAGACGTCGCTGCTCGCGCAATGGCGCCGCGAGACCCTCGCGCTCGGCCGCGCGGTCGTGTGGCTGTCGGCCGACGAGCGCGACGATGCGCCCCGGTTGCTGCAGGGGCTCGTGCAGGCGGTGCGGACCGGTTGCGCCCGGCCCGGCTTCGGGCGCCTGATCCCGCCCGGCGCGGCCGACGCGGCGCGTGCGCTCGAGGGCGTGACCGCCTGGCTGGCCGAGGTCGCGCAACTGTCGATCGACGCGCTCCTGATCGTCGACGATGCGGAGCGGTTGCCGCCGGCCGGCCTCGAGGCGCTGACCTACGTGCTGCACAATGCGCCGCAAAACCTGCATGTCGTCGTCGCTGCGCGGCGCGGCCTCGACCACACGGCCGGCGACCTGCTCGCCGGCGGGCAATGCACGCTCGCGGGCCCCGACTGGCTGCGCTTCACGCTCGACGAGACGATCGCGCTGGTCGGCGCGCGTTTTGCGCAGCGGGTCGATGCCGACGCGTGCGCGCGGCTGTTCGAACGCGTCGACGGCTGGCCGCTCGGCCTGCAGCTCGCGATGGCCGCGATGGCGCGCTCGGCCGATCCGCGCCAGGCGGTCGACGCGCTCGCCGCCCGCGTGGACGGCACGCGTGACCGCCTCGTCGAGCTGCTGCTCGCGAACCTGTCGGCCGACGACACGGCGTTCCTGATCCGCACGAGCGTCGCCGATCGCCTGCATCCGTCGCTGTGCGCCGCGCTGCTCGACGACGCGGACGCGCCTGGCCGTCTCGCGCGGCTCGCCCGCGACACGCCGCTGTTCATCGCGTCGGACGATTCGGACTGGTGCCGCCTGCATCCTCTCGTGCGCGACACGCTGCGCGACCGCCTGGCCGCGGACGCCGGGCGCAACGCATTGCATGCGCGTGCGGCCGCCTGGCTCGACGCGCACGGGATGACCGAGGAAGCCGCGCGCCACGCGTATGCGGCCGGCCAGTTCGAGGTGGCGTACGCGCTCGCGCAGCGCTGCCTCGAGGATGCGATCAAGCAGGGCCGCATCAACGACGTGCTCGACTGGCTCGCGCTGCTGCCCGACGCGGAGCTCGACAAGCGCCCGACGCTGCGCATCGCGGTCGCGTGGGCACTGGCGCTCGGCGAGCGCCACGTCGAGGCGCAGCGCCAGATCGCGGGCATCCTCGCCGACGCCGGCACGCCCGCGGCGATGCGCTACGAATGCGCACTGATCCTCAGCGCGGCCGCGTATTACGCCGACGAAATCGACCGTTTCGTCGAGCTGTTCGAACCGTGGGCCGACTTCACGCCGCCGGCGGCGACCTGGCTCGCGCAAATGCACGCGAACCGGTTGTCGGCGCGCGCGATCATCGTCGGCGAACCAGCGCAGGCGCGCCGCTTCCAGCACGCCGCGCCGCGCGGCGAGACGGCGGCCGGGTTCGGCTACGTCGCGCGCTGGGGCGAGCTGATCACGGGCCTGAGCTACCTGCGCGAAGGCCAGGTCCGGCTGGCCGACGACACGTTGTCGCCGGCGCTGGCACGCGCGGAAGCCGATCTCGGGCGCCGCCATCCGCTCACCTGCATGCTCGCGGCGATGTGCGCGGCGCTCGCGTACGAGGCCGACCGCGTCGACCAGGCCGCCGCGTTGCTCGCGAACCGGCTCGACGTGCTCGAACATGCGGGCACGCCCGATACCGTGCTGCTCGGCTATCGCACCGCCGCGCGCATCGCGCTGCTGCGCGGCGTCGAGCACCGCGCGATCGACCTGCTCGAAGCGCTCGACGCGATGGGCGTCGCGCGCCGCCTGCCGCGCCTGTCGGTCGCGAGCCTCGCCGAACAGGTGCGCATTCACGCGGCGCGTTATCGCGAGGCGACCTGCCATGCGCTCGTCGAGCGGATCGATGCGATCGCGGCCGCCGAGTTTCCGTCGCACGGGCCGTTGTGGCGGCGCCCGGTCGTGCTGCTGCAGGCGAGCGCGCATGCGGGTGCGGCGCTGGCCGCGCGCCGCTGGGACGACGCGCGCGCGGCGCTCGACGAAGCGGCGGTGCTGGCCCGTGAAATGAGCATGGGGCAGGCGCGCATCGAGATCATGGCGCTCGGCGCGTTCGCGCGCGAACAGTCCGGGGGCGGCGGCCGCGCGCTGCTCGACGAGGCGATGAACCTCGCGGAGCTGTTCGGGCTCACGCGCACGCTCGCCGACGCGCATCCGGCCATCGCCGACTGGGCACGCCGCGCCGGCGACGAAGCGGCCGCCGGCGCCGGCCCCGCGCGCCACGCACTGCCGCCGCCGCGCATCGTGCCGCCCGCCCCGCGCGGCGCGGCCAGCCCGCGCGCGGTGCCGAGCGTCGTCTTGACGCCGAAGGAGCGCGCGATTCTCGAGCTGCTCGCGCGCAACCTGTCGAACAAGGAGATCGCGGTGGCGCTCGCCGTCGGCGAGGAAACCGTGAAGTGGCACCTGAAGAACCTGTTCGGCAAGCTCGACGCCAGCTCGCGCAAGCATGCGGTGCGCCGCGCGCTGGTGCTCGGCCTGCTCGAAAGCGCGCCGTAACGCCGGTTCCGCTGATCGGGCGGCGCCCCCGCCTTCACCTCCACCTCCACCTCCCGCGATTCTCCGCAACCCTGCCCCCCGCGCATGGGGGGGAGCGGCCGCCCGCCGTTGCGTAGTCTTTCCGCATGGCTCACGCGGGCGCCGCCTGTCACGTCTTCCCGCCCGCCTCGTTGCTTCCCCGCTTCACCCGGACGGGCTCGATCCCGTCCGGTCCAATACGACCCTGGAGACTTCATGAAGACGAAACTGGCCGCGCTCGCGGCGCTTGCCGGCTGTTCGGCGCTCGCGCACGCGCAATCCTCCGTCACGCTCTACGGCGTGGTCGACACGGGCCTGCTGTACCAGAGCACGTCGGCGGCGTCGTTCAGCCCCACCGCGCCGAATACGGGCAAGGTGTTCCGCATGAAGGACGGCGGCATCTACTCGAGCTTCTGGGGCATCAAGGGCAGCGAGGACATCGGCGGCGGCTACAAGGTCAACTTCAAGCTGCAGGGTTCGTTCGACAGCGGCACCGGCAAGCTGCAGCTGAGCGATACGCCCGGCGCCGTCGCGATCTTCAACCAGGTCGCGTCGCTCGGCGTGTCGGGCCCGTTCGGCACCTTCACGGCCGGCCGCCAGATCGTGCCGATGATCTATGCGATGGCCGACACCGACGTGCGCAACGCGCAGTTCTTCGGCAGCGTGCTGACCGCGTGGCTCGGCCTGAACACGGCGGCCGGCTGGCCCGGGACGAGCACCAACGGCGCGATCGGCGCGCTGTACGACAGCAATGCGCTCGTCTACCAGTCGCCGGTGTTCGCAGGCGCGTCGATCGCGCTCGAATACGCGCCGGGCGGCGCGGCCGGGCAGTTCCAGGGCGGCACGCGCGAATCGGTCGTGCTCAGGTATGCGAACTACGGGCTGACCGCGTCGGCCGTGTACTACAACGGGCACGACACGAACCCGGCGCCGGGTGTCGCGCCGACCGGCGTCGACAACAACCGCTTCGTCTACGTCGGCGCGAAATACACGATCCGCGACTTCTCGGTGTCGGCGTCGTACGGCAACGGCCGGAATCCGTCGCATGCGGACAAGGTGAACCTCGACATGCTGTCGGCCGGCATCGGCTATCGCTTCACGCCTTTCCTTCAGGTGAGCTCGGCCGTGTATTACCTGAAGGATCGCAACGTCTCGGCGAACAAGTCGACGTCGGTCGTGCTCGCGGCCGACTACAGCCTGTCGAAGCGCACGACGGTCTATGCGCAGGTCGGCCACGTGAACAACCGAGGCACGATGGACCAGATGCTCGTGTACGGGCAACCGGTCGCGCCGGGCGTCGGCACGACGGCCGCGATGGTCGGGCTGCGGCACAACTTTTGATGGCTGCGGGGCATGTGGCGGACGTGCGGCCGCCATTGGGGACCCTCGGCGGCCGCCGCCAGCATCGATCGCCGGGATCGGCTACAGTGGGCGTTTTCGGCGCGCGCCGTCCCGCCGCCGCGCCATCGACCGTGGCGCGCGGCAGCAAGGACGGTGCGCAAGTCATTCACTTCGACGAGCGAACCTTCATGCCCGATCTGTCCGCCTTCCCGATCACGCAAAAGTGGCCGGCCCAGCATCCCGACCGTCTCCAGCTCTACTCGCTGCCGACGCCGAACGGCGTCAAGGTGTCGATCATGCTCGAGGAAACCGGCCTGCCGTACGAGCCGCACCTCGTGCGCTTCGACACGAACGACCAGTTCTCGCCCGCGTTCCTGTCGCTGAACCCGAACAACAAGATCCCGGCGATCATCGATCCGGACGGCCCCGACGGCAAGCCGCTGCCGCTGTTCGAATCGGGTGCGATCCTGATCTATCTCGCGGACAAGACGGGCCAGTTGATCCCGAAGGATCTCGCGGGCCGCTACGAGACGATCCAGTGGGTGATGTTCCAGATGGGCGGCATCGGGCCGATGTTCGGCCAGGTCGGCTTCTTCCACAAGTTCGCCGGCCGCGACTACGAGGACAAGCGCCCGCGCGACCGCTACGTCGACGAGTCGAAGCGCCTGCTCGGCGTGCTCGACGCGCATCTCGCGAACCGCCAGTGGGTGATGGGCGATACCTACACGATCGCCGACATCGCGATCTTCCCGTGGGTGCGAAATCTTGTTGGTTTCTATGAAGCGGGCGATCTGGTCGGCTTCAGTGAATTCCGCAACGTCAAGCGGGTGCTCGATGCGTTTGTTGCGCGTCCGGCTGTTGCGCGTGGGCTCAATATTCCGGCGCGGGGCTGAGCGGCTGGGCGGGTCGCGCGTTGTGCGGCCCGCGTGGCTGCGGACTTGAAACGCTCGCTGCATTGGGCGGCGGGCTTTCGGGAGGCATTGCGATTTTCCGGGGAATGCTGGGGAGACGGTCGGTGTTCGGCCATTTTCGGCCGGTGGCCAGATGTTTGAGACGGACGCCGGAACGCCTCTTGGAAGCGCTACAGCAGTCAGTCAATCTTCTAAAATTGACTCTTGGCGACTTAGGATGCATCGGGACACCCCCGTAATCTCACTCCACTTTGTGTTAAAAAAGAACACGGTTGTGGTAATACTATGCAAGTCTTGGGGTGGAAAATCGCCCGCTAACTAGATCTCCGCAGATCGCACAAGGGCTTGAGATCAACGGCGCGGGCAGTTTCAAAACAGATTTTTGTCACTTTTCGAGGGAGCATTAATGAGCGCCGACACGTGGCTTGAGTTAAGCGAGAAAACTCTTACCGAAGAGTTTGATAACATCAGCCAATCTCTGACTAAGTTTAAGTTCTTGCGTGTTGATTCGCCAGAAGATTTACTCGCGCTGAGAAAGTTCCTGTTTTCCTCAATGGAAGCAGGCTTCTTTAAGTCCGGAAAGCATATGAAAGCTTTCATGCTTCTTAACTATGATCCTAAGTTTAACAACGAACTAGGCATCAGTAGAAAATGTTTTGTTGACAAGGACTCGGCCAAATCTTGGATGGGCAAGATGCAGAAGGAGTTTCATCCTGATGCCTCGATTGATCGGCAGAAAGAGAAAGCGAGCCAAGAAGGATCGGCTCAAGACTATAGTCTTGATGAAGTTAGTCAAGCGATAAACGTGCTTTACAAAAAAATGACGGGAAAGGCATGAGCAATCTTTCTGTTAGATATTACGATCTAAATGCACTTTCCGACCCATTCATTATTAATGAAATTTCTCAGGCCACGATAGATCAGCTAGATAGGGGTAATGTGGAGGTGATCGCCAACGCTTTGTATGCAAATACAAAGATTTGCGTGAATGGCATTCCCTACATAAAAGTAAATGGAATTGCAAGCATTATCAGAACAGGGAACTCAGGTTTGGAAAGAGCACTTGTCTACCAAGGAATTCCTGGCCTCCTGCCCAAGTCAGAAGTTGTTTCTATTGACGGATACGATCACATTTCGGGGCCGTCTTTAGCAGCGATTCTTGACGCCAGAATAGCGACGAGAAGTGGCAAAACAAGACAATATTTGACAATTGCCTTAAACCTTTATAGGCAAATTTTGCTCGCCCCGGGGGTTAGAGATCTGAAGGAAATATTTTTTGAAGAAATCAACGCAAGACGGTCGGATCTTAAGAAAGAAAGGATTGGTGCATTTGGAATTGCTCATTGTGAGTTTACGGGCGCGCGTATAGAAGATTTTTCTAAAGTGGAATTTTCCCATATCGATAGTGTCGTTTATAATCCGAGTAGAGCGTTGGACATCACGAATGGAGTTATTATTCTTGGCTCGATTCACGCCGATATGACGCGCCAAGGGATTCATACCTTCGAGGAAGTCTACCAGTATTGCGTTTCGCGCAACTACTCTACTGCTTGGGCCGAATAGGACGAGCGAGTTCTTGTCTGGGCTCACCGCGAATTCTCGCGGTCTAATGGTCGCCTGTAATCGCAAATGGCTGTAACGACCAATTAGGTGCTGGCTGCCAAGAGTCAACAAGCGGCCGCAGCACTTCGAGACCGTACGGCCCGTCGACGGTTGCCGAACAGCGTGCTCGGTCACTGTTTTTTTGGAGAGTCTAAGATGTTGCTTGCACAAACCGTGAATTTCCCGTACGGCGGACGATCGGTAATAGAGGAATCAGCCTTCGCTCCTTATGCAAGCGACGTATCATTGGGGTGCCGCTCCTTTAGTGGCTACATGATAGATGGTGACTTGCGCTTATAATTAATTGTCGAATTATTTTTTGGGAGCCAATCTTGCCTGAGTGGAGTAAGTACCGCGTTGGTACACCATCGACCCGGAAAAACTGGGTGAATACAGATTGCCAGAAATTTGATGCAGTTGGGCACGTCGCACATCTGGATGCTGCGATAAACATAATCCGAGATGGCAAGATAAAGCCAGGGCTCGTTTTTGATCATTCACGGTTGAACAAGAGCCGAACTTTGGTGTCATGGGCGTCGCCGAATTACTGGTCAAATGGGTACAGATACGGAAACGTGCGATTTGATTTTAATTTTCGCGATTTGGTTGAGAGGAAAAGATATTATTGGGTAGAGGCCATTGATTATCAACCAGCTGCTTGTCGCATCTTAATCACGGATCAGGATTACGCCGGTCTTTTGACGCCCTACGATCCACAATTACACGACGGGCCGTGGCGCTTTGATAGTTCAAGCAATATTGACTACTACAATGGTGATTTCTGTCTTGAATTTATGTTTGAACAAGAGATTGAACTCGCTGGTATGTGCGATCTGTCATTCGTAGATCATCACTCTAAATTCTGCTCGATATACCGATCGGACCCAGGGCGCTGCGATGAGAAAGGGGAAATTGGTGGAAGAGCAGGCGCAACGTTTTTGGGGAAAGTTACTGCTGGCGCACTTGATTTGTCGGCCGTTGCGCAGTACTGGGTCCAAAACACGGGTGAACTTTCCAATCAATTTATCTACGGACTTAGCTTCGTCGCACGACGAGTGACTCACAATTGCAAATTCGTAGGAAATTTGACGGCAAGCAATCAAGCCGCAATCAGTGTTGCACGGGCAATTATGAACGCAATGGCAATTGGACACAAAGATGAGATTGTCGCGCTTGCCAGTATGTTTCAATCCGAAACTGATCTACTTCAGACAGTCGCCAATCTGATAAATGATTCACTTGGATTAAGCAAATCAGCAGAAATCCTTCGCGCGCTGACCGATTAGGGGCTCGCTGGTTTTGGGACATTATCTCGTGCTCGTCGGTCGCAGCGAACGGCCAGAGAGGTTCGCAGACCCGCCACTAGATTTTTGAAGTCGATAGACGCCTTCGGGTCGCCAAGCGACATCCACGAAAATTCACGCAGAACCGTGCTTTTGCCCGCAGCGTGCATTTGCGTGACGAATTCCGCGGCGCTACTTTCCTTCCGGCTCTCCTGACGCCCCGCCCCCCACCCCCGCCAGCAGCTTCTCCAACAGTCGCGACAACTGCGCCTGCTCATCATCCGACAACACGGCCAGCAACTGGCGCTGGTTGTCGATGTGCGCGACGACCGCTTCGTCGATCAGCGCACGACCGGCGTCGGTCAGCGCGACGAGCGTGCCGCGCCCGTCGGCCGGGTTCGGCCGGCGCTCGACCCAGCCGGCCTTCTGCAGCCGGTCGATGCGCGCGGTCATCCCGCCCGACGACATCATCAGCGCGTCATACAGCGCCGTCGGCGTCAGCGCGAACGGCGCACCGCCGCGCCGCAGCGTCGCGAGTACGTCGAATTCGCCCGGCTGCATCCCGTAGCGCGCGAACAGCGGAT
The DNA here is from genome assembly GCF_003294055.1 of Burkholderia reimsis. Taxonomy (NCBI): domain Bacteria; kingdom Pseudomonadati; phylum Pseudomonadota; class Betaproteobacteria; order Burkholderiales; family Burkholderiaceae; genus Burkholderia; species Burkholderia reimsis. Next base: position 8,430 of record NZ_QMFZ01000043.1, read on the forward strand.
TGAGGCGGTCGCGCGCGATCACGAGCGCCGCTTCCTGCAACCGCCCCATCACCACCATCGACGACGCGTCGAGATCCGGACGCTCGTTACGCCATTGCGCGAGCGCATGCGCGGCTCGATCCACCTGATCCATTAACCCTCCTCGGCCCACTAGTTATCTTGACGTCGAGATAAATCGGCGTTTATCTTGATGTCGAGATACTTTACATGAAAATCGCGCGGCGCCCTTCCGGGGCCGCGCACCGATTTCGAGGGCCTTGCGATGAATCGCTTCACTTCCCCCGGATGGCGGCTCGCCGCCATCGTGCTCGTCGGGCTGAACCTGCGGCCGGCGCTCGCCGCGGTCGGCCCGCTGCTCGACATGATCCAGCGCGCGACCGGCATCGGCGACGGCGCGGCCAGCCTGCTGACGACGATCCCGATCCTGCTGATGGGGCTCGGCGCGCTGAGTGCGCGGCGCCTGCAGCGCGTGACCGGCATCGCGGGCGGTGTGTGGCTCGGCGTCGCGCTGATCGGGCTGGCGTGCGTGTCGCGCATCGGCGCGCAGCACGCGTGGCTGCTGCTCGCGAGCGCCTGCTGCGCGGGTGTCGGGATCGCGATGGTGCAGGCGCTGCTGCCCGGCTTCGTGAAGGCCCATTTCGCGACGCGGATCGGCGGCGCGATGGGCGTCTATTCGACGTCGATCATGGGCGGTGCCGTGCTCGCGAGCGTCGTCGCGCCGTTCGCCGCGGCCCGCTGGGGCTGGCTCGCCGCGCTCGCGGGCTGGGCGCTGCCGGCCGCGGTGGCCGCGCTGGCGTGGCCGCTGGCCAGCCGCGGCGGCAACATGCTTGCCGCCGGGCCGGCGTCGGCAACGCATGCGCGGCCGTCGCGCTCGCCGCGCGCGTGGCGGCTCGCGCTGTTCTTCGGCATCGCGACCGGCGCGTACACGCTCGTGCTCGCGTGGCTGCCGCCCTACTACATGCGGCTCGGCTGGTCGCCGACGGCGGCCGGCAGCCTGCTCGGCGGCGTGACGCTCGCGGAGGTCGTCGCGGGGCTGACGATCTCGGCGACGATCGACCGCCTGCCCGATCGCCGGCCCGCGCTGCATGCGGCGATCGCGTCGCTGTTCGTCGGCTTGCTGGTGATGCTGGCCGCGCCCGAAGCGCTCGCGTTGCCCGCCGCGCTGCTGATGGGCGCGGGGATCGGCGCGCTGTTTCCGCTGTCGCTGATCGTCACGGTCGACCATGCGGCGACGCCGGCCGATGCCGCATCGCTGACGGGGTTCGTGCAGGGCATCGGCTACCTGATCGCCGGGCTGTTTCCGTTCGCGGCCGGCATCGTGCGCCAGCATCTCGCGGACCTGACGCCTGCGTGGGTCGCGATGGCCTGCCTGTGTGTCGCGCTGTTCGCGCTGGCCGCGGGGTTTGCGCCGCGGCTCGCGCGGCGTTTTGCGCGTGCCTAGCGCGGGCCGGGGAACACGGCCGTTGCCGCTCGGCTGCGGCCGCCGCTCAGTTGACCGGCTCGCAGAAAGACACCTTGTCGCGCAGCGCCTTGCCGGCGGCAACCGGATCCTGCCCTGCCGGCAACGTCACGGAAACCGACGTGTGCTCGGTCGTGCTTTTCGGCTTCAGCCCCGGCCAATGCGTCTCTTTCCAGGTAGCGATCCAGTCGAGCTTGCCGGCACTCGCACCGGGCACGAAGCGCAGCCGCAGCGAGCCGTCGAAGTCTTCGCTGCAATGCGGCGAGTGCTGGTACTCGCGTTCGGAAAAGCATGCGCGAATCTGCTTGTCGCAACTGAACGGCAGCTTCGATATCCGTGGCGTGCCCGCATGCCCGCCATTCGGCCGCAGTTCGACGAAGTCGGCATTTTCCCAGCTTCCGCCGCCGCCCGAATAGCTTTCGGACCATCCGGCCAGCACCGCGACCGCGAAGCGCTCGCTGCCGAGCGGGTACAGCGCCGGGTAGATCCCGAGCGGTGGCGCCTCGCCATCGCCGTCGACGCGGTCGGCGGGCTGGTAGTCGGAGAAATCCCACCGCTGCAGGACTTTCCAGCCGGTGGCGGACGCAAAGCTCACCTTCAGCAACTGCGGGCCGGGCAGGATCGCATAGTAATTGCCGGGCGCGTCGTTCCTGACCCGGTACAGCGACGGCGCCTTGCTTGCGTCGCTTGGCTGGCCTGCCGTACCGCAGGGTGCCGAAACCAGTTGGCAGACCCTGGGTATCCAGTCGCGATCGGGCACGGCGGCTTTCGCGACCTCGACGAACGGTATGGCGCGGGCTTCGTTTGCTTCGGCGGTGGCTTGCGCTGCGGATACCGCCAGCAAAGCGGACGTCAATCCCGCCAGGCCGAAAATGACCGATCGAATACCGTGATTCATTCAGCAATGTCCTTGTGATTGACTGCGGCGCGACGGCATGCGCGATACCGAACGCAAATCGTCGACCCTGACGCGGAAGCTACGTTCGCGGCGCACGCGACAACGCATCGTACTGGAGCGTGGTCGTGCTCAACCTGATCCCCGTCGTCGGCATAGCCGCGTCGATCCTGATCCTCGGCGAATCGGCAGCACCGATCTACTTCGCCGGCGATGCGATCACGATCGACGCGGCGCTCTGCACGCACCTGCGCGAACGCCGTGCCCCTGCGTGATCAACCCTCACTCGCGTACAACGTCGAATCCGCAAACCCTTCGGCGTCGAGCACGCGCCCGATCAGGATCAGCGCGGTGCGCTCGATCTGCGTGCCCTGCACCTTGCCGACGATGTCGGCGAGCGTGCCGGTCACGCGTTCTTCGTCCGGCCAGCTCGCGCGATAGATCACCGCGACCGGGCAATCGGCGCCGTAATGCGGCAGCACTTCGTCGACGATGCGGGCGAGATGGCGCACGCCGAGATGGATCGCGAGCGTTGCGCGGTGCGCGGCGAGCGAGCCGAGCGCTTCGCCTTCCGGCATCGTCGTCTTGCCCGCAAAGCGCGTGAGGATCACCGTCTGTGCGACGCCGGGCAGCGTCAGCTCGACGCCGAGCGTCGCCGCGCATGCGGCCGTGGCCGTCACGCCGGGCACGATTTCGTACGGAATCCCGAGTGTCTTGAGACGGCGGATCTGCTCGCCGATCGCGCCGTACAGCGACGGGTCGCCCGAATGCACGCGCGCGACGTCCTGCCCTTTCGCGTGCGCGGCGGCGAGTAGCGCGACGATGGCATCGAGGTCGAGCTCGGCCGTGTTGACGACCTGCTCCGCGCGATGGCCGTCGAGCACGGCGGCCGGCACCAGCGAACCCGCATACAGGATCACCGGGCACGTGCGCACGAGGCGCTGGCCCTTCACCGTGATCAGCTCCGGGTCGCCGGGGCCCGCGCCGATGAAATACACCGTCATCGAAAAATCTCCGTCAATTCATGGGATGACCGGCCGCGCGGCGTCATGCGCGCGCGGCCGGATCGAGCGCGTCGATGAGCGCCGCGGTCGAGTCGAACGCGCGGTCGGCGTCGGGCAGCGGCGGCCGGCGCAGCATCACGACCGGCAGCCTGCGTTCTCGCGCGACGTCGAGCTTGGCTTCGGTGGCCGCGCCACCGCTGTTCTTGCTGACGACGACGTCGATGCCCGCCAGCGCGAACAGCGCGCGCTCGCCCTCCAGCGTGAACGGCCCGCGCGCGGCGACGACCTGCGCACGCGCGTTGCCGGGATGCGGGTCGAGGCAGCGCACGAGCCAGAACTGGTGCGGCGGGATCGCGTCGAGATGTGCGAGCGGTTCGCGCCCGAGCGTGAACAGCGGCCGCCGGAACGGCGCGAGCGCGGCTTCGATGCCGGCCCAGTCGTCGACCATGCGCCAGTCATCGCCGGGTTGCGGCGACCACGGCGCGCGGCGCAGCGCCCACAGCGGCACGCCCGCTTCACGCGCCGCGGCGGCGGCATTCGCACTGATTTGCGCGGCATACGGATGCGTCGCGTCGATCACGAGGCCGATGCCGGCGTCGCGCAGATACGCGGCCAGCCCGGCCGCGCCGCCGAAACCGCCGACCCGCACGTCGCAGCGCAGGTCGTCGGGCGTCTTGCCGAGGCCGGCGAGACTATAGACATGATGCGGGCCGAGCGCGCGCGCGATCTTCAGTGCGTCGCCGGTACCGCCGAGCAGCAGGATGCGCGCGCTCATCGCGCTGCCCCGACGAAGCGGCCCTGCCGGTCGATCGCGAACATCTCGACCGCTACCGACGGCGGCACGATGTCGCGCGCGACGCGCAGCGCGTGCGCACAGACGAGATCGCCGAGCGGCACACCGTCGGCGTGCGCGAGCTTCAGCGCTTCCTGGCTCGTGTTCGCGGCGCGCATCGCCGCCTGCAGTGCGTCGCTGGCGCCGGCCTCGGCCGCCCACTGCGCGAGCAGCGGCAGGTCGATGCTCGAATGGCGGCTGTGCAGGTCGAGATGGCCGGCCGCGAGCTTGCTGAGCTTGCCGAAGCCGCCGCACATCGACAGCCGCGCGACCGGCGCGCGCCGCAGGTGCTTGAGCACCGCGCCCGCGAAATCGCCCATCTCGATCAGCGCCATGTCGGGCAGGTGGTAGTGCGCACGCATCGCATCCTCGCTTGCGTTACCCGTGCACGCGGCGATATGCGTGATGCCGTTCGCCCGCGCGACGTCGATGCCCTGGTGGATCGACGCGATATAGGCCGAGCACGAGAACGGCCGCACGATGCCGGTCGTGCCGAGGATCGACAACCCGCCGACGATACCGAGGCGCGGGTTCATCGTCTTCAGCGCGAGCGCCTCGCCGCCCTCGACGCCGATCGTCACGTCGAAGCCGCCCGCATAACCGTGCTCGGCCGCGAGCGCTTCCAGGTGCGTCGTCATCATCTGGCGCGGCACCGGGTTGATCGCCGGTTCGCCGACCGGCAGCGTCAGCCCCGCGCGCGTGACCGTGCCGACGCCCGGCCCCGCGTGAAAACGCACGCCGGGCGCCGCCGCGAGCGCGACACGCGCGAAGATCAGCGCGCCGTGCGTGACGTCCGGATCGTCGCCGGCATCCTTGATCGTGCCGGCTTCCGCGCCGTCGGCCGTCGTCCGGCAGAACTCGAGCCGCATCATCACGCGCTGCCCCTTCGGCAGCACGATCTCGACCGCATCGTCCGCGCGCCCCGCGAGCAGCAGCCGCGCGGCGGCGAGCGACGTCGCGGTCGCGCAACTGCCGGTCGTGTAGCCGAAGCGTAGCGGCGCGGGCTGTTCGGGGGTCTCGTCGCGCATCACGCGTCCGTCGTATGCGTCGTGGCCGGCGATGCCGCCGTGTCGGCCGTGTCGACCGTGGCCGGCTTGCGCACGTCGTACAGCGTGACCGGCAGCGGCTGGCGCCACGTGTCGAAGCGGCCGAGCGGCTCGGCATGCGCGAGCGACACGCGCGTGAGCGTGCCGCCATGTGTCTCGCGCCATGCGGCGAGCGCCAGCTCGCCCTGCAGCGTGACCGCGTTCGCGACCAGCCGGCCGCCGGGCTTCAGCGATGCCCAGCACGCGTCGAGCACGCCGGCCGCGGTCGCCCCGCCGCCGATGAAGATCGCGTCGGGTGCGGCGAGCCCCGCGAGCGCCTCGGGCGCGCGGCCCGCGACGAGTTGCAGGCCCGGCACGCCGAGCGCGTCGCGGTTGTGCTCGATGAAGCGCTGCCGCTCCGCATGCGCTTCGATCGCGATCGCCTGGCATGACGGATGCGCGCGCATCCATTCGATGCCGATCGAGCCGCTGCCGGCGCCGACGTCCCACAGCAGCTCGCCGGGCACGGGCGCGAGGCGGCCGAGCGTCATCGCGCGCAGGTCGCGCTTGGTGAGCTGGCCGTCGTGGCGGTATGCATCGTCGGGCAGGCCGGGCGTGAGTGCGCGGCGCGGCGCGTCGGGGCCGGCCCGGCAGTCGAGTGCGACCAGATTGAGCGCGGCCGTTTCGGCGACGCGCCAGTCCTGCGCGAGCCCGTCGAGACGCCGCTCGAGCGGGCCGCCCAGATGCTCGAACACGCTGATGCGCGTCGGCCCGAAGCCGCGTGCGACGAGTTCGGCCGCGACGGCGGCCGGCGTCCGGCCGTCGGCGCTCAGCACGAACAGGCGGCGGCCCGGCAGCAGGTGGCGCGCGAGCGCCGCAAGCGGACGGCCGACGAGCGAAACCGCGCCGACATCCTGCAGTGCCCAGCCGAGGCGGGCGGCCGCCAGCGACAGCGACGACGGCGCGGGCAGCACGCGCCATTCGTCAGGGGACAGCGAGCGCGCGAGCGTGGCGCCGACGCCGAACAGCATCGGGTCGCCGCTGGCGAGCACGCAGACGGGCGACATGCGCCGTGCAAGCACGCCCGCAAGGTCGAACGGCGACGGCCACGCTTCGCGCGCGGCCGGCAGCCGTGCGGGCAGCATGTCGAGATGCCGCTTCGCGCCGACGACGAGCGTCGCGTCGAGCAGCGCGCGGCGCGCGCTGCGGCCGAGCCCCGCGTAACCGTCGTCGCCGATGCCCACTACCGTCAGCCACGCCGTCATGCACCCTTCCCCATCGTTCGATTCCATCCCGTTTGTTGCGATGCGCGGCTGCCGGAGCGCCGCGCGTTGATTCGTTTCCATGGCGTGCGCGTCGCCCGACGGCCGGTGCGACACGGCCACGACGTCAGCCGAGCGGCACGCCGACGACAAACGTCAGCAAGGCCAGAACCATGCCGCCGATCGACGCGATCAGCAGCCAGCCGAGCAGCAGCCACATGAGCGGCTGCGCCCCGCTTTTCCTGTACAGGAGCGTGCCGCCCGCGACGATCGGCACGCCGAGGCCGGCGAGCCCGACATTCTTCGGCCACTCGGCCGACGGTGCAAGCGGGATCAGCACGCATGCGAGCAGGACCCATGCGGGGATGGCCAGCAGGCCCAGTGCGATGCCCATGCCGAACAGTTCCGTCCTGCCGAGTTTCATGGCGGATGCCGGCGCTCGCCGATCTGATGTCGAGGCGCCAATCCTACCATTTGCGAGACAGCGCAAAACCGTCTGCGGCCATGCTGCGACGCCGTTGCGCGACGCACCGCCGATGCCGGATCGTCGCGAAAATCGGGTATCCTACGGCCGTTCGTTCGCCGGTGCCCTTCGGGGCCGAAGAGGGAACACAGGGCGCACCACGCGCCGCTGTGGCTGCCCCCGCAACTGTAGACAGCGAGCCGATCTCCCCCTCATGCCACTGGTTTCACCGGGAAGGCCGGGAGCCGGCGCCGACCTGTCAGCCAGGAGACCTGCCGGCCAGAAAGTGCGTGCGTGCCAGTCGGCGTCGGGCGGGGTGTACCGACGCGTTGGCCGCGGCGCGACACTGCCCCCGTACCCCGTGAGTTCCGCCCCCGATTCGATTCCTGCGTCGCCCGTCGTGCGCCCGTCGGCTTGCCCGGGGCTCGTGCGCGTGGTCACGGCCGCCGACGGCGGGCTGTGCCGGATCAAGCTGCCGGGCGGCCGGCTCGATGCGCGTCAGGCGCGCGCGATCGCCGCCGCCGCGCGTGCCTGTGGCTCCGGCGCGATCGACGCGACCAATCGCGCGAATCTCCAGCTGCGCGGCATTCGCGCCGACGCGGCCGACGCGCTGATACGCGCGTTGCTCGACGCGGGCCTCGGCCCGTCCGTCGACGCAACCGAGGATGCCGTCGCCGATACCGCCGCGCTCGCCGCGAGCGACGACGTCCGCAACGTGATGCTCAGCCCGCTCGCCGGCGACGACCCCGCCGCCCTCGTCGACAGCCGCGCGCTCGCCGCGCCGCTCCTCGACATGCTGGCGCGCGAGCCGCGCCGTGGCGAACTGTCGCCGAAATTCTCGATCCAGCTCGACGGCGGCGAATCGGTTGCGGCGCTCGATCATCCGCACGACATCTGGCTGGCCGCGTGGCGTCGCGGCGACGGTGCGGTGCGCATCGCGGCCGGGCTGGCCGGCTGCCCGCCGGTCGCGCACGACGCCCGACCGGCCTCGGTCGATGTCGCGCCCGATCAAGGTGTCGCACTGGTCCGCGCGCTGCTGCTCGCGTTCCTCGATCTCGCACCGGCGGACGTCACGCGGATGCGTGCCCTGCTCGCGACCTGCGGCGAACGCGCGCTGCTCGAGCGCGCGCGGCACTATGTGCCGTTCGCGCTTGCGGCCGATCCGGCGCTCGCCGGCTGGCGTCGCGCGCGCACCGATCCGGCGCTGCGTTTCGGCGTACACCCGTCGCGAGATGCCGCGCGCTGCCACGTCGGCGCGCAATTCCCGCTCGGCCGGCTCGACGCCACGCAACTGGAACGGCTCGCCGCGCTGGCCGAAACCGACGGCGACGGCACGCTGTCGATGACGCCCTGGCAAGGCGTGTTCATGCATCGCGTCCCGCGTGAACGCGCGCCGGCCACGCTCGATGCGCTGGCGTCGCTCGGCCTCGTCTGCGCGTCGTCCGACCCGCTGGCGTCGCTCGTCGCGTGCACCGGCAGCGCGGGCTGCGCGAAGGCGCGCGCCGACACGAAACACGACGCGCTCGCGCTCGCCGCGCGCATCGGCCATGCGGCCGACGTGCACCTGACCGGCTGCGAGCGCCATTGCGCGCTGCCGCATCCCGCGACGCACACGCTCGTCGCGGTTGCGCCCGCGCACTACGACCTTTACCGGCGCGATGCGGCCGCGGGCCTCGGCGCCCCGCTCGCGCGCCATCTGACGATTGACCAGGCCGCGGCCCGACTGACGGGCATGCGGCACAGCCAGGACACCACCGATGCTTGACTACATTCGCGACGGGCAGGAAATCTACCGCCAGTCGTTCGCGACGATCCGCGCCGAGGCCGACCTGTCGCAGGTTCCGCCCGACCTCGAGAAACTCGCGGTGCGCGTGATCCATGCGTGCGGGATGGTCGACGTCGTCTACGACCTGCGCTTCTCGGCCGGCGCCGGCACGGCGGGCCGCACGGCGCTCGCGGCCGGCGCGCCGATCCTGTGCGACGCGCGCATGGTCGCCGAAGGCATCACGCGCGCGCGGCTGCCGGCCGGCAACCGCGTGATCTGCACGCTCGGCGAGCCGGAAGTGCCCGATCTCGCGCGGGATCTCGGCAACACGCGTTCGGCCGCCGCGCTCGAACTGTGGCGTCCGCAGCTCGCCGGCAGCGTCGTCGTGATCGGCAATGCGCCGACCGCGCTGTTCCACCTGCTCGACATGATCGACGCCGGCGCGCCGCGCCCCGCCCTGATCCTCGGTTTCCCGGTCGGCTTCATCGGTGCGGCCGAATCGAAGGCGCTGCTCGATGCCGACAGCCGCGGCGTCCCCTACGTCACGCTGCTCGGCCGCCGAGGCGGCAGCGCGATGGCCGCTGCGGCGGTCAACGCACTCGCGACGGAGGTCGAATGACGACCGCGCGCGGACGCCTGTTCGGGGTCGGCGTCGGCCCCGGCGATCCCGAACTGATGACGATCAAGGCGCTGCGCGTGCTGCAGGCCGCGCCCGTGGTCGCGTATTTCGTCGCGAAGGGCAAGAAAGGCAATGCATACGGCATCGTCGAGGCGCACCTGCGGGACGGGCAGACGCAACTGCCGCTCGTCTATCCGGTGACGACCGAGGCACTGCCGCCGCCGCTCTGCTACGAGACGGTGATCGCCGACTTCTACGACACGGCCGCCGCGGTCGTCGGTGCGCACCTCGATGCGGGGCGCGACGTCGCGGTGATCTGCGAAGGCGACCCGTTTTTCTACGGCTCGTACATGTACCTGCACGACCGCCTCGCGCCGCGCTACGACACCGAGGTGATCCCCGGCGTATGCGCGATGCTCGGCGGCACCGCCGTGCTCGGCCAGCCGCTCGTCTATCGCAACCAGAGCCTGTCGGTGCTGTCGGGCGTGCTGCCCGAGCACGAGTTGCGCACGCGGCTCGCGCAGGCTGATGCGGCCGTCGTGATGAAGCTCGGCCGCAATTTCGACAAGGTGCGGCGCGTGCTCGACGAGCTGGGGCTCGCGAAGCGCGCGCTGTATGTCGAGCGCGCGACGATGGCGAGCCAGCGCATCGTGCCGCTCGATGAAGTCGATCCGATGGCGTCGCCGTATTTCTCGCTGCTCGTCGTGCCGGGGGAAAAATGGCAAGGATGACGACCCCGCCCGCGATCGTGATCCTCGGCGCGGGCGCGCTCGATACCGCGCGGCGCATCCAGGCGCGTTATCCGGGGGCCCGCGTGCACGGCCTCGCATCGCGCGTCGCCGCCGACGTGCCGTTCGACGATCTCGGCGCGCACTTGCGCGAACTCTATGCACGCGGCCTGCCGATCGTCGCGCTGTGCGCGGCCGGCATCGTGATCCGCTGCATCGCTCCCGCGCTTGCCGACAAGGGCGTCGAACCGCCCGTGCTCGCGGTGGCGGAAGACGGTTCGGCGGTCGTGCCGCTGCTCGGCGGGCTGACGGGCGTCAACGTGATGGCGCGTGAAATCGCCGCCTGCGTCGGCGTCGCGCCGGCGATCACGACGAGCGGCGAACTGCGCTTCGGCGCGTGCGTGCTCAATCCGCCGGAAGGCTATGCGCTCGCCGATCTCGCCCAGGGCAAGCGCTTCGTGTCCGATCTGCTCGCGGGGGCGTCGACCCGCATCGACGGCGCGGCGCCGTGGCTCGACGATGTCGCGCTGCCGCGCGACGCCGCCGCGGCGCATGCGATCCGCGTGACGCCCGAAGCCTGGCGCGGCACGCATGACGAGCTCGTGATTCATCCGCGCAGCGTGGTGGTGGGCGTCGATGCGCACGCTGTTCACGCGGATGGCGCGCTCGCGGCACGCATCGCGGCGTCGCTCGACGCGCAGGGGCTCGCCCGGTTGGCGCTCGCGGCCATCGTGGCGCCCGCAGCGGCGATCGGCGATGCCGCGCTGGAGGACGCGGCGCACACGCTCGACGTGCCGCTTCGTTTCGTCGATGCAGACGTCGACGGCGACGGTGACGGCGGCGTACCGGCCGATGCGGCCGATGCGGCCGCGCTGCTCGGCCGCGCGTTGCGGGTCGTGCACACGCTGCGGGCCACGACGAACGGCATCGCATGCGCGGTCGCGTCGCATCCGGTCGATCCCGCCACGCTCGGCCGTGCGCGCGGCCGCCTGACGGTGCTCGGGCTCGGCCCGGGCGGCGCCGCGTGGCTCACGCCGGCCGCGCGCGCCGCGCTCGCGGACGCGACCGACATCCTCGGCTACACCACCTACGTGAACATGGCCGGCCCGTTCCGCGACGACCAGCGCGTGCACGGCACCGACAATCGCGAGGAGATGCAGCGCGCGCGCCATGCGTTCGAACTCGCGGCCGAGGGCCGGCGCGTCGCGGTCGTGTCGTCCGGCGACCCGGGTGTGTTCGCGATGGCCGCGGCCGTGCTCGAGGCACTCGACGAAGCGCGCGACCCGCACTGGGCCGCGGTCGACCTGCGCGTGGAACCCGGCATCTCGGCGTCGCTCGCGACGGCCGCCCAGGCCGGCGCGCCGCTCGGCCACGATTTCTGTGCGATCTCGTTGTCGGACAACCTGAAGCCGTGGGACGTGATCGAGACGCGCCTGCGGCATGCGGCGCAAGCCGATCTGGTGATGGCGTTCTACAACCCGATCTCGCGCGCGCGGCCGTGGCAGCTCGATCGCGCGCTCGATGTCGTGCGCGCGCATCGCACGGCCGATACGGTGGTCGTGCTGGGCCGCGACATCGGCCGGCCGGGCGCGACGCTCGCGACGACGACGCTCGGTGCATTGCGCAGCGACCAGGTCGACATGCGCACGATGGTGATCGTCGGCTCGTCGACCACGCGCCGCTTCGCGATCGGCGAGGGTCGCGAGTGGGTCTATACGCCGCGCTGGTATCGCTGAACCCGGTCAGCGCGCCGGCCTGACGCCGTGCGCGCGGGCATACGCCGTGCCGCCCGCCCCCCAGAACCGGTACACGAGCACGCCGACGACGGCCTGCGCGACGACCACGAACGCGACGCAGCCGGCCCATCCCCAGCGGTGCCAGCCGGGCACCGGCAGGATCGAGCCGAGGCTGCCACCGAAGTAATAACAGGACAGGTAGATGCCGATCGCCGTCGAGCGCGCGCTCGACGCCGCCTGCGAAATGAACGTGTTGGCCGACGCCTGTTCGACGAACACGGCGGTCGAGCTGAGCGCGAGGCCGGCCAGGATCACCGGCACGTGGTCGGACAGCGTGAGCAGCGCTCCGCCGATCGCGAGCGCGGCCGCGGCGAGCCCCGGTGCGCGCGGGCCGCGATGCCGCGCGAGGCGCCCTGCCAGCGGCGTCACGACCACCGCCACCAGGAACACCGCATAGATCGCGCCGATCCCGACCGTGCCGAAGCCGAACGGCGCGCGGGCCAGGCGCAGGCCGACGAACGTGAACGTCGCGACCTGCGACGCGAGCACGCATGCGCCGATCGCGAACGACGCGAGCAGCGGCCCGCGCGTGACGATGCGCCAGGCCGGCCCCGCACCCGCCTCCGTGTCGGGTTCGACACACCGCGCGATCGCGCCGGACGCCGGCAGGCTCGCGTAGATCGCGATGCCCGTGACGAGACACAGCGCCGCGACGACGTCGAGCGCATGCCGCCAGCCCCACATCGACGTCATCAGGTTGGTCGCGAAGCGGCCGGCGAAACCGCCGAGCGTCGTGCCGGCGACGAACAGCGCGCTGATCTCGGCCGACGTGCCGCGATCGAAGCGCTCGGCGATGTACGCGATCGACAGCGCGAAGACGAACGGCATGACCAGGCCGGCGGCAAAGCGCGCGCCGAGAAACGACGCGAAACCTGCCGCATGCGCGGACCACACGACCGGCAGCGCGACGGCCATCGCGGCCAGCGAGATCGCGATGCGCCGCTCGATGCGCGCGGCCAGCACGCCGACGAACGGCGCGATAATGGCGACGGCCGTCGTGGTGGCGCTCACGCCCTGCCCCGCGCGCTCCGCGCTGACGCCGAAGGTGGCCGCGAGTTCGTGCAGGATGCCCTGCGTCGAATACAGATTGAGAAACGCGGCGAAGCCGCAGAGAAAGAACGCGATGCGCGTGGTCCTGTCGTTCATCGGAGCTGCCTGGTCGTCGATGCCGACAGTCTGACGAGCGCGCCGTGCGCACGCCAATACCGTTTTCATCGCGATTGATACCGGAACGACAACAATGCTCGACCTGCGCCGCCTCCGCTATTTCGTGGTCGTCGCCGACGAACTGCACTTCGGCCGCGCGGCATTGCGCCTGCGCGTCGCGCAGCCGCCGCTCACGCGCCATATCGCCGCGCTGGAAAGCGAGCTCGGCGTGCAGCTGTTCGAGCGTTCGACGCGTGCGGTGCGGCTGACGCCGGCAGGCGCCGCGTTCCTCGAACAGGCGCGCAACGTCGTCAGCGCGGCCGCCGAGGCCGAGGCGAGCGCGCGCAAGCTCGCGCAAGGCATCGCCGGACGAATCGTGATCGGTTATGCGAGCGCCATTCCGATGTCCGACACGTTCCCGGACGTCATCCGCGCCGCGAGCCGGACGATGCCCGACGTCGAATTCGCGTTCCGCGAGGCGGCGACCGCCAGCCAGCACCGGCAGGTCGCGGACGGCACGATGGACATCGGTTTCGGCTGGGCATGGGGCGACGCGCCTGGCGTGCCGGTGGCGTCGCTCGTCGTGTCGCGTGAACCGCTCGTGGCCGCCGTGCCGGCCGGGAATGCGCTCGCGGGCCGCGCGAGCGTCGACGTCGCGGCGCTGGCGAACGAAACCTTCGTGACTTTTCCGCCGGGTTACGGCTCGGCATTGGCCGCGGCACTGGACGACCTGTGCGCGCAGGCCGGATTCGCGCCGCGCATCGGCGCGACCGCGGCACAGATCACGACGCTCGTGTCGCTGGTGGCCGCCGAACGCGGCATCGCGATCGTGCCGGGCTTCACGGCGACGCTGCAGCGTCGGGGTGTCGTGTACGTGCCGCTTGCCAGCGCGCGCGCGGTCGAGCAGATCCTGTCGTGGAGCGAGCCGTTTGCGTCGGCGTGCGTCGAACGCTTCGTCGCGCTCGCGCGCTCGCTTGTGCAGCCCGCATCGGCTTGACGCGAGTCAAGCGATCCGGATCGACCTTCCCCGTGGTTTCGGTGTTCCGGCTGCGCGACACCCTTTTCCACACCGATCACGTTTGCCGGAACGGTTGAGCGCCCTCACCGAATGCCGCAGGTGCCGCAGATATCGCCGGAATGACGCGCGCCGCACTGCCACCGTGACGCGCGTCCCGCATGCCGGCGCGGTCGCCCGCGAAATCGATGAGGGCTGCTCACTACCTCACTGCACCACGATGGTGTAAACCGCTCGCGCGTCAGCCAGTCCCCCGTCATTCGTGGCCGTGACGGTAAACGTGTACCGCCCGGTCTTCCTCGGCGTACCAATAATCCCGCCCGTATCCTGATTGAACTGGAGGCCCGGGGGCAACCCCCCGTTGGTCACCGTGAAGCGGACGGTCGCAGGCGTGTTCGTCGTGATTTTCGCGCCGTAGAGCGCGCCTTGAGTGGCGACCGGCAGGACGGCGGGGCCCAGTTGCGGTGTGGGTGCCGATACGGTCTGCGGAGCGCCGATCGGGACGCCTTCGGCATTCACCTGCTGCAACGACCAGCTTTGCCCGGGGGTGACGGACTTCAGGGTCCACGAGGTCGTCTGGTCGCGAAGCGCGGCCCTCTGCTTTTCGGTGAACGCGCCGAGATTCCTGGCGGTTTCCCACTGCTTGATCTTGTCGAGGATATCCGGCGTCGATTCTGCCGACAGCAGGAATGCCACCGTGCCCTGGAAGCCAATGCCGGCGTTGAGCGCCGCGCCGCGTGCGAGCCGGGTTTCGATCATGGTCAACGAGACGCCCGTGATATCGAACCATCCAAGCATGCCCGGCAGGTAGTTGGCCTGGTAGAAGGCGTTGTCGCGGTACAGCTGATCGATGTCGGAGTTGGACCAGCTCGCCCGGGTCAGCGTGTCCCATGCGTTCGAGGTCATCCGGCTCGTCTCGCTGATGTATCCGTCGTGCCCGGTCTGGGCGGCGTAGGTGCCGTTGATCAACCGTGCAATGCCGAAGCTGCCCCAGCCGGTATCACTGGCGGATTCCACCCCGTCGAAAGAGTGGGACCGGATGCCGACGTTGTTCCTGAGGGTGCCCAGCCGGGTGGCGATCTCGTCGATGATGCCGAGGCCGCCGATGGCCCCGCCGTACGAATTCACGATCACCCTCGCAACGGACGTGCCACGCGCGGCTTCGGCCGGGACGGAGCCCCACTGGCCTCGGGTCAGTCCACTGACTTGCCATTCGGTGACGCCTCTTTGGACCGCGTTGAACGAGATGAACTCGTTGCCGATACGCAGCATCTTCTCGTTGATCCCGTCCCGCACCGGCGCGAATCCGCTCAAGTAGAGCATCTTGCTCGTCATGTTCAACGGCCGGGACAAGGCGGCTTGACCGCCCAAGGCCAGGCGAGGATCCGCGGGCGGCGAAACGTAGGGGTCGATGGAGGTGGGCGGGCCGACGCTGATGAAGTCCGACATGGTATGGACGCCGACGCGGACGCCGTGCTCCTTTGCCGCCTCCACAAGCTTCTCGGCTCCGTTGTCGCTGTCGCCGAAGGTGGAGTCGAACTGATAATGCCCGGTGTATTTCCAGGGGCCGCGAAAATTCCGCGGCGAGTAGATGTAATTGATTCCCGCGCTGTTGGCGAATCGGGCGGCCTTGCCGACATTGCCGGTGTCGAGATCGTCCAGCACGAAAGACGACTGGCCGCTGGCCTGCGCCACTTTCTGCCACTGGCCGTTCTGGGTCGGATACGGGAGGTTTTCACCCGAGGCAATGAACGACAACAGGGTCGTCACGAGCTCCGGTGCGCCGCCGTACAGCGCAATCTTCGATCCGATGACCGAGCCCGCGCTGTCGAGCGGGCCGAGCGGGATCGGATAATCATTCGGATTGAGCCGGTCGCGCCGGCGCGTATAGTCGAACGTGAAGGCGCGCAGCACGGCGCCCCATGACGTCTTCGCCGCCACGCACCACGGCTCCAGCGCCGCCACGTCCACGTTGTAAGGATTGGGGATGACGTCGTTTTCCCAGCCGTATTGCGGATATTCCTTGGGCCACGCGCCTTCGGTGCGGTCGTTGAGCGGCTTGAGGCCGATCGCGAATTCGTTGTCTCGCACCACGCCCGCGGCTTCGCCGACGGTCTGGTTGATCGCGACAGGCAACGGCCCCCACAGCAGCGTCTGAACGTCGGAAGCGGGATCGGTCGATACGCGGGTGACTTCAAAGGTGGCGTAGCCGTTTTTCTGCAGGACGCGGACATCGACCTCGAATGCGAGGCCGGCATCGTTCACGAAGGACAGCGTGTTGTCGGCGGACGACCATCGGACGCCGGCGGGCTTCGCCAGTATGCCGTTGATCACGAGCCTGACGAGCGGGACGGATTTCCCGGGCGAGATGTAGTTGCGGCCGCTGCGGGAATCGATGAGTTCGACGACAGCGCCGGTGGAGTCCAGGCCGAGCGTCAAGTAGCCGGCCGGAATGTGTAGAGTGCTTGTCATGTTTCGACTTTCCTGACGAAAATGGCGGGGCCGCGAGCGACGCCAATGGCGGCCAGCCGCAGTGAATGGCTGCGGCTGGCCCGCCGCCGCAACTGCCTCGTCAACCTTCCGGCGGTGAAGCCGTCACAGTTGGAAAGAAGCAGCGACCGCATGACTCCGGTTCGGGTTTTATTGGCTCGGAACTTCGGCGATATACGAAACGTAGAGGTTTTGCCCCCAGTCGCTGCCCGAATAATTCGGAAACACCCTGTCTTCGCGGGTGATGTTGACGTTGAATCCGGTCGTCGTGACCTGGGTCACCGTCACCGAGAACGTGTCCGGATAACTGGATCCGTCGTTGGGGTCCTGGAGGGCCGTCACGACCACGATGGGCGCGGTCGAAAACGTGCCCGGAAACGTGATTTGCGCATTGAAAGGCGGGTTGATCCAGGAATCCCGATTACCGCCCTGAACGCTTCCGACTGCCTGCTTTGCTACGATTCTTTCCAGCATGTTGAGCTCCTGATGGATGGAACGACGTAAGGTCTTGAGTGAGCCTCGCGCGAATGCACTTCGCTCGAAGACAAAGTTATGCCGCGCATGCGTCGAAAGCGATTACACGTGATTACATGATCGAGGCGGCCATCAAGGGGCGTAGAAAGCGACGATTTCATGTCGAAATCGACGGCAATTTTGTCCTGGTTCACACCCGATGCATGACGGAACGATGTCGAATCGGCAAGATCGTTACGTATCGGGAATCAAATAACAAAAAGAACAACTAACCATTCACTATTCGACGCGAATCCTCCAAGATGGGCACGCCGCCGGCCGGGCATGCCCGGTCGCCCGACCGGCGGCGATACGCGGGCCAGCGTATCCCTCTTCCACTTGGAGAACACAATGCACAACAATGTGTTGCCGCGTTTCATCCCGCGCGCGTTTGCCGCGGGTTGCCTGCTCGCCGTGGCGAGCGTGTCCCAGGGCGCCGGCGTCTATGCGCCCTATGTCGACGTGACGCTCTATCCGACGCCGCTCGTCGACCAGATCGGCGTCCGGCAAGGCATCCAGCAGTTCACGCTCGCGTTCGTGGTCGCGGGCAACGGGTGTACGCCGTCGTGGGGCGGCGTGCAGCCAATCGGCAACGGCGCGAGCGGCGGCCTGCTGACCGCGCTGTCGACGTCGATCGCGAGCTATCGCGCGAAAGGCGGCGAAGTCGCCGTGTCGTTCGGCGGCGCGAACGGCACGCCGCTGATGCAGGCATGCTCGACGGTTCCCGCGCTGGCGGGCGCGTACCAGACCGTGATCGACACGTACGGCCTCACGCACATCGACTTCGACATCGAGGGCGCGTCGCAGCTCGACACGGCCGCGGTCGCGCGCAACTTCCAGGCCGTCGCCCAGCTGCAGGCGAGTTATGCGGCGAAAGGCAAGCCGCTGCACGTCACGCTGACGCTGCCGACGATGCCGACCGGGCTCACGCAGGACGGCTTGAACGTCGTCAACGCGGCGATCTCGAACCGGACCGTGTTCGATGCGGTGAACGTGATGGCGATGGACTACGGCCCCGCGAACATCGACATGGGGGCCGCCGCGATCAGCGCCGCGCAGGCGCTTTACGCGCAACTCGATACGGCCTTCAAGTCGGCCGGCCAGCCGAAGACCAACGCCCAGCTCTGGCAGATGGTCGGCGTCACGCCGATGATCGGCGTGAACGACGTGCAGGGCGAAACCTTCACGCTCGCGAATGCGCAGAGCGTGCTGAACGCGGCGGTCGCCAACGGCTACGGCTTCTTCGGCAACTGGTCGGTCGGCCGCGACCAGGCGTGTCCGTCCGGCGGCACGTATGCGTCGCCGACCTGTTCGGGCGTCGCGCAGCAGCCGTACGCGTTCGCGACGATCTTCAGGCAGCTCGACGGCAAGTGGGGTGCGGGCGTCACGCAGGATCCGAACTACGGCGGCGGCTCGGACGGCGGCACGCCGCAACCGGGCGCGCCCTGGGCGACCGGCCAGGTCTATACGGCCGGCGCGACCGTCACCTACCAGGGCACGACGTATCAGGCGCAATGGTGGACGCAGGGCGACGTGCCCGGCCAGGCCGCCGTGTGGAAACCGGTCGGCGGCGGCACGGCCACGTGGTCGGCGACCACCGCGTATTCAGGCGGCACCTGCGTGATGTACCAGGGCGCGAAATACTGCGCGAAATGGTGGACGCAAGGCGACAACCCGAGTGCGGGCGGTGTGTGGGTGAAGTCGTGATGCCGCGGATCGGCCGTCGTTAGGGCTGCGCGTGCATCGGGGGCCGTTCACGGCGATCGCGGCCCGATCGCCGGCGGACGGCCCGCGTCGCTTGCCGGCCCTCCTCCGGCACGCCCCGCCCTCCGTCAGCCGCGCGCGTGCTCGGCGAGCAGCCTGGCCTTCGCGTCGACGAGCAGCGCCGCATGCGTATCGCGATGCTGGCGGATCCGCTCGGACGGCCCGACCACCGACAGCCCGTACCAGTCGCCGTCGAGCGTCAGCGCGACCGCGATCGCCGACAGCTCGGGCGCGCTCTCGCCGAAGTTCTCGGCCCAGCCGAGTTCGCGAAACCGTGCGGTTTGCGCGACGAGCGCGGGCAGGTCCGCCACCGTCGCGTCGGTGAAGCGCTCGAACGGCAACTGCGCGCCGAGCGCCTGCTGCGCGTCGCCGGCCAGTTCCGCGAAGATCGCCTTGCCGATCGAGTTCGCATGCAGCGGGCGGAGTTCGCCCGGCTCGCGCGTATAACGGATCGCCTGCTCCGATTCGACGACGTCGAGGTAGGTGACCGACACGCCCTGGATCTTGCCGAGCACGGCCGTCTCGCGGCTCGCGTCGCGCAGCGCGACGAGATGCGGATGGACGATGTCGACGACCGGGTCGGTCGCATCGATCGCCGCGGCGATCGTCTGCAGGCGGCGCGTCGGGTAGTAACCGCCGCGCCTGCGCACTTCGTACAGGTAACCGCGGCTCACGAGCGTGCGCGCCATCGCGAGGCAGCTCGACGCCGGCACATTGAGCAGGCGCGCGAGTTCGGTGAGCGGCAGCGGCCGCCGTTCGGCGGCGAACAGCTCGAACAGGTCGAGCGTGCGGGCAACGAGTTTGACGTCCATGACGAGCGCTTGAATCGGAACGGGAAACCGCGCGCCGGGCCGGCCGCCGGGTCGGTACGGTCAGTACGACTTCGGCAGCCCGAGCACCTTCTCCGCGATGTAGCAGAGGATCAGTTGCGGGCTCACGGGCGCGAGCCTCGGAATCATACACTCGCGCAGGTAGCGCTCGACATGGTATTCCTTCGCGTAGCCCATCCCGCCGTGCGTCGCGACCGCCGTCTGGCACGCCTGGAACGCGGCTTCCGCGCCGAGGTATTTCGCGGCGTTCGCTTCCGCGCCGCACGGCTGCCCCGCGTCGTAGCGCGTCGCGGCCTTCATCACCATCAGCCACGCGGCCTCGAGCTGCATCCACGCCTGCGCGAGCGGATGCTGGATCGACTGGTTCTGCCCGATCGGCCGGCCGAACACGACACGCTCGCACGCATACTGCGTCGCGCGGCGCAGCGCGGCCTGCCCGAGGCCGATCGCCTCCGCCGCGATCAGGATGCGTTCCGGATTCAACCCGTGCAGCAGATAGCGGAAGCCGTCGCCTTCGTTGCCGATCAGGTCGCCTTCCGGCACGCGCAGGTTGTCGATGAACAGCATGTTCGAATCGACCGCCTTGCGGCCCATCTTCTCGATCTCGCGCACCTCGACGCGCGACCGGTCGAGATCGGTGTAGAACAGGCTCAGCCCGTCGGTCGGCTTCGCGACCCGGTCGAGCGGCGTCGTGCGCGCGATGATCAGCATCTTGTTCGCCACCTGCGCGGTCGAGATCCAGATCTTGCGCCCGCTCAGCACGTAGTGGTCGCCGTCGCGGCGGGCCTGCGTGCTCAAGTGCGTGGTGTCGAGGCCCGCATCGGGTTCCGTCACCGCGAAGCACGCCTTGTCGCGCCCGGCGATCAGCGGCGGCAGGAAACGCGCCTTCTGTGCGTCGTTGCCGAACACCTGCACCGGGTTCAGCCCGAAGATGTTCATGTGGACGGCCGATGCGCCGGACAGGCCGGCACCCGAGGCGCTGATCGTGCGCATCATCAGCGCGGCCTCGGTCATCCCGAGCCCGGCTCCGCCGTGCGCCGGGTCCATCGCGATGCCGAGCCAGCCGGCCTCGGCAAGTGCCGCGTGGAAATCGGCGGGAAACCCGCCCGCGCGATCGCGTTCGAGCCAGTAGTCGTCGCCGAAGCGCGCACAGATTTTCTCGATCGCGCTTTCGATTGCGCGCTGGTCGTCGGTCAGGTCGAACTGCATGGATGGCTCTCCGGGAAAAGGCCGAGCGGCCGCGCCGCTCTGAGGAAAATGCCAGGCGGCGCCAGGGGTTGCGCCCGGCGGAACGTCCCCTTGCGGGATGACCCCGTCGGGGCGCCCGCACGGCGCGGCAGGCCTGGGGCGCTCACAACGGAAACACGCCGACGATCACTGCGGCAAACACCATCAGCACCGTGGCGGCGAACAGGAACGGAATCGTGAATTTCTGATGCTCGGCAAGCTCGACGCCGGTCAGGCCGACGATCAGGAACGTCGCGGGCGTGAGCGGGCTCACCGGGAACCCCGTCATCATCTGGCCGAGCAGCGCGGCCTGCGCCATCTGGATCGGCGGCACACCGAGCAGCTTCGCGCTTTCCGCGAGCACCGGCAGCACGCCGAAGTAGAACGAATCGGGGTCGAACAGCAGGCTGAGCGGCATCGACAACAGCCCGAGCACGAACGGCATGTGGCGCGCATGCTCGACCGGCACGTGCGCGACCACCACGTCCGCCATCGCCTTCAGCATCCCGGTGCCGGACATGATGCCGGTGAACGCGCCGGCCGCGAGCAGCACGCTCGCCATCATCAGCGCGGCCTTCGCATGCGCGTCGATCCGCTCGCGCTGGGCCTGCACGTCCGGGTAGTTGATCACGAGCGCGGCGACCGTGCCGAGCATGAACATCACCATCGGATCGACGATGCCCGACACGAGCGTGACGAGCACCACGAGCGTCAACGCGAGATTGATCCGGAAGCGTTCCGGCCGGCGTAACGCGCGCTCGGCATCGGTCAGCGCACGCGGCGCGATCGCGAGCGGCGCCGCGCCGGCACGATCGAGCCCGAGCCGTTTCGCCTCGCGCACGCCGAGCACGTACGCGGTGCCGAATACGAACACGAGCCCGACGATCTGCACCGGAATCATCGGCATGAAGATCGCGGAACCGGGAATGTGCAGTGCCGCCGACGCCCGCAGCATCGGGCCGACCCACGGCAGGAAATTGACGCCGGCCGCCATCGACGCGACGCACGCGAGGATGCGCCGATCCATTCCGAGCCGCGTATAGAGCGGCATCATCGCGGGCAGCGTGACGAGAAACGTGACGGCGCCGGAGCCGTCGAGGTGAATCAGCAGCGCGAGCAGCGCCGACCCCATCACGATGCGCGGCGGATGGCAGCCGATCACGCGCAGCACGCCTGCGATGATCGGGTCGAGCATCCCGGCGTCGGTGAGGATACCGAAAAAAAGAATCGCAAAAACGAACATGCCGGCGATCGGCCCGATGTTCTGTACGCCGTGCACGATGAACTTGCCGGTCGCGAGCCCGAAACCGGCCGCGAGCGACGCGGCCACCGGCACGACGATCAGCGCGACGAGCGGCGACAGCCGCTTCGTGATGATCAGGCCGAACAGCGCGACGATGGCGATCGCGCCGATCCATGCAAGCATGATGCGTCTCCTCTTCAGCCGGTGCGCCCGTGCGTGGCCCGGCGTGGGGTTCGAATGGTCGTGCGGCACAGCGCCGCCGGTCGCGCGATACGCGCCGGCGGCCGCGATGCCGGTCAGTTCCGGCGCGGGGCGTTATCGCGGTCGTTATCGCGGTCGGTCGTGCAGCCGGTCGTGCCGGCGTCGGCGAATACCTGCGCCGCGTGTTCGTTCAGCGCGGGCGGCGGCCGCCGGTACGTGGCCGGCGTGCGGCCGAGCTTGATCGGCGACGCGATGCCGCGATGCCGGCCCAGCTCGACTTTCATCGCCCGATGCGCGACATGCGGATGATCGAGTGCCGCATCGAGCCCGAGCACCGGCGCGCACGGCACGCCGCGGCGCATCAGCTGCTCGGCGAGCGCCGCGCCGTCGTGCGCGGCCAGCGCCGTTTCGAGCAGCGTGCGCAGCACGGCGCGGTTCGCGCTGCGCGCGCGGTTGTCCGCGAAACGCGGGTCGCCGGGCCAGTCGCGCGTGCCGAGCACGTCGCACAGTGCCGCGAACTGCCCGTTGTTGCCGACCGCGAGAAAGATGTCGACGCTCGCCGTCGGAAAACTGTCGTACGGCGTGATGTTCGGATGCGCGTTGCCGGTGCGCACGGGCGCGTTGCCCGAATGGAAGAAGTTCGGCGTGTGCGGATGCAGGATCGACAGCGCGCAGTCGAACAGCGTCGCTTCGACGAACTGGCCGCGGCCGCTCGCGTCGCGCTCGCGCAGCGCCATCAGCACGCCGAGCGCCGCGTTCAGCCCGGTGACGAGATCGACGATCGGCACGCCGACCCGCAGCGGCGCGCCGCCCGCTTCGCCATTGACGCTCATCAGCCCCGCGAGCGCCTGCACGGCCGCGTCGTAGCCGGGCAACCCGCCGAGCGGGCCGTCCGCACCGAAGCCCGACACACGGCAATGGACGAGGCGCGGAAACCGCGCATGCAGCGCGTCGAAACCGAGCCCCCAGCGCTCCATCGTGCCGATCTTGAAGTTCTCGACGATGGCGTCCGCGCCTTCGAGCAGGCCGAGCAGCCGCTCGCGGTCGGCCGGTTGCGTCAGGTCGAGCGCGATGCCGAGCTTGTTGCGGTTCACGCCGAGAAAGTACGACGCGGTATCGCCGTCGAACGGCGGCCCCCACGTGCGCGTTTTGTCGCCGGACGGCGGTTCGACCTTGATCACCTCCGCGCCGTGGTCGGCAAGAATCTGCGTGGCGTACGGGCCGCCCAGCACCCGCGACAGATCGATGATGCGCAATCCCGCCAGCGCCCCCTGCTGCTCGTGTTCCGCCATGCGTCCCGCTCCTGGTTCCGGTTGATCGGACTGCCGGTTCCGGCAGGTCCGGCGCCTGCGGCGCGACCGTCCGGATTCGACGAATAATTCTTGTGCGTGAATTTATATTCACACTGGGGAATTATGTTGTCAACCCCGGCGGCACCCTGAGACCGTGCGGAAGACTTCGCCGTGCGCAGGTGGAGACGACACCCGACACGGGCCGGTTGCGATGGCGCCCCGCCTTTCGCTAAGCTGGCGGGAAACCTCAATCTCGAAAAATTCAGGCGGACTATTCATGAAACGGATACTGCTGGCGGCCTTCGTGCTGGCGTCGACGCTGGGTGTCGGACATGCGCAAACCCAGACGTACCACTTCGGCGAGGGACAGACGCAGATGCCGGGGGGAACGCCGCACGCCACCGCGCCGACCGCACGGCACGCGAGCCCGCCGCCTCACCATCGGCGTGCCGTTCACAAGCGCCGCCATCCGCGCCACGTGAAGCCGACGCGCAGCGGGATCTACAAGCACACGTGACCCGGCGTCCGTTGCGCGACGCCGTGCATGGAACTGTCATGAACGACCGGTAGGATCGTTGCGGCTGCCTGCAAGCCGTCGCGGCCCGCCGCCGGGCAACGCGCCGCCGATGCGCACTTTCTCCACGATTCAGCACCTGTTTTGCCGAACATGAGTACCGGGCCGGACACCCTCGCCGTCATCAAGGAACGCGCCACGATCGTGTGCCGCCAGCACGGCAGCGTGCTGCTGGTCGCCCGCACCGCGTCGCGCTGGTCGCTGCCGGGCGGCACGATCCGGCGCGGCGAGACGCCGCTCGACGCCGCACTGCGGGAGCTTGCCGAGGAAACACGGCTGGAGGGGCTCGCACTCGACTACGCGGTGCAGTTCGGCGGGCTGACGAAGCTCCACCACGTGTTCGTGGCCGACGTCCCGGCGCACCTGACGCCGCGCGCGAGCAACGAGATCGCCCGCTGCAAGTGGTTCGCCGTCGACCGGCTCGACACGCTGCGGGCGAGCGTGCCGACACGCAAGATCATCGAGCTGCTGCGGCTCGACTGTTTTTCGGCGATCGCGAACGGCCGGCTGCGCTGACGTCGATCCCGCCCGCGCGCGTCACGTGCGCAGGAACGGGCCGGCCTTGCGTTCGAGCAGCGTGACGAGTTCGGGCTGCATGTACGCGTAGCGATCGGGAATGTCGAGGCAGACGACCTTCTTGTGCCGCAGATGCGTACCGAATTGCGCGGTCAACCTGGTCTTGTGCGCGCGCTCCATCACGAACACGACATCGGCCCAGTCGAGCTGCTCGGCGCACACGTGTGTGTCCGCATCGGGCGCGAGGCCCGCCGAATCGGTTTCGACACCCGGCCACGCGGCGAATACCGCTTCGGCCGTCGGGCTGCGCAGCCGGTTGCGGCTGCAGACGAAGAGTGCCCGTGTCATGTCGCTACGAGGTTCAACCTTGCGGAATCGTGCCCGGCCGGACGTACGCGAGCATGTGCGACACGTAGTCGGCCTTGCCGAGTTCGACGCCATGGTGGCGCAGGATCCCGTAAGCGGTGATCGCGTGGAAATTGAACTGCGGCAGTGCCCAGTCGCGCGCGTACTGCTCGCCCGTCATGTCGAACGCGATCCCGTTCGGCATCTCGAGCGCGATCGGCAGCGCGCCGCCGCCGTCGAGCGCATCCGGCGCGAGTTCGCCGAGAAATGCGAGCGTGCCGGCGATGATCGCCTGCGCATCGGCGAGCGAGCCGGGCTGCGCATCCGCATTCCATCCCGCCTCGCGCAAGGCCAGCAGTGCAGCCGGCAACGGTTCGCCACGCAGCCGGTGGATGGGCTCCATGGCCTGGAAGCACGAGAAGCGCACCTGTGCCGCGAGCGGATACATGTCGGGCGCCAGCTTCAACGTCATCGCCGTGTCGGGCGCGTCGCCCGCGGCCTGCCGGTGCGCAGCGGCCTTGTCGAGCCACGCGGTCTGTGCGCGCAGCATGTGGGTGAAGGTCGGAACGAGAAGTTGGGTCGGTGTCACGCGTGCGCTCCTGGGTCGGGTTGTCATTTGCGCCACGATAGCAGCGTCGGTGCAAACGTGCATCCCGGCCCGGGTGACGAGCGCGATTCGATGCGGATTCAACGATCCGGCAACGTGACGCAAGCGTGCGCGTGTGCCCCTACCGCAAGACGATCGCGGCGCGCGGCCGTTGCTGCCCGGCCTCAAGGCTTGCCGTGCCGGGCCAGGAACCGGTCGAGCTGCGACGCAAACGCCTTGCCGTCGCGCGCGCTGAACGGCGCCGGCCCGCCCGTGTCGATCCCGGCGCTGCGCAACTGGTCCATCATCGCGCGCGTCGACAGGCGTTCCTCGATGTTCTCGCGGCTGAACCAGTTGCCGCGCGGGTCGAGCGCATGCGCGCCCTTGTCGAGGACGGCGGCGGCCAGCGGGATGTCGGCGGTGATCACGAGGTCGCCGGCTTCCGCCAGCTCGACGATCCGCGCATCGGCCACGTCGAAGCCGGCCGGCACCTGCACCGCCTTGATGAACGGCGACGGCGGCGTGCGCAGGAACTGGTTCGCGACCAGCGTCACGCAGATTTCGGCACGACGCGCGGCGCGAAACAGCATGTCCTTGATGACGGCGGGACACGCGTCGGCATCGACCAGTACTTGCATGGCGGTTTTTTCCAGTGGGCAGAAGCAGAAGCGGCGATCATAGCGCACCGCGGCCGGCGATCAGCCGGCGCGGCCCGTGCACAGCGCGTCGGCCGTCACCCACTGCGCGCCCCACGCGGCGGCCAGCCGCTCGCCCTGCCCGATCCGCACGGCCGCATCGTCGAAGTCGACGAACACGACGTGATCGGCCGCCGCGGGTTTGGCCGGCATCTCGCGCGTGCGTCCGTCGGACAGCACCCACAGCCAGCGCTGCTTGTCCGGGTCGCGCCGCGCCGCGCGCGCGAGCAACTGCGCGGCGGCCGCGATGCCGTCCGCGAACGGCGTACCGCCGCCACCGTCGACCGGTTCGAGCCAGCGCGCATTCCACCAGCGCGGCACGGCCGGGCCGAAGCGCCGCGCGGCGCCGTCGCCGCCGAAACAGATCAGCGCGGTTTCGACTCGATCGCGCGCGGCCTCGTCGAAATACGCGACGATCAGCCCCTTCGCCAGTGCGAGCCGCCCGCGCGACAGCATCGACGCCGAACAGTCGAGCACGAAGCAATGCAGTGCGTCCGGTGCGCCAGCCCGCTTGCGGAAGCGCAGATGGCCGCGATGCAACGGATCGCCGCGCTTCGCGGCGAACGTCGCCGGCCATGCGACGGCCGTGCCGGTGCGCGCCGTACCCGGCACGCGCGCGGCTGCGCCTGGCTGCCATCGAGGACCGCGAACGGCGTTCGCGGCGGCGCCGGCTCGATGGCTCAGTGTTTTTTTAGCGGCAGCGGCACCACGCTTTTCACGTCGCGCAGCCCCGCCGGCTCGGGCCGCAGGTAGCCCCAGTCGCCCTGCGCGACGGCGGCGCCGTTTCCGCTTGTGGCCGGTTGATCGTCCGGCTGCTGGCGTGCATCCGGCGGCGAACGGTCGTCGCGTGCGCGATCCGGCTGCGACGCGCCGGACGACGGCGGCGCACCGGTATGGCGCCGGTGCCGCAGCACGGCTTCGGCCACGCGCGCCACATGCGACACCGTCACCGCATCGGCCTGCTCCAGTGCGGCGAGCGCGCGCGCCGCGCGCAACATCACGAGGTCGGCACGCAGCCCGTCGACGGCCGCGTCGATGCACAGCGCGCTGACGTGCGCATGCACCGCATCGCCGAAATCGAGCGTCGCCAGCCGTGCGCGCGCCGCGTGAATCCGTTCGCCGAGTGCGCGCTGCGCGGAGGCATGGCACGCGCGGAACGCCTCCGGATCGAGATCGAATGCAAGCCGCGCCTTCACGATCCGCTCGCGCTGCGCGGCGTCGAAGCAGTTCTCCAGTTCGACCATCAGGCCGAAGCGGTCGAGCAGTTGCGGACGCAGCTCGCCCTCCTCGGGATTCATCGTGCCGACGAGCACGAAGCGCGCGTCGTGCGCGTGCGACACGCCATCGCGTTCGACGATGTTCACGCCGCTCGCGGCGACGTCGAGCAGCGTATCGACGAGCCCGTCGGCGAGCAGGTTCACCTCGTCGACATACAGCACGCCGAGATGCGCCCGCGCGAGCAGGCCGGGCCGGAAGCGCACGCCGTTGTCGGCGAGTGCATGCGCGAGGTCGAGCGTCCCCGTCACCTGCTCGTCGCTCGCCGACAGCGGCAGCGTGACGAACTGCCCTTCCGGCAACAGCTCGGCGAGGCCGCGCGCGGCGGTCGATTTCGCGGTGCCGCGCGGGCCGCTCACGAGCACGCCGCCGAGCGACGGGTCGATCGCGGCGAGCAGCAGCGCCTGCTGCAGCGCGTCCTGTGCGACGAGCGCCGCAAACGGAAAAACCGCGCGCGCGCGGTGCGTCGTCGGATCGGTCATCGCCGTCCCCCTTCCTGGAGTTGTTCGCTGTCGAGCCAGACCGTTTCGATCCGCTCGCGATAGTCGCCCGGTTGCTGCCACAGGCCGCGCTGCATCGCCTCGACGAAGCGTTCGCAGATGCCGTGCAGCGCCTTCGGGTTGTGCCGTTCGAGAAACGCGCGGGTGGCGTCGTCGAACAGGTATGCGTCGGCGACGAGCGCGTACTGGTGGTCGGACAGCACGCGCGCGGTCGCGTCATAGCCGTACAGGTAGTCGACGGTCGCCGCCAGCTCGGCCGCGCCCTTGTAGCCATGGCGCTTCACGCCGTCGAGCCATTTCGGGTTGACGACGCGCGAACGGATCACGCGCGCGATTTCCTCGCGCAGCGTGCGCATCTTCGGCGCGACCGGGTTCGCGTGGTCGCCGTGGTAGATGCTCGGCTGCTGCCCGGACAGGTGCCGCACCGCCGCGGTCATCCCGCCCTGGAACTGGTAATAGTCGTTCGAATCGAGGATGTCGTGCTCGCGGCTGTCCTGGTTCTGCACGACCACGTCGATCGTCGCGAGCCGCTCGCCGAACACGTCGGCCGCGGCGTCGCCCGCGCTGTTCTGCGCATACGCATGGCCGCCCCACTGGCGGTACGCCTCCGCGAGATCGGCGTCGGTCTGCCAGCGGCGCTGGTCGATCAGGTCCTGCAGGCCCGCGCCGTAGCTGCCCGGCCGCGCGCCGAACACGCGCCAGCCGGCGCGGCGGCGCGCTTCGTCCGGCGCCACGCCCTGTGCGACCCACTTCGCGCGTTCGCGCTCGATGCGCGCGCGGATCGGGTTCAGTTCCTCCGGCTCGTCGAGCGCGGCCACCGCCTGCACCGCTGCGTCGAACAGATGCATCAGGTTCGGGAACGCGTCGCGGAAGAAACCCGATACGCGCAGCGTCACGTCGATGCGCGGCCGGTCGAAGATCTCGATCGGCAGGATCTCGAAATCGGTCACGCGGTGGCTGCCGTGCGCCCATTTCGGCCGCACGCCAAGCAGCGCGAACGCCTGCGCGATGTCGTCGCCGCCCGTGCGCATCGTCGCCGTGCCCCACACCGACAGCCCGATCGCGCGCGGATAATCGCCGTGATCCTGCAGATGGCGCTCGATCAGCTGCTGCGCGGATTTCAGGCCGAGCGTCCACGCGGCCTGCGTCGGCACCGCGCGCGTGTCGACCGAGTAGAAATTGCGGCCGGTCGGCAGCACGTCGGGGCGGCCGCGCGACGGCGAGCCGCTCGGCCCCGGCGGCACGAAGCGGCCGTCGAGCCCGCGCAGCAACTGACGCATTTCCTCGCCGCCGCACGCGTCGAGCGCCGGCAGCAGCGTCGCGCGAACGCGCTCGATCACGGCGAGCGTCTGCGGCCAGTCGCCGGGGGGCGGCGCGTCTTCCGCGCCCGTATGGCTGCCGTCGGCTGCACACAGCCTGTCCAGCCATTGCTGCGCGAGCCGTTCGAGCCGCTCGCGCGTATCGCCCGCATGGCGCCACGGCGATGCGTCGAGCGCGTGCAGGATCGCCGGTCGCGGGCCGACCCACGGCGCGGCCCAGTCGGCCGCGAGCGGGTCGAAATCATCGCCGAGCGCAAGATCGCGCGCGAGCGCGCCGATCAGTCCTGCGCGTGCGCCCTTGCCGTCGCCGACCGGAAAGCGCGCGAGCGCCAGCAGCGTGTCGCGCCGCTGGCGCCCGGCCGGCGACACGCCGAACACGTGCAGCCCGTCGCGAATCTGCGCTTCCTTCAGTTCGCACAGCCACGCGTCGACGCGCGTCAGCAGCGCATCCTCGTCGCCCGCGTCGCGCGGCGGCGACACGCTCAGCTCGTCATGCAGCCGGTGTTCGGCGATCGTCGCGAGGATCGTCTTGCGCAGCAGCTTCGCGCGCCGCGCATCGACCATCAACGCTTCGTAGTATTCGTCGACCTGCCGCTCGAGATCCTGCAGCGGCCCGTAGTTTTCCGCGCGCGTGAGCGGCGGCATCAGGTGATCGACGATCACGGCCTGCGCGCGGCGCTTCGCCTGGCTGCCCTCGCCCGGATCGTTGACGATGAACGGATAAAGATGCGGCAGCGGCCCGAGGGTCAGGTCGGGCCAGCACGCGTCGGACAGCGCGACGCTCTTGCCCGGCAGCCATTCGAGGTTGCCGTGCTTGCCGAGGTGGATGACCGCGTCGCTGCGATACGCATCGCGCAGCCAGAAATAGAACGCGAGATACGCATGCGGCGGCACGAGATCCGCGTCGTGGTAGCTCGCGTAGTCGTTCTCGCCGCGCGAGCGCGACGGCTGGATGCCGACGAACACGTTGCCCGCGCGCCAGCCGGCGATCGTGAAGCGCCCTTGCCGCAGCGTCGGATCGGCTTCGGGCAGGCCCCAGCGTTCGTTCAGCGCATCGCGCACGGCGGCCGGCAGCCGCGCGAAATGCGCGACGTAGTCGGCCAGCGGGAAGCTCTGGAAGGCGGGGCGCAGCGCATGCACGGCCGCGTCGTTGGTCACGCCTTCGGTGAGCCGCGCGATCAGCGCGTCGCCGTCGGGCGGCAGGTCGGCCACCGCGTAGCCCGCGTCGCGCAGCGCCGCGAGCACGCGCAGCGCGGACGCCGGCGTATCGAGCCCGACACCGTTGCCGATCCGCCCTTCGCTTTGCGGATAGTTCGCGAGAATCAGCGCGACGCGCTTGCTCGCGTTGTCGAGCGTGCGCAGCCGGCACCAGCCGCGCGCGAGCGCCGCGACGAACGCGATCCGCTCGGCGTCCGGCTGGTAGCGCACGACGTCGACCTCGGTATGCGGGCAGCGGTACGCGAGCCCCTTGAAGCTCACCGCGCGGGTGACGATCCGGCCGTCGACCTCGGGCAGCGCGATATGCATCGCGATGTCGCGCGCATGCAGGCCCTGGTTGTCGGCCACCCACGCGTCGCGATTGCCGCCGGACAGGATCACCTGCAATACCGGCGCGTCGCCGGCGAGCACGTCGTGTTCCGGGCTGTCGATCGCGCCGGCCGCGAACGCGGTCGTGTTCAGCACGAGTGCGACGTCGTGCGTGTCGCAGAGCTGCGTGATGACTTCGCGGCTCACCGCATCCTTCAGCGACGTGACCGCGATCGGCAGGGGATTCAGCCCCTCCTGAACGAGCGCATCGGCCAGCGCGTCGAACACGGCCGTGTTCGCGGCCTGCCAGTGCGCGCGATAGAACAGGATCGCGACGACCGGTGCGCCCGGCGTCCAGCGCGGCCGCCAGTCGTCGACGCTCGCGCGGTTGCGCGCCGGGTGATACAGCGCGGCGGCCGGCAACGGGCGCGGCGGTTCGGGTTCGTCGCCGAACCCGAGTGTGTGGAATGCGATGCTGCGCAGCAGCGCCTCGGCGTTGTGCACGCCGCCTTCGCGCAGGTAGCGCCACCACAGCCGGCACAGGCCGGGCGCGACCGTGCTCTTCGCGACGAGGTTCGGGTCTTCCTGCAGGTCGCCCGAGAACATCGCGAGCTGCTGCGCGCGCTTCGACGCGAGCGACACGGCCTGCTCGATCCCATACGGCCAGTACGCTTCGCCGCCGAGATGATCGATCACGACCGCCTTCGCGTGCTGCAACACGTCGTCGACGTAGAAATCGACCGACGCCGGCTGCCGCAGGAACGTGACGTTCGCGAGCCGCACGCTCGGGAAGCCGGCCGGCAGGTGCGGCACGACGCTGGCAAGCAGCGACAGCGTCGTGTCGGCCGAGCTCAGGATCACGATGTCGGCCGGTTGCTGGTCGATCCGGACGACACCCTGCGTATCGTCGACGAAACCGCCCGGCGTGGTGCGCAGCAGATGCATCGTGCGTTACGCCTGTTGCGGTTCGGCCGCGCACGCGGCGTCGAACGCGTGTTGCAGCGCGGCCGCGTCGAGATCCTCGCCGATCAGCACGAAGCGGCTCGCGCGCGTTTCGCCGTCCTGCCAGCGACGGTCGAAATAGCTGTCGAAGCGGCGGCCGACGCCCTGGATCACGAGCCGCATCGGCGCGCCGGGCAGCGCGGCGAAGCCTTTCGCGCGGTAGATCGTGTGCGCTTCGACGACGCGCTGCAGCGCGGCGATCGTCGCCTCGCGCGTGCCGGCGTCGCCCGACACGACCACCGAGTCGAAATCGTCGTGATGGTGATCGTGATCGCCGTCGTCGGCCGAGCCGTGATGGTCGTGGCGCAGGTGGATCGTTTCTTCCGATGCCGATTCGAGGCCGAGCAGCATCGCGAGATCGAGCTCGCCGCGCGTCGCGCGCACGATCTTCACCTGCGGCGGGATCTCGTCGCGGATCGCGGTTTCGATCTGCGCGAATTCCGCGTCGCCGACGAGATC
This sequence comes from Burkholderia reimsis, assembly GCF_003294055.1. NCBI lineage: Bacteria > Pseudomonadati > Pseudomonadota > Betaproteobacteria > Burkholderiales > Burkholderiaceae > Burkholderia > Burkholderia reimsis. The sequence goes on from NZ_QMFZ01000043.1 coordinate 40,797, forward strand.
GGCCTTGTTCACGATCACGAGATCGGCGGATGACAGTTGATCGGCGAACAGCTCGTGCAGCGGCGATTCGTGGTCGAGGTTCGGGTCGGCGCGGCGCTGCGCGTCGACGGCCTGCGGGTTTTCCGCGAACTGGCCGCTCGCGGCGGCCGGCCCGTCGACGACGGTCACGACCGCGTCGACCGTGAAACTGTTGCGGATCGTCGGCCAGTTGAACGCCTGCACGAGCGGCTTCGGCAGCGCGAGCCCGGACGTCTCGATCAGCACGTGGTCGATGTCCGCGCGGCGCTCGACGAGCGCTTCCATCACCGGATAGAACTCTTCCTGCACGGTGCAGCACAGGCAACCGTTCGCGAGTTCGTAGAGCTGGCCCGATGCTTCGCCCTGCGCACCGTCGGCATCCTCGCAGCCGATGCCGCAACCCTTGAGGATTTCGCCGTCGATGCCGAGTTCGCCGAATTCGTTGACGATCACCGCGATGCGGCGGCCTTCGGCGTGTTGCAGGATGTGGCGCATCAGCGTCGTCTTGCCGCTGCCGAGAAAGCCCGTGACGATCGTGACGGGCAGCTTGCGTAGGGTCATGGAATATCCAGGTTGGTAAGGGAGAGTCACGCCGAGATCGTCACGTCGATCTCGTCGTAGCGCTTCAGCCGGTAGATCAGGGCCGACACGAGCCAGCAGGCGAGGAACAGGCCGATCACGACATAACCGAGCATGCCGAAGTGCGACGCCACCATCGACGCGAAGTCCCACACCGGGCCCTGCAGCGACAGCTTGTCCGCGAGCAGCGCCAGCACCTCGATGCCGCCGATCAGCGCGGCGACCAGCACCGACACGAAGGTGATCGTCATGTTGTAGTAGATCTTGCGGATCGGCCGCACGTACGCCCAGCGATACGCACCCATCATCAGGATGCCGTCGGTCGTGTCGACGAGCGTCATGCCGGCGGTGAACAGCATGGGCAGCGCCATCACCGACCAGAACGACAGGCCGCCCTGCACCTGCGCCGCCGAGATGCCGAACAGCGCGATCTCGGTCGCCGTGTCGAAGCCGAAGCCGAACAGGAACCCGACCGGATACAGGTGCCAGCTGCGCGACACGAGCCGGAACAGCGGACGGAACAGGCGCGCGAGCACGCCGCGCTGGTTCAGCAGCATGTCGAGATCGGCGTCGACGATCGGCTCGCCGCGCCGCGCGGCGCGAAACGTCCGGTAGACGGAAATCAGGATCAGCAGGTTCGCGATCGCGAGCACCAGCAGGAAGAACGCCGATACGCTCGTGCTGATCACGCCGCCCCACGCTTTCATGCTCTCGAAGCGCGCGAGCGACGCGGCCGTGAGCGTCACCACGACCGACATCACGATCACGACCGTCGAGTGGCCGAGCGAGAAGAACAGGCCCGCGCCGAGCGGGCTGCGCCCCTCCTGCATCAGCTTGCGCGTGACGTTGTCGATCGCCGCGATGTGGTCGGCGTCGACCGCATGACGCAGCCCGAACACGTACGCGAGCAGCGCGGTGCCGAGCAGCACGGGCTGGCCGTGGAAGGCGGCGAATGCCCAGATCCACGCGCCTGCGTTGAAGGCGATCAGCAGCGCATAGATCGCGACGATCTTGCCGCGCAACCCGGACGGACTGTCGTTGAACAGGCGAAACAGCGAATCGAGCATGACGCTCCCTTGCGAACGGTCGACATGAAGAATGCCAACACGGCCGTCGCTGCGCGGCCCCGCGCGATCCGGCCCTTCGTCGCACCGGAACATGCGCGCTCGCGCAGGCGGCCGGACGTCGGGAATCGGGAAACGCTCGGGTGTCGGGCACGCTGCGGCCGTGGACGATGCGCCGCCTCCCCGCGGCGCTGAACCCCAACGTTTAGGCCGGTATCCGGGCTGACGAACACGCCGCTTCGCCTTCCCGGATGCACAAGGCATCCAGTGGCGGTCGTCCGCATGCGCGCGGCATGCGGCGAAGCGGCGCTGCATCGCGGCGGGCACGATGCGTTCGCTTACCGTTGCGGGGGCAGCACAGGTTGGCTCGACTGCGACGCAGGCAGGCTCCCTGTTTCCCGTTTAACTGCGCGCGCCGGAGCGGCGCGCGCGAGCACCAAAACGCGTGCGAGTGTAGGCGCCGGGGGCGGGAGCGTCAAGGCGGCGAGTGGCCAGGCTGGCCGGATGAACCGGCGGGCAGCGATCCGGCGCGGGTTTGCCGGGAAAATCGTTCGACTGTCTGACGCACCCGACAACCCGTGCGGGATCGAACGCGAAGCAGTACGACTCGCCATCCGAAGCGGTTTTTCAGAATTGACGGTCGTTCACGTTGTCCGCAATCGCAAGGCCAGCGCCGCAGCAGGTGCAGCGCGGGGTTGCGCGCAGAAACGTTCATTCTCTTTGGAGATTCGGATGATTGACGTTGCGCAGCCGATATTCGATTGTCCGGTTCAGACAGTTTTCGATGATCGAGATAAACCACTGCGACACATTCGTTCAGACCATGAATATTGCCCGATTGTATGTGGCCATCGTCGTATGGCTGTCGATGGCGCTCTTGTTTCCGTTTGCCCTGAAGGGGATGGATTCCCCTCTTGCAACGGTCGCGAAAGTACTGATGTGGTCGTACTGCATTCTGCAAACGCTACGGGAATCGAAGCGGTGCTTGTGAAGCAGCCTGCTGCGACAAAGAGCCGATCGCGTATATCGCACCTGTTTCGCAATCGGCATCGAGCCGCATCGGCCGCCGGCGCACTGGCCGGTGCCGCGGTCTGTGGCCCGAATCGCGGCGTCATCGGCGGCAGTTCCGGCTCGTCCGGAGGCTCGGGCGGTTGCCGAAGCCTTACCTGAAACACCTGGCGACTGTGCGCCGCCGCGCTTTGCGGGATCGGGGCATGGCCTTCATTTGCTCGGCGACATGTTCGCCGAGCGTCGCACAGACCGACGACGGGTAAGCGCCCACCCCGCATGCGTTTGCGCCGATGCGCTGTGCTATCGTATGCGCCGCGTTCGGTGCTCGCATGCGCATTCCGTGCATGCAGTTAAACGGGAAACAGGAGGCGGATCGCCGCCCTGCCTGTGCTGTCCCCGCAACGGTACGCCGCCCGCGCGACGCGCTTCCCCGCGCACGCGCCCATGCCGCCCACGATGCCACTGCCCTTCCACCGGGCGGGAAGGCTGCGGCCTGGCAAGCGGCCAGCCCGGATACCGGCCGACGCAAGGGGCGAGCCCGATGCTCGCCGAACGCCCGATCCGCGGGGGACGGATCGGGTGCGCATTCCGCCCGCGTTCGCGCGGGCTTCGCCCGATCCGTTATGCGTTGCCTGTCTGCCGGCCGCCGATGTGCCGCCCGCCTTCCCCTTTCCACTGTTTCGACACGGTGCGCGCCGTGCCGCGCCCGATGAGCCGCGCGTGGCTCATCGGCGCCGGCCCCGGCGACGCCGACCTGCTGACGCTCAAGGCCGTCCACGCGATCGGCTCGGCCGACGTGCTGCTCGTCGACGATCTCGTGAACCCCGACGTGCTGCGCCATGCGCGCGCCGACGCCCACATCGAGCACGTCGGCAAGCGCGGCGGCCATGCCTCGACGCCGCAGGAGGCGATCGTCGCGGCGATGCTCGCGCATCTGCGCGCGGGCCGCAGCGTCGCGCGGCTCAAGGGCGGCGACCCGTTCGTGTTCGGCCGCGGCGGCGAGGAACTGGCCGCGCTCGGCGCCGCGGGATTTCGAGTCGAGGTCGTGAGCGGCGTCACGGCGGGCATCGCCGCGCCGGCCGCGCTCGGCATCCCGGTCACGCAGCGCGGCGACGCGCAGGGCGTGATCTTCGTCACGGGCCACGGCGCGGGCGCCGACGAACCCGACTGGCGCGCGCTCGCGGCCACGCGCATGACGATCGTCGTCTACATGGGCATCCGCCGGCTCGACACGATTGCAGCCGCGCTGCGCGAGGGCGGCCTGCCCGGCGACACGCCGTGCGCGGCGATCGAGAATGCGACGCGCCCCGAACAGCGGCACGTGCTCGCGACGCTCGACACGCTCGTCGAACAGGTCGGCGCGACCGGCATCGGCTCGCCGGCCATCGTCGTGATCGGCCGCGTCGCGGCGTTCGCCGACGATCCCGCGGTACGTGCCGCACTCGGCAGCCGCGCATGATGCGCGTCGCGATCGGTGTCGGTTTCCGCGCGGACGTGACGGCCGCGCAACTCGATGCCGCGATCCGCGTCGCGCTGATGCGGTACCCGGCTGCCGAACCGGCGCTCGTCGCCACGCTCGCCGACAAGGCGCGCGCACGCGCGCTGCGCACGCTGTGCGCGAGACGCGGCTGGCCGCTCGTCGCGTTCGACGCGGCACAGCTCGCGAGCCGCCCCGAACTGGCCGTGAGCGGCCCGTCGGATGCCGCGCTCGCCCGCTTCGGCGTCGCGGGCGTGGCCGAGCCGTGCGCGCAGCTCGCGGCGCCGCACGGCCGGCTGCTGGGCCCCAAATCCATCCGGGACGGTGTGACGGTCGCACTCGCCGGCCCGCTCTGAACCCTTTGTTTCGCTTTCTTTCGACAGGACGAATCCGATGAAAACCGACGCCGAATCCCATCAACGGATGACCGAACGCCGCCGCGCGGGCCACGAGAAGAAGCAGGCCGCCGCCGTCAACGAAAAGGGCCTGCTGATCGTCAACACCGGCAACGGCAAGGGCAAGAGCACGGCCGCGTTCGGCATGGCCGTGCGCGTGCTCGGCCACGGCATGCGGCTCGGTGTCGTGCAGTTCATCAAGGGCGCGCTGCACACGTCCGAGCGCGACTTCCTCGGCGCGGTTGCCGAATGCGATTTCGTGACGATGGGCGACGGCTACACGTGGAACACGCAGAACCGCGACGCCGACATCGCGACCGCGCGCAAGGGCTGGGACGAGGCGCGCCGGATGATCGAAAGCGGCGATTACCGGATGGTGATCCTCGACGAGTTGAACACGGTGCTGAAGTACGAATACCTGCCGCTCGACGAAGTGCTCGCGACGCTTGCCGCGCGTCCCGACTCGGTCCACGTCGTCGTGACCGGGCGGCATGCGCCCGATGCGCTGATCGACGCGGCGGACCTCGTCACCGAGATGCGGCTCGTCAAGCATCCGTACAAGGAGCAAGGCGTGAAGGCGCAGCGCGGCGTGGAGTTCTGAGCATGCCCGCCTGCCCCGCGCTGTTCGTCAGTGCGCCCGCGTCGGGCCAGGGCAAGACGTCGGTGACGGCCGGCCTCGCGCGGCTGCACCGCCGGCTCGGCCGCCGTGTGCGCGTGTTCAAGACCGGGCCCGACTTTCTCGATCCGATGCTGCTCGAACGCGCGAGCGGCGCCCCGGTTCATGCGCTCGATCTCGGGATGGTCGGCGAGGCCGGCTGCCGCGCATTGCTTGCCGATGCCGCACGCGATGCCGACCTGATCCTGATCGAAGGCGTGATGGGGCTGTTCGACGGCACGCCGAGCAGTGCCGACCTCGCGGCTGCGTTCGGCGTGCCGGTCGTCGCGGTGATTTCCGCGAAGGCGATGGCGCAGACGTTCGCGGCGATCGCGTTCGGGCTCGCCCGGTTCCGGCCGGGGCTGCCGTTTCACGGCGTGCTCGCGAACCGCGTCGGCTCGGCCCGGCACGCGGAACTGCTGCAACAGGCGCTGCCCGACGACCTGCGCTGGCTCGGGCACGTGCCGGCCGATGCGGGCATCGCGCTGCCGGAGCGGCATCTCGGCCTGCACCAGCCGGCCGACATCGACGATCTCGACGCACGGCTCGATCGCGCGGCCGACGTGCTCGCGCAGACGGCGCTCGCCGAATTGCCGCCCGCCGTCGCGTTCGCCGAACCGGACGCCGCGGCGCCGCTGCCGCGTGCGCTCGCCGGCAAGCGGATCGCGATTGCGCGCGACGCGGCGTTCTCGTTCATCTATCCGGCGAATCTCGCGCTGCTCGAGGCGCTCGGCGCGCGGCTGTGCTTCTTCTCGCCGCTCGCCGACGAACCCGTGCCGGACGATTGCGACGCGCTGTTCCTGCCGGGCGGCTATCCGGAACTGCATGCGGCGACGCTCGCGGCGAATGACGCCACCGCACGAACCATTCGCTCGCATGCGGCGGCTCGCCGGCCGATCGTCGCGGAATGCGGGGGGATGGTGTATCTGTGTGAATCGCTGACCGACGTCGACGGTGTCACGACGTCGATGCTCGGGCTGTTGCCGGGGCGGGCGACGATGCAGCGCCGGTTCGCGGCGCTCGGCATGCAGCAGCTCGATACGCGTACCGGGCCGATGCGCGGCCATACGTTTCATTATTCGACGCTCGCGACGCCGCTGGAACCGGTCGCGAACGCGGCGCGCCCCGACGGCAAGCCGGGCAGCGGCGAAGCCGTCTATCGCCACGGCGCGATTGTCGCGACGTACATGCACCTGTACTGGCCGTCGAATCCGGAGGCGGTCGTGGCGCTGTTCGACGGCACGGCGTTCTGACCGAAAAAACGGCGAGGCGCCGCGATGTCAGGGTTTTTCGCGGCCCGGCGCTTCCGAGCGCGAAGTGCGGAGCACGGTGCCGTCGGGCGAGAAATGCGCGTTGAACATCGCGTCGCCCGATACGCCGCCCTCGGCCCAGTGCCAGCTCCACACCTCTTCGTGGCTCAGCGCGTATTGCGCGATCTCGGTCGGCTTGCCGAGCAGTTGGCGCACGTCGTCCTTCGACATCCCGGGCACGACCTTCGCGATGTTCGCCGCCGTCAGCGCCTGCGTGATCGACACGAGCCGGCCATCGGGCCCGAAATCGAGCATGTAGGTGCTCGTGCCGTACGGGCCACGCGGATATTCGAACCGCTGCGAGCCGTCGTCGCCCTGCCTGACCATTTCCGGCTTGCCCGCCTGGCGGAGCACGTCCTCGGTCGTCGACACGCCCGGTTGCAGATTGCCGAACGCCATCGGGTCGGGCTTGATCGCATTCACCGCGTCAGCCACTTTCTGGTCGTCGCACCCGGCTGCCAGAATGGCGACCGCACCGGCGGTCAGCACGGTCAGAAGCTGTTTTCGCATTTCATCCACACCTGTATTCATCGTGCCGGTCCGGCGTCGCGCGCAGCGTAGCACGCGACCTGTTCCGTCGATGTCAAGGAGCGTCAAATGCGGTACTACTACGGCCGCTGCGACCGGTTTTGCAGGCGCGGCAGCTCGCACGCCGCCGCGCCGCCGCATCACACCAGGAACGCCTCGGCCAGCTTGACCCAGTACGACGCGCCGGTAGGCAGTGCCGCGTCGTTGAAGTCGTAGCCGGGGTTGTGCACCATGCAGCCGCCCTCTCCGTCGCCGTTGCCGATGATCAGGTAGCAGCCCGGCCGCTTCTCGAGCAGGAACGCGAAATCCTCGCTGCCGGTGAGCGGCACCATCCCGTCGATCAGGTTCGCTTCGCCCACCCACTCGCGCGCGACGCCGCGCGCGAACGCGGTCATGTCCGTGTCGTTGACGAGCACCGGGTAGCGGCGCTGGTAGTCGATCGTCGCGGTCGCGCCGAACACGGCGGCCTGCGCATGCACGACTTCCTTGATGCGCGTCTCGAGCAGGTCGCGCACCTCCGGCTTCAGCGCGCGCACCGACAGCCGCATCTGCGCGCGATCGGGAATCACGTTCGGCGCCTCGCCCGCGTGGATCGCGCCGACCGTGACGATCGCCATGTCGAGCGGCGACACGTTGCGCGACACGATCGTCTGCAGCGCAATGACGATCTGCGCGCACACGACCACCGAATCGACCGCCTTGTGCGGCACCGCGCCGTGGCCGCCGCGGCCCTGCACGTCGATGACGACGGTATCGGACGACGCCATGAACGGCCCCGGCAGGAAGCCGAATTTGCCCGTGGGGAAGCCCGGCATGTTGTGCATCGCGAAGATCGCGTCGCACGGGAACAGCTCGAACAGCCCTTCGTCGAGCATCTTCTTCGCGCCGCCGAGCCCTTCTTCCGCCGGCTGGAAAATCAGGTTCAGCGTGCCCGAGAAGCGGCGCTCGCGCGCAAGATGCTTCGCGGCGGCGAGCAGCATCGCCGTGTGGCCGTCGTGACCGCAGGCGTGCATCTTGCCGGCGATCTTGCTCTCGTACGGCAGGCCCGTGGCCTCGTGGATCGGCAACGCATCCATGTCGGCGCGCAGGCCGAGGCGCTGCGTGCCGTTGCCGACCTTCAGCTGCGCGACGACGCCCGTGCCGCCCAGCCCGCGATGCACCGTGTAGCCCCACGACTGCAATTGCTCGGCGACGAGGTCGCTCGTCGCGAATTCCTCGAAGCCGAGCTCGGGGTGGGCATGGATGCGGTGCCGGATCTCGATCATTTCGTCGGCGAGGCCTGCGGGAATCACGCTGTGCGTCACGGTGTCGTCTCCTGTTTCTGCGGGGAATGTGCAGGCAAGGATAGTCGGTTCACCAGCAACCGGACAGACGAAAAGTCGTCGCGGTAGCAACCGATGGTTGCCGCATCTGGTACCGCACACGATAGGGGCTGACCGGCCATCCGGATGACTGCCGCACATGGTTCGGGCGAGCGAGACTGTGGGCTTGACAGCGATTTGACGAGCGCCAGGATTCGACGATGACCGTTCAAGCATCCGGAATAATGCCGACACATCAACGTGTTACAGGTAATTGTTCACTTTTTGACGCCTGTACATTTTTTGTGTACGCTGATGAGGAAGTGAACAAGCAATCGCCTCCGATGCCCGAGAACGCCCCCCTTCCGATGTCGGAACAGCACGTGCTCGACGAAGCCTGCGCCGCGTTCGGACGCGCGACCCGGCGCTTCGGCGCGCGGCCCGTGCGCGTGCCGGCCACGTATGCCGGGCAAGCCGACGCGATGATCCGCTTCGACGTTGCCGGGCACGTATTCGAGATGCCGGCCGCCGTGAGCCTGCGCGTCGAATCGCTGCCGGGCGCACTCGCGGCACTGCGCCGCCGCGGCGTCGCGACCGCGACACCCGGCGAGCGGCCGCTGATGCTGATCGCGCCCTATCTTTCGGCCGAACTGGCCGCCGGCCTGACCGACCAGGGCATCCCGTTTCTCGACACCGCGGGCAACGCATGCCTGATTCAGCCGGAGGCGACCGTGATGATCGCGGGCCGGCCGAAACCCGCGAGCACACCGCGCCGGCTGGCATCGCGCGCGACGACGCCGAAGGGGCTGGCCGTGATGTTCGCGGTCGCGACACAGCCGGGCCTCGTCGCGCAGCCGTATCGGACGATTGCGGCCGCATCGGGTGTCGCGCTCGGCACGGTCAACCTCGCGATGGACGACCTGATCGCGCGCGGCCTCGTCGGGCAGCGCCGCAATAGCGAGCGCCTGATACCCGACTGGCCGCGCTTCGTGCACGAATGGGTTGCGCTGTACCCGAGCCGCCTGCGCGCGAAACTGCCGAGCCGTCGTTATGCCAGCCTCGCGCCCGACTGGTGGCGCGATTTCGATTTCGCGTCGTTCGATGCGCGGCTCGGCGGCGAACCGGCAGCCGACCTGCTGACGCACGACCTGAAGCCGGCCGAGATCACCGTCTATACGCATGGCGCCGCATCGAACCGCCTGCTGCTCCAGGCCCGCCTGCGCCCGGACGACCACGGCGACGTCGAAATCGTCGAAGCATTCTGGCCGCACTCGCCCGCGCTCGACTGGCACGAGCCGCGCTTGCCGCTCGTACCGCCGCTCCTGATCTATGCGGATCTCGTCTCCTCCGGGGACAGCCGCAACCTTGCCGCCGCCGAACGGATCCATGACCGATACCTCGCCCATCCGCCCGCTTGAAGTCGACGCGCGCCGGCCGCTCGACCCGGCGGCGGTCGCGCTCTTGCAAGCGGTGAGCCATGCCTGCGCGCGCGTCGAGGCGGCTTTCGTCGTCGCCGGCGCAACCGCGCGCGACATCCTGATGTGGCACGTCCACGGCATCCGGCCGGTGCGTGCGACACGGGACGTCGACGTTGCGGTGTGCGCGGTGAGCTGGCCGTTTCACGCGCAGCTCGTCGATGCGCTCGTTGCGACCGGGCAATTCACGCGCGCACCGAAACAACAGCAGAAACTGCTGTTCGACAGCGGCACGCACGGTTTTCGCACCGAACTCGATCTCGTGCCGTTCGGGCCGCTCGAAACGCCGCCGGGCGAGATCGCGTGGCCGCCGGGCGGCGAATTCGTGCTGAATGTGCTCGGCTTCCAGGAAGCGGTGGACACCGCGCAGCCGGTGTCGATCGACGCACGCACCGTCGTGCCGGTGGCCAGCCTGCCGGCGCTCGCGCTGCTGAAGCTGCTCGCCTGGAAGGACCGGCGTGCACGCCAGAACAGCGATGCGTACGACCTGCTGTTCCTGCTGCGGAATTTTCACGATGCAGGCAATCGCGAGCGCATCTGGGATGTCGCCCCCGACCTGCTGGAACGGCATGCGTTCCAGCCCGGCCTTGCCGCGGCCGCGCTGCTCGCGCGAGACGCGAAACGGATTGCCTCGCCGCACACGCGCGACGCGATCCGCGTGCTGTTGTCCGACGAAGCGACTTATGCGACGCTCGGCCAGGATCTGCTGGCACGTGCGTTCGCGCTGTTGCCGGGTGAATTCAGCGATGACGCCAACCGGTATCTCGACGCATTTCGCGACGCCTTTCTCGAGGATTCACCCGCACCGCACGCATGACACGACGCTGTGGCGCCGCCGCGTCATCCCGCTTTCGCACTGCCGCGCTCAGGCTGCCCAGTCTTCGAGCGACAACCCGGCCACGCGGCCGAACTCCCGCCCGTTGTTCGTGACGAGCACCGCACCGGCCGCGATCGCATGCCCGGCGATCGACGCATCGTTCGCGCCGATCGGCATGCCGCGCGCGGCGAGATCGGCGCGAATCGCGGCCGTTGCATCGACGGCCGCCGTATCCCACGACAGCACGCCATCGAGCCGCGAGACAAAGGCCGTCACGAGTTCCGCATGCTTCGGCGAAGCCTTCCTGCCGACTGCGCCGAACCGCATTTCGGCGTAAGTGATGGCCGACACGACGATCCGGTGCTGCGCATTGACGCACGATTGCAGCCGCGACAGCACTACCGGCGGCCGCTCGCGCATGATGAACGAACAGATGTTCGTATCGAGCATGTAGAGCGTGGTCACTGGCCGGACTCCGTCGGCGCGGCGCCGCCGGAAAGGTCGAAGCGGCCGGACTCGATCACGGCCGGGCGTTCGGCGAGGAAATCGGCGTCGGCCAGCGGTTCGCTCGCGAACGAGAGCCACGTGGGCCGCACGGGCCGCAGCAGCAGCGTGTCGCCCTCGCGACGGATCTCGAGTTCCGTCACCCCCTCGAACTCCATGTCCTTCGGGATGCGGATTGCCTGGTTACGGGCGTTCTTGAAAATGGAAACGGTGCGCATGAGCCACTCCATGGGAGTACGATGCGCCCATTCTAGACATATGCTGGCATATGTCAAATTGAGGGAGCGCAAATCGGACGTCGCGCCCCACGCTGCCACGGGTGTTTTTGTCATGTTGCCGGCCTGTCGTCGATGAGGAGAGCGATCCATTCTTCACGACGCAGGCCACGCGGTCCATATCCCGAACGGCCGATGCCGGTGCGGCACCGCACCGCGCGCAACGTCGCACCGACGCTGCGCACCCGCGCCGTCACGGCAACCGGAAAGTGTCGAAGAATGTGTCTCGCTCGATCACGGTGAGCGCCGCGCGCTTGTGCGGGAAGTCGAACTCCTTCAGCGTGTAGAACCCGAGCCGGTGCATGTACGCGATGTGCCGAACATGATCGACGCGCGGCTCGCCGACGAGCCGCTGCGTGCGCGGTTCGTCGACGAACATGTAGTGCAGCACCCCGCTCCACCATGCATGCAGCTTGCCGGCGCTCTGGAACCGCGAGTCGCCGATCAGCAGGTGCAGCCCGCGATCGTAGTCGTGCGCATCGTAGAACGGTGCGAGACGATCCTCCTTCGCCCAGTAGAACTCGAAATAGCCGAACGGCGTGTCGTCGAAATAGCCGATCATCGGGTGCATGTGCGGATCGGCGAGCCGCTCGGCAAGATACGCCGCGTGCTCGTCGCGCGTGCCGCGCTGGTCCCAGAAATGCGCGACGCGATCGAGGTTCATCCAGCCGCTGAACAGGTCCGCATGCGCGTCGATGTCGACGGTGCGCAGGCTGAACGTCATCCCGACCTGCGGCATATGGCGTGCATAGATCTCGCCGGCCGGCGACGGCGGCCGCACCGGGTGCCGGTGGCCGTTCGTGATCGCATGGCGCAGCGGCATCCCGCCCGACGCGGGCGCCTTCAGCCACGGTCGCGGGTTCTGCCAGAAGGTCGTGCGCGATACCGTGAACCGCAGCGTGTCGCCCTCGGCCTGCGCGCCGTCGATCACGCCCTCGCGCACCGCGCGCGCCACGTACGACGCAACGGCCGCCGCATCGGCGCCGCCGAGCGGCACCGTGATCGTCGCCGCGTCGTATCGCGTGTCGGTGTTGAAGAGCGCGACGAACGCCGCGAGCAGTGCCTCCGGCGAATCGTCGGGCCGCCACGCGTCGAGCGAGCGCTCGGCGACCGTCATCGCCGGCCCGTGCGCGGCGCCGTCGAGCGCCGCGGCCACTTCACCTTCGACGGCGTCGGCGGCGCCGGCCGGTTTCGTCAGCGTGTCTTGCATCACAGTGCTCCCGCGTCGTGGCGATCGGCGAGAACGTGCAGCCCCCGCTCGAGCGCCGGAAACAGGCTGCGCTGGAAGTTGTTCCAGCGCAGTTCGAGAATCGTGTCGTCCGGTGCGATCGGCGTGTCGAGCACGTCGCAGATCACCTCGCCGGAATCGATGCCGTTGTCGACGTAGTGGAACGACGCGCCCGTCATCATCACGGGCTCGACCGACGACGTCGCGCCGCTCGCCCAGTCGACCCGTTCGCCGCGCGCGCCGTGCAGCGCGTCGAGCGTCGCCCATGCGCCGCGCCGCTGGTACGGCGAGCCGTCGGCGGTGATGCCCGGGTGGATGTTGGCGATGCGCCGGTGAAATCGCGCGCCGGGCCGCACGAGCTCGTCGAGGATCACGAGCAGCCCGTCGAGCACGACGACATCGGCTTCGAGTTCGAGCAGGCGCTCGAGCAGGCGGCGCTCGAACGCCTGTTTGCCGGCTGCACGCTCGCGTGCGTCGCGCGGCAGCCGCCGGTATGTCGACGCAATCGTGCAGAACAGTTCGTCGACCGGCCGGCCCTGCACCGTCAACCCTTCCGGCAGGATCCACGGGCGGCCCGGCGTGCGGGCGAAACCGTAGTCGGCCACCTTCGCGCGGTCGGCCGGCGAACCGTCGTCGTCGTCGACGATCACGCCCTTGAGCGTGTAGCGTTCGCCGAGCGGCGAGTCGTTCAGGCGCTCGACGAGGAATTCGAGCGGCGCCTTCATGTAGCGCGTGCCGCCCTGATAAGCGACCGGCTGGCCGGCGCGATCGGCCGCGCCGTTGCGCAGCGACTGGATGTAGACGAGATTTTTCTTCGGCATGGATGCGTCGTGGAAAAGCGGACGAAGGCGCCGCGGCCGGCCCGCGCCGGCCACGAAGGCCGGCCGGCGGGCCGCGGCGCGCATCGTCACCAGTTGTATTTCGCGGTCGCGATCACCGTGCGGTCGGTGCCGAACACGCAGACGTTCACCGACTGGCAGCCGCTGATGTAGTGGCGGTTGGCCAGGTTCGTCGCATTCACGGCGAAGCGCCAGTTGCGCGTGTCGTAGTGCACGCCCGCGTCGAACAGCGTGACGCTCGACACCGTCAGCGCGTTGTCGGACCCACCGGCCGACGCGCTCTGGTAGCGAACGCCGCCGCCGAAGCCCAGCCCCGCGAGCGCCCCCGTATGCCACGTCCAGTCGGCCCACAGCGACGCCATCTGGCGCGGACGCGGAATGTCGACCGGCCAGTTGTTCAGCGAGTTGTCGTTCGCCTTGATGACCTTCACGTCCTGGTAGACGTACGAGGCGATCAGCGACAGGTTCGGCGTGACCTTGCCGGTCGCACTCAGCTCGATCCCGCGCGAACGCACCTCGCCGGACTGTACCGACTTGGTGCCGCTGTCGTCCTGGCTCGGCAGCGCCGGCGTGATGCCGTTGGTCTGGTTGATCTGGTAGATCGCCGCGTTCAGCATCAGGTTCTTGCCGGGCGGCTGCCAGCGCAGGCCGGCCTCGATCTGCTTGCCGCGCGTCGGCTGCGGCAGCCCGCCGCCGAGCAGGTTCACACCGATCAGCGGGTTGAACGACGTCGCGTAGCTGATGTACGGCGACAGCCCGTAGTCGCCCTGGTACGTGAGGCCGACGCGGCCGGTGAACGCCGTCACGTCCGCCTTCGTCGACGTGCCGCCCGCGCGGTCGTCCTGGCGCATGTTGACCCAGTCCTCGCGGCCGCCGAGCGTCAGCGTCCAGCGGTTCCACTTGATCTGGTCCTGCGCGTACAGGCCGAACGTGTTCATCGCCGTGTACGTGTTGGTGCGACCCGTGGTCTCCGGGTTGGAGAACACCGACGTGGTCACGGGCGTGTACACCGGGTTGTAGATGTTCAACGGCGGCGCGGCGGCAATCCACTCGCTGTCGGTTGCGGTCTGCCGGTTGTACTGGAAGCCGAGCAGCAGCGTGTGCTGGAGCGGGCCCGTCGCGAAGCGGCCTTCGACGTTGTTATCGATGTCGAAGCGGCTGTAGTTCATCTGGAACACGCCGGCCCAGCGGCTGACATCGGTCGTGCTGCCCTCGACGAAGCCGTTGCCCCACACCGAGCCGTTGTCGAGCGACAGGTGCATCAGGCGGACGTTCTGCCGGAACTTCCAGGCCGAAGTCAGGTTCTGCTCGAACTGGTAGCCGACCGACCACTGCTTCTTGCGGTAGTAGTTGAAGTTCGGGTCGCCTTCGTACACGTCCTTGTTGATCTGGCCGCTCGGATTCGGCAGCACCGTGCCCTGCGCGGGCAGGAAGTTCGACGAGATGTCGCCCCAGTCCTGCAGGTACGTCGCGGACAGCGTCAGCGACGTATCCGCATTCGGGCGCCAGCGGAACGACGGCGCGAGCGCGACGCGCTGGTCGTTGTTCGGGCCGGTCAGCGCATTGCCGTCGCGCGCGACGCCGACGAACCGGTACGCGTACTTGCCATCCGGGTCGAGCTTGTCGCCCACGTCGATCATGAACTGCTTGCGCGCGTAGTTGCCGATCTGCACGCCGGCCTCGCGCACGCGCTCGCCGTCGGCGAGCTTGGTCTGCACGTCGATGATCGCGCCGGGGTCGCCCGCGCCGTACAGCACCGAGGTCGGCCCGCGCAGCACGGTGATGCTGTCGATCATGTACGGATCGACGCGCCAGCTCGCGAGGTTGATCGTGTTCGGCACCTGCAGCCCGTTCACGTAGGCGGTCGGCGTGAAGCCGCGCAGTGCCGCGTACCAGTCGGAACGGTTGTCCGAACCGTACGACGAGAAACCCGGCACGTAGCGCAGTGCCGCGTTCACGTCGGTCGCGCCGGTCATCTCGATCTGCTGCGCGGTGACGACGTTGATCGTCTGCGGGATCTCGTTGATCGGTGTATCGGTCTTCGTGCCGGTCCGGCTGCGCTTCGCGACGAGCCCGACCGTGCCGTCCCCTTCCGAGGCCGCGTTGACGTTGATCGTCGGCAGCGTACCGGTCGACGCACTGGCCGCCGCACCGCCCTGCGCACTGCTGGCCGACGCCGCGGCGCCTGCGTTCACGGCCGGCGCCGTCTGGGCATATGCCTGCCCCGCCGCCGCACCGAACGCCACGCTTGCCGCGGCTGCGATCGCACGCAAACGCGTGCCTGTTGCCCACTCCATCTTTCTCTGCTCCACTTTTTTCATGCGGTCTCCGACCGCGCCTTTGTCAAAGAGCGAAAGCCATCCGGCCCGCGCTCACCCCGTTTTCCTGTCTTGCCTTGGCCGCGCCTTCGTCATGGGCGGGCACGATCCCGTCTTCGAGCGACGCGCAGATTTCGTCCGCGCGGCGTGCCAGCACCGACAGCAGCGTGTCGGACAAACCGTGGCTGTCTTCGCAGCAGCCTTGCAGGTAGATGCGCGGCGCGAAGTGCGCGGGCGTCGCGAGCAGGTAGTCGCGCGTCACGTCGCCACGCGCGAGCGCATCGCCCAGGTGCGGCGCAAGCCCTTCGAGCAGCGCCGAATGGGTGTCGCGGCGATAGCCGGTCGCGAGCACGAGCGCGTCGAAGCGCTCGACGCGCGTCGCGCCGCTCATCCGGTCGCGCACCGTCAGCTCGACGCGGCCGTCGGCGGTGCGCACCGCGGCCTCGATCGCGCTGTTCGCGAGCAGCGCATGACGCGGCGTGCCGTCGATGCGCTGCAGGTACAGCATTTCGTAGATCTGTTCGATCAGCGGCCGGTCGACCACCGCGTAGTTCGTATCGCGATAGCGTTCGAGCAGCGCGCGGCGCGCGTCATGCGGCTGCGCATAGACGACATCGGTGAATTCGGGGCTGAAGATCTCGTTGACGAACGGGCTGTCGTCGGCCGGCTTCAGTGCGCCCGCGCGCATCACGAGGCTCGCGTCGACATGCGGGAAGCGGCGCGCGAGATCGATGAACACCTCGGCCGCGCTCTGCCCCGCGCCGATCACCGCGACGCGGCGGCGCTCGCCGTCCGGCGACGCGACGAGCCGGTCGATGTCGGTCAGGTAGGACGACGAGTGGATCACGCGGTCGCGGCCGAGCGCGGCGAACGCGTCCGGGATCGCCGGCGTACCGCCGACGCCGACCGACAGCGCGCGCGTGACGCGCTGGCGCTCGTGGCCGGCGGCGTCGCGCGACAGCACGCGCAGCGCGTCGATCCGTGCGCCGTCGCCGCGCACGGGCTCGATGCCCAGCACGGTCTCGCTGTAATGGACGCGATCGTCGAACGCGTCGGCCACCCAGCTCAGGTAGTCGTGGAACTCGACGCGGGTCGGGTAGAAGTTCTTCAGGTTGACGAATTCGTTCAGCCGGCCGCGTTCAAACAGGTAGTTGATGAACGTGTAGCGGCTTTTCGGATCGCGCATCGTGACGAGATCCTTCAGAAACGAGATCTGCATCCGGCAGTCGTCGAGCAGCATCCCGCGATGCCAGCCGAATTCAGGCTGGCGCTCGACGAAGCAATGGGCGAGCCCGCCGCGCTCCGCGAGGCGCACGGCCAGCGCCAGATTCGACGGCCCGAAGCCGACGCCGATCAGGTCGAATACGGTTTCTCTCTGCATGTCTCAGCTCCCTTGTCGGTGAATCCGGCGCGTCAGACGTGACGGCCGGAGAAGAACGTCTCGCGCAGCGTGCGCATCCACAGCGGCTGCGCGTCGGCCAGCGCGAGACGGCGCTGCCGCGCGAAGCCATGCCGCGCGAGATGATCGGCAACCCGCGCGTGGCCGGCCGGAACGGCACAGCCGACCGCTTCGGTACGCGGGTCGTCGAGAAACAGGTAATGAACGACGGACGGCAGCCAGCCCGCCACGCAATGCGGGCCGCGCCAGCGCGATTCGCCGACCAGCATCCGCAGCCCGCGGTCGTAGTCGCGCGCCGCGACGTGCGGCGCGAGCGCGTCTTCCTTCAGCCAGAACGCCTCGAAATACGCGAACGGTTCGCCGTCGAAGCAGCCGACGAGCGGTATGACGTGCGGGTCGGCATCCGGCGCCGCACCTTGCCCGCCGTCCACGCCCGGCTGCGCGCCCGGCCAGCCGTCGCGCACGCGCGGCTCGTCGAACCAGCGCGCGACGCGTTGGGCATCCTCGGCCGGCTGCCAGCCGCGCAGCGTGAAGCGCACGCCGAGCGCCGGCAGGTCGCGCGCATAGACTTCGCCGCGCGGCGCCGGCGGCCGGCGCGGGTGGCGGCGGCCGTCGGTGAACACCGGCAGCGTCGCGCACGACAGATGCGGGCCGACGAGCCACAGGTCGGCCTGCTGTGCCCAGCCTTCGCGCATGCAACGGCCGGCGTCGGCGAGCACGCCGCTCGCGCGCAGCGCATCGAGCGCGACCGCCGGCCATGCGGCCGGGTCGAGCCGGATCGACGCGTGGCGCGCGCTGTCGGAAAACGCCGCGGCCAATGCGGCCAGCAGCGCACGCCGCTGGTCGGCCGGCGACGCGCGATGGTTGTACGCGACGAGGCGCAGCGCGCCGTCGTCGCCGAGTTGCGCGCGCAACAACTGCGCACCGATGCCGTCGCCCTGCGCGACGCGGATCTCCGCGCCGTCGCGCACGGCGAACAGGCCGTCCGCGAACGCGAGGCGGTAGGTATCGAGCATCGTGAATCCGTCCGGACGCACTTCAGCCAGCATGGCGTTCCTCCTGTCCCGTTTCCGTGCATGCGTCGAGCCGCGCGCCGAGTGCCGCGAAGGTCGGCGACGCGAACAGGTCGGCGACCGTCAGCGCGTGACCGGCGCGGCTGGCCGCGTCGACGAAGCGCACGACGTCGAACGACGTCGCGCCCGCTTCGAACAGGTCGGCATCGGGCTCGGGCGCGGCCGTCGCGAACGTGTCGGACCACAGCGCCGCGAGCGCGGCAGCCGCGTGCGGTGCGCGTGACGACGTTGCGGCGCGTGCGTCGCCTGCCGCGTGCGCGCGCGGCGACGCTTGCGCAACGGCATGCGTGTCGGGCGCGCCGAGCGCGGCTTCCGACGCGCCGGCGAAGCGCGCGACTTCGTCGTGGTAAATGTCGACGAGCACATCGACGAAGCTGCGGTCGAGCAGTTCGTCCGCATACGAGAACGCGGCGCTCACGCGCCCGTCCGGATGCTCGACGACGTCCAGCTCCAGCGTGAACACGACGCGATGGCGCACGTCGTCGAACCCGGCCAGCGACAGGCCGGCCCAGTCGCGCGCGGCGGCACCGGTCGGGCGCAGGTAGTTGAACATCACCTGGAACAGCGGATTGGCCTGCGCGGCACGCGGCGCGCGCAGCGCCGCGACGACGTCCGCGAACGGCACGTCGGCGTGCGCATAGGCCGCGAGTGCCGTGTCGCGCACCTGTGCCAGCACGTCCGCGCGACGCGCGGCCGGGTCGATCCGCGTGCGCACCACGACCGAATTGATGAAGAGGCCGAGCGCCTCGCGGGCCGCGTCGCCCGTCAGCTCGCGCGTCGACGCGAGCACGCCGACCGGCTGGTCGGCCGCACCCGTCGCGCGGAACAAGGCGGTGTTGAGCGCCGCGTGCAGCAGCATCGGCAGCGTCGCGTGCGCGGCCGACGCCGTATCGCGCGCGGCGCGGATCAACGCGCCGTCGAATTCGAACGCGATGCGGGCCGCGCGCCATTGCGGCACGGCCGGCGCGTTGGCGCGCTGCGGCAGCAGGCGCGCCGGCAGGTCGGCCAGCGCATCGCGCCAGTAAGCGACGCGGGCCGGATGGCACGGCGCGGGCAGCACGAGCGGCCGGGCGACCGGTTGGGCGATCTCCCCGGCCGCCACGGCACCACCCTGCACGCGGGCGACATAGCGCGCGCGAACCGCATCGAGCCAGAGCTCGATCGATTCGCCATCCGACACGATGTGATGAATCGTCAGCGACAGCACGTGATCGTCCGCGCCGAGCCGCAGCACCCGCGCGCGCCACAGCGGCGCATCGGCCGCGAGGTCGAACGGCGCGAGCGCGTCCTCGTCGGTCAGCGCCGCCGCGCGGGCAAGCACATCGGCTTGCGCCGTCAGGTCGATCACCGGCAGTTCGACGGAAACGTCCGCGTCGATCCGCTGGCCCGGCAGCGCGCCGTCACGCGCCACGAGCCGCGCGCGCAGCGCCGGATGCACGGCCGCGACATCCGAGAAGGCCGCACGCAGCGCATCGACGTCGAGCGGGCCGCGCACCCGCAGCGCGACCGGAATGTTGTACGCGGCGCTGTCCGGCTGCGCGCGCCACAGGAACCACAGGCCGAGCTGCGCGGGCGACAGCGGCCACACGCCGTGGGCGTCCGGTTGCGCCACCGCAACGCCCGGCGCCGCGGCACCGGCATGCGCGGCGTGCGGCGCATCGGCCACCTGACGCGCGTACTGCGCGAGCACCGGCGCTTCGAACAGCGCGCGCACCGGCACGTCGCGGCCGAGCCGTTCGGCCACACGCGTCGCGACGCGCACGGCGGCAAGCGAATGGCCGCCGAGATCGAAAAAGTGATCGCCCCGGCCCACACGCTCGAGATTCAGCACGTCGCACCAGATCGCCGCGAGCGCGGCTTCGTCGCCGTCCTGCGGCGCTTCGTACGCGCGTTCGACGCGCACGGGCGCCGGCAGCCGTGCGCGATCGACCTTGCTGTTCGCGTTGCGCGGCAGCGCGTCGAGCACGATCAGCTGCGCGGGCACCATGTAATCGGGCAGCGTGCGGCGCAGGTGTGCGTCGAGCGTCGCGGCTTCGACCGGCTGCGCGGCCGCCCGTGCGTCGGCGGTCAGCTCGACGTACGCGACGAGCTGCGCGAGTGCGCCCTGCCCGTGCACGACCGCGCATGCTTCACGCACCGCGTCGTGCGCGGCAAGCTGCGCCTCGATCTCGCCGAGTTCGATGCGCAGCCCGCGCAACTTCACCTGGTGGTCGACGCGGCCGATGAAGTCGAACACGCCGTCCGCGCGACGCCGCACGAGGTCGCCCGTGCGGTACAGCCGCGCGCCCGGCGCGCCGTACGGATCGGGCACGAAACGCTCGGCCGTCAGCGCCGGGCGGTCGAGATAGCCGCGCGCGACGCCGATCCCCTCGCCGCCCAGGTACAGTTCGCCGATCACGCCGACCGGCAGCGGATGCAGCCGCTCGTCGAGCACGTGCGCGGTGCGTGCGCCGACCAGCGTACCGATCGGCAGGTACGCGGCGTCGCCGAGCTTCGCGAGATCGTCGCCTGGCCGGAACATCCACAGCGTCGGCGTGATGACCGTCTCGGTCGGCCCGTAGCCGTTGACCACGCGCACGTTCGGCAGCGCGCGGCGCAGCATCGCGAACGCCTCGCGCGACGTCGCTTCGCCGCCGACGGTCAGCGACCGCAGTGTCGGCGGCGCGCCGTGCGCGAGCGCCCATTCGGCAAGCTGCGCGGCGCAGCCGGGCGGCACGTAGGTCATCGTCACGCCGTCGCGGACCATCATTGCGCAGGTCTGCGCGGGCGGCCACAGCACGTCGGCCGTCACCGACACGGCGGCGCCCGACATGTATTGCGAGAACCAGCCTTCATGCGCGCCGTCGAAGTTGACCGACTGGAACAGCAGGAACACGTCCTGCTCGCCGGCGCCGTAGCGCTCGGCGATCGCCGCGCAATGCAGCGCGAACGATGCATGGTCGACGATCACGCCCTTCGGCTTGCCGGTCGAGCCCGACGTGTAGATCGCATAAGCCGCATGCCCCGGCAGCACGTCCGGCAGCACGACGTGCGCCGCTTCGTCGAGCGCAGCGACTTCGTCGGCGCGCCACACGCGCAGCGCCGGCAGCTCGGGCAGCGACGCGGCGCTCGCGCCGTCGGTCAGCACGTGCGCGATGTTCGCGTCGCCGACGATCTGCGCGAGCCGTTCGCGCGGATGCGCCGGATCGAGCGGCACGAACGCGGCGCCAGACTTCAATACCGCGATCAGCGCGACGAGCAGGTCGACCGAGCGCTGCAGCGCGACGCCGACCCGCATTTCCGGCCGCACGCCGGCCGCCACCAGATGGCGCGCCAGGCGGGCCGCGCGCGCATCGACTTCGCCGCGCGTGAACGCACGATCGATATCGGCGACGCCGCGCGCGTCGGGTCGTGCGTGCGCATGCGCGGCGATGCGTGCATGCACGGGCACGAACGGCTCGGCATCGGTCGCGCCGGCCGGCGCGTTCCATGCAAGGAGCTGCGCGCGCTCGGCGGCGGGCAGCCAGTCGAGATCGCCGACCGGCATGTCGGGGCGCACGAGCGCATCGGCGAGCAGCGTGACGAAGCGCGCGGCCAGCCGTTCGATCGCATCCGCATCGAACAGGTCGAGCGCGTAGATGAACGCGGCGTCGAACGTGCCGTCCGGCGTCGCTTCGACCGACAGCGTCAGGTCGAATTTCGCGGAAGGCGTACCGGACGGCAGCAACGCGGCCGACGCCGCGCCGAGCGCCGGCAACGCACGACGCTCGCCGTATGCGGCCATCACCTGGAACAGCGGATGGTGGCTCGCGCTGCGCGGCACGCCGAGCGCGTCGACCACCTGCTCGAACGGCACGTCCTGATGCATCTGCGCGTCGACGAGCGCACGCTGCGTGCGCGCGACCAGCGACGAGAAATCGCCGTGCGCGGGCACGTCGACGTCGATCGCCAGCGTGTTGACGAAGAAGCCGATCAGGCCGGCGACTTCCGCGCGTTCGCGGTTCGCGGCCGGCACGCCGACGCAGATCCGCGCATCGCCCGTCGCGCGCGCGAGCAGCGCATCGAGCGCGGCGAGCAGCACCGCGAACGGCGTGGCGCCCGATGCGGCCGCGAATGCGCGCAGTTGCGCAGCGATGCGCGCGTCGAGCGAAAACACGTGGCGGGCGCCGCGCGCACTGCGGCGCGCGGGTCGTGCGGCCGCGCCCGGCAGCGTCAGCACGCCGCGCTGCGGATCGAGCCGTTCGCGCCAGAACGCGAGCTGGCGTTCGCGCTCGCCGGCGTCGAGCCAGCGGCGCTGCCACAGCGCGTAGTCGGCGTACTGGATCGGCAGCGGCGCGAGCGGCACCGGTTCGCCCGACGCATAGGCGCGATAGAACGACGCAAGCTCGAACAGCATCACGCCCGACGACCAGCCGTCCGACACGATGTGGTGCACGGTGAGCGCGAGCCAGTGATGCGTCGCGTCGAAGCGCACCAGGTGCGCGCGGACGAGCGGCGCCACGCCGAGATCGAACGGCTCGGCTTCCTCGGCCGTCGCGACGGCTTGCGCGCGCGCCGTGCGCTGCGCCTCCGGCAGCGCTTCAAGATCGGTTTCGCGCCACGGGCAGCGCAGCGGCGCGTGGATCGTTTGCGCGACGCCGTCCGGCGCTTCGTCGAAGGTCGTGCGCAGCGCCTCGTGGCGCGCGATCAGCGCATCGCATGCAAGCCGCAACGCGTGCACGTCAAGCGGGCCCGTCAGCGCCAGGCGCTCGGTGATGTGATACGCGTCGGGCGCATCGATCAGCCGCGCATGCAGCCACAGCCGCGTCTGTGCGAACGACGCCGGCACGCGGTCGCTGCGCGGCGTGCGCGGCGGGATCGGCAGCACGCGAAAATCGATGCCGGCCGCGCCGAGCTTGTCGATGAACACCGCGCGCTGCGCGTCGGGCAGTTGCGCGAAACGCGTCGCGAGCGCCAGCCAGTCGGGTTGAACCTTCGTCATCCGTCGTCCTTATTGGGTTTCCAGTTCGCCGAGCAGCGCGTCGATCGCGCTCGCCGCGTCGGTCGCGCCGCGTGCCGCGCAGGCCGCGTCGATCGCCTCCGCGCAACGCGCCAGCGTGCGCGTGTCGAACAGCGTACGCAGCGGCAACGCGAGCCCCCAGTGCAGGTTCGCCTGCGCATGGGCCTGCGTCGCGAGCAGCGAATGGCCGCCGAGCAGGAAGAAGTCGCCGTCGCGGCCGATCGCGTCCACATGCAGCACGCGTTGCCAGATCCCGGCGAGCGCGCGTTCCGTGTCGGTCGCGAGTGCCGCTTCGGCTGCCGTGTCGCGTACCGGCGCGGGCAGCGCATGGCGGTCGCACTTGCCGTTCGGCGTGACGGGCAACGCGTCGAGTTCGACCAGCTGCGACGGCACCATGTAGGCCGGCAGGTGCGCGCGCAGCGTGTCGAGCAGCGCCGCCCGGTCGAGCTGGGCCGCATCGCCGCGCGCGACATAACCGACCAGTTGCTCGTCGCGCACGATCACGACCGCATCGTTCACGCCTGGCGCCGCGCGCAGCAGCGCCTCGATCTCGCCCGGCTCGATCCGCTGGCCGCGCAGCTTGACCTGCGTATCGACGCGGCCGAGGTAATCGAGCGCACCGTCCGCACGCCGTCGCGCGAGGTCGCCCGTGCGGTACATACGTGCGCCCGGGACGAACGGATCGGGCACGAAGCGCTCGGCGGTCAACGCCGGACGGCCGAGATAACCGCGCGCGAGGCCCGCGCCCGCGAGATACAGTTCGCCGGTCGCGCCGACCGGCACCGGCTGCCATGCGGCATCGAGCACGTGCAGCTGCAGGTTCGCGATCGGATGGCCGATCGGCACCGCGACCGCCTGCGCGTCGTCGGGGCCGCACGTCCAGTGCGACACGTCGATCGCGGCCTCGGTCGGCCCGTACAGGTTGACGAGCGTCGCGTGCGGCAGCAGCCGCGCCATTTTCTCGACGAGTTCGGGCGCGAGCGCCTCGCCGCTCGCGACGATCAGGCGCACGCTGTCGCATTGCGCGGCGGCCGCGAAATCGTCGAGATGCGCGGCGAACGCGGCGAGCATCGACGGCACGAAGTGCAGCACCGTCACGCCGTGCGCATGGATCGCGGCCGCGAGACGCGCCGGATCGCGATGGTCGCCGGGCGCGGCGATCGCGAGCTTCGCGCCGATCGCCAGCGGCCACACGAATTCCCACACCGACACGTCGAAGCCGAACGGCGTCTTGTGCAGCACGACGTCGTCGCGCGTCAGCCGGTACGCGTGCTGCATCCACGCGATCCGGTTCGCGAGCGCGCCGTGCGTGTTGCCGGCGCCCTTCGGCTTGCCGGTCGAGCCGGACGTGTAGATCAGGTAGGCAAGCTGTGCGTCGTCGATCTCGGCGGTCACGCCGGCGGGGTCGTCGACCGTTTCGTCGACCGTTTCGTCGACGGTTTCATCGGCCAACAGGTCCGCGACCGTCAGCAACTGCGTCGTTGCACCGTCGCCCAGCGCCGCCTCGACCTGCTCGCGCAGATGGGCCTGGGTGATCGCGACGGCCGGCCGCGCGTCGCGCAGCAGATACGCGATGCGCTCGGCCGGATAGTCGGGATCGACCGGCAGGTAGGCCGCGCCGGCCTTCAGCACGCCGACCAGCGCCATCACCATGTCGAACGAACGCTCGACGCACAGCGCGACCGGCGTATCGGGTCGCACGCCGCGCCGGCGCAGCGCAGCCGCGATGCGCGACGTACCGACGTCGAGCTCGCGATAGGTCGCGCGATGCACGCCGCCGTGAACGTCCGCGTATTCGAGCGCGATCGCGTCGGGCGTCGCCCGCGCCGCATCGGCGAATTGCAGGTGCAGCGGCTGCCGTTGCGAAGCCGGCCATGTGCGCGCGGTGTCCTGCGCCCGCGCCAGTGCGTCGCGGGTGGCGTCGTCGGCGATCGACAGTGTGCCGAGCAGCGCATCCGGCGTGCGGGCCAGCGCATCGAGTGCGCAGGCGAACGCGCGGTGCCAGGTTTCGACCTGCCGCGCATCGACGCGCGCGGTGTCGTAGCCGTAGTCGATCGTCAGCTCGGCGCCGCTCTCGATCACGAGCGTCAGCGCGAAATCGGTGGCTTCGATGCTGCGCACGCCGCTCAAGACCAGCGCGCGCGGATCGGCATCGCGCGCCGTGTCGTCGACCGGATAGTTCTCGAACACGACCAGCGTGTCGAACAGTGCGCCGCCCGCGCCGCGCGCCCAGCGCTGGATGTCGGCAAGCGGCGTATGAGCGTGCTCGGCGGCCGCCGCGTTGTCGCGTTGCAGCGCTTGCAGCCAGTCGGCCGCGCGTTGCTGCGGCGCCGGCGCGGTGATCACCGGCACCGTGTTGATGAAGAGGCCGAGCACCGCATCGACGTCCGCGAGTGCGTCGGGACGGCCCGCGACGGTCGCGCCGAACGCGACGGCCGGCTGGTGCGTCATCCGCTGCAGCGCGAGCGCCCACGCGCCCTGCACCAGCGTGTTGACGGTCAGCTTCAGCGCCCGTGCCGTCTGCGCGACACGCGTCATCGCGTCGGCGTCGAGCGTCGCGCGCCACGTGACCATGTCGGCATCCGCACGGTCGGCCGTGCGGTCGGCGATCAGCGTCGGGGCGTCGAGTCGTGCGAGGCGTTCGGTCCAGAAGCGTTCGTCGGCGTCGCGGTCGCGCGTGCCGAGCCAGGCGATGAAGTCGCGATACCGGAGTGCCGGGCGGCTCGCGAACGGCGATACGGCGTCCGGGTCGCGATAGTCGCGCAGCACGTCCGACAGCAGGCGCGCGGTGCTCCAGCCGTCGAGCAGCACGTGGTGACGCGTCCACACGACGCGCCATGCGTCGTCGGTCACGCGGATCAGCGTGATGCGCATCAACGGCGGCTCGCGCCAGTCGAAGCCGCGTGCGCGATCGGCCGCGAGCCATGCGTCGAAATCGGCGTCGAGCGTGTCGCCGCGCGTGCGCCAGTCGAGCTGTTCGACCGGCATCCGGGCATGGCGATGCACGCACTGCAGCGGCGCGGCTTCGTCCGGCATCACGCTCGTGCGCAGGATGTCGTGGCGCGCGACGGACGCCTCGAACGCGGCGACGAGCCGGTCGGCATTGAGCGCGGCCGCGGTCGCGACGAGCTGGTTCACGTAGCTGGCGTGACCGGGTGCGAACTGCGCATGGAACAGGATGCCCTGCTGCATCGGCGACAGCGGATAGACGTCGTCGATCGTGCGCCAGTCGAGCGGCGTGCGTTCGATCGCGGCCTGCGTGAGACCGGCGGCCTGCGCGAGCGGGAAATCGCCCGGCGTCGCGCCGGCGCCGCGATGCGCGACGCGTGACGCACACGCGTCGACGAGCTCGCGCAGCGCCGCCGCGAAGCGTTCGGCGCATGCGTCGATCGTCGTGCGCTCGAATTGCGGTGCACCGTAGACCCAGTGCACTTTCAGCGTGCGTGCGCCGTCGCGATCCGTATCGAGGTACGCGTGGATCGCGAGCGTATTGCCGAGCGGCCCCTGGGGGTCGCGCTCGACGCCGGTGCCGCCGAAGCGCGGCACGAGCACGGCATCGCGCGGTGCGTCGAACTGGCCGAGATAATTGAACGTGACGCGCGGACGCGGCACGGCGGCCAGCACCGCGCGCGTCGCCGCATCGCCGTAGTGCGTGAGCACGCCGAAACCGAGCCCCTTGTGCGGCACCGCGCGCAACGTGTCCTTGACCGCGCACAGCGTGTCGCGCGCGGTGGCCGCGACCGGCAGCGTCACCGGGTAATGGCTCGTCAGCCAGCCGATCGTGCGGCTCGCATCGGCATCGTCGAACAGCGCCTCGCGGCCATGCCCTTCCAGTTCGACACGGCACGAGACGGCGCCGCTTGCGCCGGCCAGCGCCAGTGCGAGCGCGGCACCCAGCAATTCGATCGTCTGCGTGCGATAGGCGGCATGCGCATCGGTCAGCGCCGCGCGGGTCAAGGCCGCATCGATCGTCTGCACGACGACGGCAGCATCGGCGTTCGTCGCCGTGGCGTCGGGATGGTCGGGCACGACGTCGTCACCCTGCGCCATGCCGGCCCAGTATGTCGCCTCGGCCGCGAACGGCGATGCCGGTTCCGTCGCCGCACGGGCAAGCCGCGACGCCCAGGCATCCGCGCGCAGGCCCGGCTGCGACAGCCGGATGGGCGTGCGTTCGCATGCCGCGCGATAGGCCGAGTCCAGGTCGTCGAGCAGGATGCGCCACGACACGCCGTCGACGATCGCATGGTGAATCGCCAGATAGAGCTGCGTCGAGCCGTCCGGCAAGCGTGCCGCGCATGCGCAGGCCAGCGGCCCGCGACCGAGGTCGAGGCGGCGCTGCAACGCGTCGAAGCGCGCGAGCGCGTCGGCCTCGTCGCGGGCGGCGACTTCGACGAACGGCAGCGCGTCGTACGGTTTCGCGGCATCGCTGGCGTGCCACGTGCCGTCCGCGCCGCGTGCGAAACGCTGGCGGAATGCGTCGTTATGCGTCAGCAATGCGTCGAAGGCGCGCGCGAACGCATCGGCGTCGAACGGCCCGCGCACGTCGAATGCGACCGACTGGTTCCAGTGGCCCGGGCGCGGGATGTCGAGCGCGAAGAAGCGCTGCTGCGCGGGCGTCAGGACCGGCGCCGTCACCGGTGCGCCGGCAGCAGATCCGGCCGCAGGCTGCGCGACGGCGGCGGCGACAGCCACGTCCTCCGTCTTCGCGATGCGTGCGAGTTCGGCGACCGTCGGGCCGTCGAACAGCTGCTTCGGCGTGAAGCGCACGCCACGCTTGCGCGCACGGGCGATCACCTGCAGCACGAGGATCGAATCGCCGCCGAGTTCGAAGAAGTTGTCGTCGCGGCCGACCTGCGGCGCCTTCAGCACGGCCTGCCAGACTTCGGCGAGCACCGTTTCGACCGCGCCCTGCGGCGCATTGCCGGACGCGGTCGCGACCGGCGCGGCCGCCTGTTCACGCAACGCGGCACGATCGATCTTGCCGTTCGCGGTCACGGGAAGGCGAGCGAGCGCGACGAACTGCGCGGGCACCATGTAGTCGGGCAGCTTCGCGGCAAGCGCCGCGCGCACGGCGGCCTCGTCGAAGGTCGCGCCGTCGCGCATCACGACGAACGTCGCGAGCCGCAGGCGGCCATCGTGTTCGATCGCGAGCGTTTCGGCCTGCGCGACCGGCCCGGCCGCACGCACGGCCGCACTCACCTCGCCCGGTTCGACACGGTAGCCCCGAATCTTCACCTGGTCGTCGATGCGGCCGAGGAACGCGAGACGGCCGTCGGCGCACAACCGGACACGGTCGCCCGTGCGATACAGCCGCGCACCGGGCGTAAACGGATCGGGCACGAAGCGCTCGGCGGTCTGCGCCGGGCGTCCCAGGTAGCCGCGCGCGACGCCCGGCCCGCCCAGATACAGCTCGCCCGTCGCGCCGGCCGGCACGCACGCGCCGAACGCGTCGAGCACCAGCGCGCGCGCATTCGGCAGCGGCAGGCCGAGCGGCACGCCGCTCGCGGGATCGCGCGCATCGGCGGCGATCGACGCCGTATCGCACGCGATCGCACCGACCGTCGCTTCGGTCGGCCCGTAGTGGTTGATCACGCGACAGGCCGGCGCAAGCGCGGCCAGGCGCGCGACGAGCGCCCACGTCAGCGTTTCGCCGCCGGTCACGAGCGCATGGCGCGGCAGCACGTCGGCCGGCACGCGTGCGTCGAGCAGCGCCTGCAGGTGGCTCGGCACGATCTTCAGCACGCCGACGTCGCGGCGGCGCATCTCGTCGGCGAACAGGTCCGGATCGAACGCGCACGCGGCCGGCAGCAGGTGCAGCGTGCGGCCCGCGCACAGCGCGCCGAACAGCGTCGTGTGACCGAGGTCGGCCGCGACGGTCGATACCATCGCGAACGATGCGTCCGGTGCGAACGCGAGTTCGTCGAGCATCCCCTGCACGTAGTCGGCCAGCGCGCCGTGCGACACGACGACGCCCTTCGGCGTGCCGGTCGAGCCCGACGTATAGATCAGGTAAGCGCCCTGTTCCGGGTGCGGCGCGACGCGCACGCCGGCCGCGAGCGCGAGCGTTGCGTCCTGCGCGAGCGTGTCGACGTCGAGCGGCTGTGCGTCGATGCCGGCCGGCCACGCCGCGGTATCCGCGACGAGCGCCCAGCGCGCGCCGCAGTCGGCTGCCGCCGCGGCCAGCCGGGCGGCCGGCTGGGCGGGATCGAGCAGCACGGCGAGCGCGCCGGCCTTCAGCGCGCCGAGCAGGCCGACGACGAAGCGCGCGGAGCGTTCGATGCAGACGATCACCGGCACTTCTGCGCCCACGCCTCGCCCGGACAGCGCGCGTGCGAGGCGGTTCGATGCGTCGTCGAGTTCGCCGAACGTCAGCGACGCCGACGCATCGGCAAGCGCGACGCGATGCGGATACGCGGCCGCCTGCCGCGCGAACGCGGCGACGATGTCGGCATGTTCGACGCGCAGCGCACGGCCGTCGCGCGGCTGGCGCGCAGCGGCCGACGCGTCGCACGGCAGGACGGCCGTCGTCTGGTGCGGATCGCGCGCGGCGGCACCGACGAGCGCCGCGTAGCTGTGGAGCCACGCACGCGCGGTATCCGCATCGATGCAGTCGGTCGCATAGGCCGCGACCAGTTCGATGCCGTTCGCATCGTCGGTGAAATCCACCGCGTAGTCGAAGCGTGCGGCGAGATCGGGGCCCGGCGTCGCAACGGCCGTCGCGCCCGGCAGCACGCTGTCGTGCCGCGCATCGAACTGCTGCGCGAATTTCACGCGCAGCCATTCGTCGCCGCGCTTGACCGGCGGCTTCACCGCGTCGACGACACGCTCGAACGGCACGTCCTGGTGGGCGACCGCGTCGAGCGCCGCCGTGCGCGCCGCATCGACGAGCGCGCGGAACGGCAGCGTCGGCGACACCCGCACGCGCAGCGCGACCGTATTCAGGAACAGGCCCAGCAGCGCACGCGTTTCGGGGCGCTGACGATGCGCGACCGGTACCGCGACCACGACATCCGTTGCGCCGGTCAGGCGCGACAGCCACGCGTCGAGCGCGGCCAGCAGCACCGTGAAGACGGTCGCCTGCGCGTCGCGCGCGAGTTGCCGCACGTCGGCCGCGACCGCGTCGGGCAGCCGCACCGACACGCGCGCACCTTGCAGCGTGCGCGCCGCGCCCGGCTGGCGGTCGACCGGCAGCGCGAGCGGGCCCGGCACGTCGCGCAATGCGCCGCGCCAGTAATCGAGCTGACGTTCACCCTCGCCGCCGGCCAGCATGTCGCGTTGCCAGTCCGCATAGTCGGCGTACTGGATCGGCAGATCGGGCAGCGACGGCGCGCGGCCTTCCGCATACGCGCGATAGGCGGCCGACAGTTCGTCGAACGCGCAGCGCGAGCTCCAGCCGTCGGTGATGGCGTGATGGGCGGTCAGCAGCAGGCGGTGACGGTCGCCCGCGAGCGCGACCAGCGTCGCGCGCAGCAGCGGGCCGCGCGCGAGGTCGAACGGTTCTGCCGCCTCGCGCTCGGCAAGACGCGCGGCTTGCGCGTCGCGGGCGGCGGGCGGCTGGTCGCGCAGGTCGACGTCGGCGATCGACACCGGCAGGTGCGCATGAATCCGCTGCATCACCACGCCGTCGTCGTTGTCGACGAGCGTCGTGCGCCATGCCTCGTGCCGGCCGATCACGTGATCGAGCGCGCGTTGCAGCGCGTCGCGATCGAGCATGCCGTCGATCGTCCAGTGCGCGGCGATGTGATAGGCGGCGCTCGCGTCACGCGTTTGCGCGAGCACCCAGAAACGTTGCTGCGCGAGCGAGGCGGCGCGATCGACGTACGGCGCGCATGCCGCGGCGGCATCGGCCGCATCAGTCGTCAACCGGCGCGCGGCGATCGCGGCCAGCGGTTCGCCGGTTTCGCGTTCCGCACGATCGACCGCTTCGGCCAGTTCGGCGAGCGCCGGATCGGCAAACAGCGTATCGAGCCGCAGGTTCACGCGTACCGCAGCCCGGATCGCGGCCTGCAACTGCATCGCGGCGAGCGAATCGGCGCCCAGCGCGAAAAAGCGGTCGTCGCGCGACGGTGCGACATCGAGGCCGAGCAGCGTCTGCCAGAGGCCGGCGAGCTGCTGTTCAGTCGGCGTGCGCGGTGCGTCGCCGCCCCCCTGCGTCGTGTCGCGCGCGGCGGCAATCTTCTCGCGCAGCGCGGCACGGTCGATCTTGCCGTTCAACGTGTACGGCAGCGCATCGCAACGCACGAACCGGTGCGGCTGCCATGCGGCCGGCAGTTGCCCGGCCACGTGCGCCTTGAGCGCCGCATCGTCGGCCGCCGCGCGCAGTGCGACGCACGCGATCAGGCGCGTCGGCCCGTTGCCGGTTTCGGCGACCACGGCCGCGTCGGCCACGGCCGGATGCGAGCGCAGGCACGCGGCGATTTCGGCCGGCTCCACGCGCACGCCGCGTACCTGGACCTGGTCGTCGAGGCGGCCGAGATAGTCGAATGCGCCGTCGTCGCGCAGCCGTGCGAGGTCGCCGGTACGGTACACGCGCGCACCGGGTTCGCCGTCGGCATCCGGAACGAAACGTTCGGCCGTCAGCGCCGGGCGGCCGTGATAGCCGCGCGCGACGCAGACGCCGCCCAGCAGCAATTCGCCCACACCGTCGCCGTCGACGCCGCCACCCTCGCCACCCTCGCCACCATCGACGCGCGCGACGCGCGGGCCGATCACGCGGCCGATCGGCAATGACGCATAAGCGTCGTCGGCGGCCAGCGCGGGCGTCTCGCCCGGTTCGACCGGCCACAGCATCGGCGAAATCACGGCCTCCGTCGGCCCGTAACCGTTGATCAGGCGTACCGACGGGAAGGTGCGGCGCACGAATTCGAACGCCTGCTGCGGCAGCGCTTCGCCGCCGAACGCGAGCACGCGTAGCGCCGGCGGTACGCCGTCGCGTGCGGCCACCGCGGCGAATTCGCGCAGGTATGCGGGCGGGAACGCCGCCACGTTGACCGCCTCGCTCACCATCAGCGCATGCGCGGCATCCGGCGCGAACGGCTGCGGCGGTGCGACGACGATGCTCGCGCCGGTCGCGAGCGGCGCGAGCCAGCACTCGTGCGCGGCGTCGAAATTGACCGACGCGAAATGCAGCAGGTGGTCGCCGGCCTCGATCGGCAGCGCGGCCGCGAGCGCGTCGCAGTGCGCGGCGAGCGGCCCGTGTTCGACGACGACCGCCTTCGGCGTGCCGGTCGAACCCGACGTGTAGATCATGTAGGCGGCCGCACGCGGGTGGACGGTCGCCGCTTCGTCATCCTCGGCAACCTCCTGGCCATCCGCTGCCTCGGCTGCCGCGTCGAACGCGTGCTCGAACGGCGCGCCGAGCGCCGCGCGGCCGGCCGCGTCGACGATGCCGTGCCGCAGCCGGGCATCCTGGACGATCCAGTCGAGGCGCGCGGCCGGATGGCGCGGGTCGAGCGGCACGAACACGCCGCCCGCCTTCAGCACGGCCAGCAGCGCGACGAACAGTTCGCACGAACGCTCGACGCACACGCCCACCCGCACTTCCGCGCCGACACCGGCCGCGCGCAGTTGCCGGGCCAGCCGCGACGCCCGCGCGTCGAGCGCGCCGCGCGACAGGCGCAAGCCGTTCTGGAAAGGTGCCGCGATTGCGGGTGCGTCGGGCGCGATGCGCGCCAGTTCGCGGATTCGGTGATGCAGCGCAGTCGGGAAACTCGTCATGTGCGTGAAGTCCTTCGGTCCGGCCGCTTCGGCCAAGTCTCGGGGCCGCTTGGGGCGGCTTCACTGGTGTGACGAACGGCGCGGCCGATTTTTTACCGTTTTGTGCGCAAAGTACGGGCGGACGCTTTTTTTTTGAACGCGCGGCTAAATATTTGCGCGGCCCGTTCGTCTATCAGGGAGGAAAGCCGCAACGGGGCCCCGCCTCGCCCGCCGCTTTCGCGCCAGTTTTGCCGTTTTGGCGTTTTCGCCTGCCTTCCCTTTACCGACGTTGCCGATGACAGCTGCCCACGAGCCTTCTTCCCCGCCGTCCCTCGACGCCTCCCC
>NZ_QMFZ01000044.1:0-73028 GCF_003294055.1 Burkholderia reimsis
CCCGATCAACCGCCCACCCGCTCAACCGATCTCGATCGGCACATACAGGCGCGTGCCGCCGCGCTGGACGAGCAGCGCGACGTTGCCGCGCGCGGCATCGATCTCGGTCATCAGCGCGCCGATGTTCGCGACCGGCGTGCCGTTGACCGACAGCACGATATCGCCGGCCTGCAATCCCGCGCGCGCGGCCTGGCCGCTCGCCTGCTCGACGACGAGCGCCTGGCCGACGCCGAGCCGCTGGCGCTCCTGCTCGGTCGCCGCGCGCAACGCGAGCCCGAACCGCGCGGGCCCTTGCTCGCCGCTTGCCGGTGCCGACCCGCTGTCGAATGCGGCGACGGTCGCGATCACGTGCCTCGCCCTGCCCGCGCGCCACACCAGCAGGTCGGCTTGCCGCCCGGCCCGCATGAGCGCGACCGTGCCGAGCAGATCCGCCGATTCGGCGACCGGCTTGCCGTCGACGGCGAGCACGACGTCGCCCGGTTGCAGGCCCGCGTGCGCGGCCGGGCCGTCCGGTTCGACCATGGTGATCAGCGCGCCGTCCGGGCTCGCGAGGCCGAACGAACGTGCGAGTGCCTGGCTTACCTCCTGCACGGCCACGCCGAGCCGGCCGCGCGTCACCTTGCCGGTGCGCAGCAGCTGGTCCTTCACGTCGAGCGCGATGTCGATCGGGATCGCGAACGCGAGCCCCTGGTAGCCGCCCGTCTTCGAGAAAATCATCGAGTTGATCGCGATCACGCGGCCGCCGAGATCGAACAGCGGGCCACCCGAATTGCCGGGGTTGATCGGCACGTCGGTCTGGATGAACGGAATCGCGCGCTCACCGGGCAACGAGCGCGATTTCGCGCTGACGATGCCCTGCGTGACCGTGTTCGCGAACCCGTACGGCGAACCGATCGCCATCACCCAGTCGCCCACCTCGGTGCGTGCCGGGTCGCCGGTCGCGACGACCGGCAGGTCGTGCGCGTCGATGCGGATCACGGCAACGTCGGAGATGGGGTCGCTGCCGATCACGCGCCCCTTGAACTGCCGTTTGTCGGTCAGCTTCACGTCGATCGCGACGGCGTCGCCGACCACGTGCCGGTTGGTCAGGATCACGCCGTCCGCACTGACGATGAAGCCGGAGCCGAGGCTCACTTCCTCGCGATTGCCGATCACGCGCCGCGCGAGAAACGGCGCGAGCGGATGATCGGGCGCGATGCCCGGCGGCAGCTGGATGCCCATCTGCGTGACTTCGCGCGTGACGCTGATGTTGACGACGGCCGGGCCGACGCGCCGCACCAGCGCGGCGAAGTTCGGCAGCGCAACGGCCGGCGCAGGCGACGCGGCAACCGGCTGCGCCGGCCGTTCGGCGGCCGATGCCGATGCCGGTGCCGGTGTCGTTGCACCGGCGCACGCGCAGGCCAGCGCCAGCCCGCCCGCCATCGCTCGCAGCACAACCGCCCGGTTCGTGTGCCTGCCCGCCTTCATGTCGCTGCTCCTCGTCGGTTCGCGCCGGAACGCCGCCGGCTCATCGGTACGCGCGCGGCACGCCCGGCCGCACGCATTACTTCGGTGGCACCACGACCGGCGCATCCGGCCGCTGCGGCGTCACCGACCGGCCCCAGTTCGAGCCGAACCGGTTCCGCTCGGTCGACAGGTTGAACGTGCCGAGACGGTTCGACGGCTGCTTCGACAGTCGCTCCGCATCCGTCTGCGATGCGCCCGCCTGCGGATCGGCCTTCGGCGTCAGTTGCCGGCTCAGGCAGTCGTACGACAGCGCACGCTTGCCGTCGACTTCCGCATCGACGCACACCGGCTTCGTGGCCGCCCCCGCGCTCGCCGCCGCGCGGCCGCCCTGCGCGTGCGTGCCGGTTGCCACCAGCAGGCAGACGATCGTCGCGATTGCGCTTCGTCGCATCTTCATGCGCGCTCCTTCAGAAAGGACTCCATGGCACCCGCGCTGCGGCGGTCACACGTTCGTGCCCGGCGCCGACGCGCGCGCCAGGAAACGCGCGAACGCCGCGCGATCGGCGTCGTCGACGGCCGGCTCTTGCGCATCGACCCGCTGCGCCCAGGCGTCGCGCATGCCGTCGACCGGCTGCCACGCCTGCACCTGCGCGCCGGTCGGATACGGCGTGACGAGCGGCTCGCGATAGTCGACGCGAAACAGCGACGGCGCGCCATTACCGGCCGCCCACAGATCGCCGACGTCGCGCACGCTCGCGTCGAACCAGAATCGCACCCACCGCACGCCAGGCGCGCGTGCGTCGACGCCCGACGCATCGGCGCCCGACGCATCGGTACCCGAAACATCGGCACCCGACGCGTCCGGCACGCGCAGGAAACCGGCCAGCACGAGCAGCACGGCCGCCAGATCGTCGTCGCGCAACATCCGGTACGACCAGAGATCCGCGACGTCGACGCAGGCGATCACCGCGATGAAACGCCCGATCGTGAGCGCGGGCCACGCGCGCCGCATCAGTGCGTAATGACGCGCCCAGTGCGCCACGAAGCGCTCGCGATGCCGGGCGGCCACCTGCGCGTCGCGCGAGCCGCGAATCGTCAGGTCCTCCGGCTGGTACTGGCGCGTGGTGAGCACGCACTGCGCGGAGCATCGCGCGCTCCGGTGCCGCGCGTAACCGCCCGCACCGGGCAACGGCTCCAGCGCCCCGAAGCACAGCGGGCAATGCGTGGGCCACTCGCCGGGCCGGCCCGGCCACGGGTTCGCTTTCGGCATGCGCGGGCGGTCGGCAGCCCCGGCCGGGCGGCGGCGCCCCGGCGTGCGCGCATCGGGTGCGCCGACGCGCGGCGTCGAACGGACGGTTCCCATGCGCGCGCCTACCGGGCGGATGCGAGCGCTTTCTTCAGCGCGTCTTCGTTGATCGGTGCGTTCGCGGCGAGCTTCGCGAGATACGCCTGCGCATTCTGCTGCGTGCGCTGCGCGCGCAGCATCGCGCGCAGTTGCTCCTTCACGTCGGCCAGCGGGCGCGGCGCGGCCGCGCGAACGTCGATCAGCTTCACGACATGAAAGCCGGCCGGCGTCTGGATCGGCGCGGAGACCTGGCCCGGCTTCAACGCGTCGGCCGCCTGACGGACTGCCGGCACCATCAGCTGATCGGGCACGAACCCGAGATCGCCGCCGTTCGCGGCGCTCGCCTTGTCCTGCGAATTCGCCTTCGCGAGCGCCGCGAAATCGCCGCCGCGCGCGCGGCTCGCGAGATCGGCCGCCTGCTTGCGCGCCTTGTCGAGCGTCGCGGCATCCGCGTTCGGCGGCACCGCGATATAGATCTGCGCGACGTGCAGCGCGCGCGGCGCGGTAAACGCGGCGCGATTCCTGTCATACGCGGACTGCAGCTCCGCGTCCGACGGATAGTCGGCCGGCGGCGCATTCGCCGACGCCAGGTAGCTGCGCACGACGATGTCGCGCTGCGCCTGTTCGACGGCCGCCTGCACCTGCGCCTGCTTGTCCCAGCCCTTCGATTTCGCCTCGGCCAGCACGGCCTTCTGCGCGAGCGTCGAACGCACGACCTGGTCGAGCGCCGCGGGATCGGCCGCGAGACGCTCGCGCCCTTCCTGGCTCACCGACTTCAGCAGCCCCGCGATATCGGCCTGCGTGACCGATGCCTGCGCGGCATTCGCGACCACGTCGTCCTGTGCGTGCGCAATGAACGGCGCACCCAGCACGAGACTGCCTGCCACCGTCGCCAGCATCTTCATCTTCGTCATCATCGTTCGACTGCCCTCTCGATCGTTCCTGAATTGCGGACGCCGCATCAGCGCGCGTCCGTCAGCGTCATGCGCAGGACAAGCGGCTGCGCCATCCCGCGTGGCGGCGCCGCGCCGACCGCCCGGCCGACGAGTGCGGCGTGCAGCGCCGCGTCGAGCGCCGCTTGCCCGGCCGCACCGCTGTCGATGCGCGTCACGTGCCCGTACCGGTCGAGCCACGCGCGCACCGGCAGCACGGGACGGTCGTCGCCCGCATCGGCCCGTTCGCCGGCCCAGCGCTCGATGCCGGCGCGCAGGCGGCAAACCGCCGCGTCGTCGCTTTCGTCGTCGAGCGTCGCCCGCAGCCACTGTGCGATGCGCTGTGCATACGCGCCCCACGCGGCGGGTACATCGCCCGCGGCCGAGGCTTTCGCGTCGTGCCGCGCGCGGCCCGGCAACCACGCACGCAGCATGGCGCCGATCCGGCTGCCGGCGCGCGTCACTGCGCGGCAGCCTCGACTGCTGCCGTGGCCGCTCCGGCGGTCGATGCGCGTGCCTGGTCGCCGGCCGCCGCACGCGCCGCCGCTTCCTGCCCGGCCATCGCGGGACGGTTGCGCAGGTGCAGCAGGAATTCCTGGATCAGCCGGTCCCACAGCTCGATCGTCGAGCGCAGGTAGCGCTCGGACACGCCGCCCGCGACGATCACGTCCATTTCCAGCGCAAGAAACTGCCCGTGGCTCGCGAGACGCGCGAAGCGCTTGGTCCGGTTCCAGTCCGCGACGAGCTCGGCCGGCAATTCACCCTGCACCTGCAGCACGCACGACAGCGTGTAATCGATGTACGGCAGCACGGCGGGCGTTGCATCGGCACCCTGCGGCGCGAGCGCGGCAGCCGGGTTGCCGAAGCGCACCGCGAAGCCGATGCCCTGGCTCGCGCTCATCAACTGCACCGCGCCGTTCTGCTCGGCCGCCGTCACGCGATAGCCCGCGCGGCGCAGCACGTCGGCGAGACGGTCGGCGCAGATCGCTTCGATCGGCGCATCGTGTGCCGCGCGTTCGTCGCCGGCGTTCGGTTGCTTGTCTTGCATGTCTGTCTTCCCCATGTTCAACGAATCGATCGGTTCAATCCCGGTTGCGGGCCGCGCGCTCACTGCGCGTTCGCCGAAGCGGCCGAAGCGGCCGACGCCGACGCCGGTGCCGGCGCGGCGGCAACCGGCCGCGCGGCCGGATCGTACTTGCCCGCGTACAGCGCATCGCCGTAGCGTTGCGCGAGGTCGTCGTACTTCACGCGCGCCGACTGCGCGAACGGCTGACGCGACGAGAACAGCGTGCCGATGCCGACGTGCTCGTACGCGTCGAGAATCTCGTGCCCCACGCGATACAGCTCGGCATTGTGTGCCTGGCAGGTTTTCAGCTGCGTGTCACGCGCGGCGACGTCCTTCTGCAGTTGCGTGTGCTGCGCGTCGCGGGCACGCGACACGGTCAGCAGGTCCTCGTAGGACGACTTGTATTTCGCCAGCGACTTTGCGTCCTGCTCGCGGCCCGCCCGTTCCTGCGCCAGCGCGCGCTTCGCCGCGGCCTCGGCGCCCGAGTCGCCGCGCGCGGCCGCCAGTTGCCCCTGCATCGCCTTCAGCTGCGCAAGTGCGTCGTCGCGCTGCTTCTCGGCCGCCGCCTTGTCGCTCTGCAACTGCGCCTGACTGTCCTGCAACTGGCGCAGCTCCTGCACGGTCGAGCGTAACTGGCTGCGCAGCTTGTCCTCGATGCTCTGCGCATGCGCGCCGCCGGCCGCGGACAGCAGCATGCCGGCCAGGGCGGCCGCGAGCATCGTGCGAGTGATCGTGTTCATTCCCGGCTCCGGTCAGAAGCGAGCATTGAGCTCGATCTGCAGCACGTCGATCGATACCGGCGGCCCGTACACTTCCTTCGAGCTCAGGTAGCGGGCCGACACCCACGTGTCCCGTGCAACCGCGTAGGCGGCGCCGAGCACGTAACCGCGCGCGTTGGTGCCGCCCAGGTGGAAGTCGGGATCGTTGAACGCGTCGAGCACGGCGTCCGGCTGCAGGTACTTGTATGCGATCGAGAAGTTCCACTGGCCCTTCTCGCGCGGTTCCGGCTCGCCGAACGTCGCCTTCGCGAGGAAGCCGTTCGGGCCGCTGCGGTAGTCGGCGCGCGTCGCGTTCACCGACGTCGATTCGTAGTTGTTGACCGGCAGCGACGCCGCCGCGAACGCCTTGTTGTCGTTGTACGCGAGGTTGCGCACGTATTCGCCGTCGAGACGCAGCTTGAAGCGGTCGGCGACGACCGTATCCCACTGCGCCTTCAGGTCGAGCAGCCGGTAGTTGTACGCGAGACCGAAAAGCTGCGGCTGCGGCGTCATCCCCGGCGCGAGGTTCGGGTTCTGCACGATGTTGCGCAATGCGATCAGCGTGTTGCCGCCCTGCATGAATGCCGGCGCCTCGTTGTCGGTGCTGCAGTTCGTCGCGCCGAGATACAGCGCGCACGGCGACGACAGCGTGCCGCGCATGTTCTGGAAGTCGTAATACGCGACGGCGCCGCGCAGCCGGTTCTTCGCATCGATCTTCCAGTCGGCGCCGAATTGCGCGCCGATCATCCACTTCGTGTCGCTGCCGGCCTTGTCGGTGCTGTTCGACGGGAAGTTCTCGCTCGTGTACTGGATCGGGAACACGCCGAGCGTGCCGAACAGCGTGACGTCCGGATTCCACGGCAGCGCATGGCGCAGGTTCGCGGCGAGCCCGTCCATCATCAGGTCGTCCGAGAACACCAGGTCCGACTTGAAGAACGGGTTGTCGAAACGGCCGGCCGTCAGGTTCAGCCACGACGTCGGCTTGTACGCGAAGAACGCCTTGTTCAGCCAGATGTTCTTCTTCCCCCAGCCGCCCCCGGCCGTTCCCGTCGTCGACACGGGGCCATTGTCGTTGCCGCTCGCGAGCTGGAGGCCCGCGATCATCTCGTCGGACAGCGTCGCCGTCACGCCGAGCCGCGCGCGATAGCGCAGCAGGTTGTTGCGGTTCTGCGTGGTGTTCTGGGTCGGCAGCTGCGTCGTGTTGGTGTTCGAGTTGATGTCGAACCCGTTGCCCTGGTTGATCGCCGCGAAGTTCGTCACGTTGTTCGCGTTGCGGCTGCCGTAGAAGTGGTACTCGTCGCGCACGCGCATGTCGCCGTCGAGCTTGATGCGCGACACCCAGTCGGGAAACGTGTTCGGCTGCGCCCAGTTCTCGGCCTTGGCCTGCGCGATCACTTCCTGCTTCACCTGGTCGCGGATCTGGTCGCGCACGAGCTGCGGCACGTACGGCACCGCGACGTCGCCCGGCTGCGTCGGCGGGTTGACCACGCCGCCCGCCACGACCGGTGCGCCCGATGCGCGCGCCGACCTCGCCTGCACGGCTTCCGTGCGCGCTTCGGCAATCAGCTCGTTCGCGTTCTGCTGCGTGAGCACGCCGCGCTTGACGAGCAGGTTGATCAGGTTGATCACCACGCTTTCCGTCGGCGCGGCCTTCCCCGACGCCGCCTGCGCCTCGAGCGATTGCCCGTGCGCGGCGGACGCGCACGTCAGCCCGAGCGTCAGCACCGCCGCACCGACGCGCGACAGGCGCGCGGGCAGCGCGCCGTTGCGGGGCACCCCACCCCGTCCATTCATCTTCCGAATCATCGAAGCACTCCGAACAATTTTCGTTTCTTTTCCGGCAGCATCCGTGCGACGGCGCTGCCCCATGATTCTTGCGTGGTCTCTGTCGCGCATCGTCATGCCGGCTTGCGGCCCTGGAGCTTGACGAGCACCGGATACGCGGTCGCGGGCGGCGGCACCTCATCGACCCGGCCGAGCGCCTCGACCGCCGCGACGACGGCCGCGTCGATCTTCGCGTCGCCGGTGGACTGCGCGATCGTCACCTTCGTGATCCGCCCGGACGTGTCCATCCACAGGTTCAGGCTGCCCGCGAACCGGGCGCCGCCGGCCTCCTGCACGCCCTTGTCCTGCTCGATCGCACGCTGCAGCACGTACACCATGTATTGCGCATAGCTCGCGTTGCCGAACTTGCCGCCCCCGCCGCTGCCCAGCATGCCCGACCCGTCGCCCGCGCCGATGCCGAAGTTGTCGCTGCCCGCCTGCGCGTCGGCATTCATCGTCATCTGCTTCGGCTGGTTGTCCGACGGCTTCGGCGCCTCGGACGGCTTCGGCGCGATCGTCGGCCGCTCGACCGGCGTCTTGACCTCTTCCTTCACCTTCTCGGGCGGCGGCTTCTGTTTCGGCGGCGGCGGGGGCGGCGGCAGCGGGATCACCGTCGTCACCTGCGGCGCGCTCACGCGCTTCACGCCCGCGGTGTCGCCCGCGAAACGCCAGATCAGCGCGGCCACGCCGGCAAGCACCAGCGCGATCGCGACGGGCTTCACGTAGCGGCCGGGGCCCTTGTCCGGCGGGCCGCCGTTGTAGGTCATTTCCATCGCGTCAGCCGCCCTGCTTCGCCTTGCCGGTCACCAGGCCGACCTGCGACAGGTCGAGGCGGCGCAGCAGGTCGAGCACGTCCATCACCTTCTGGTACTGCACGGCCGCGTCGCCCTTCAGCACGATCGGGAAATCCGGGCTGGTCGCCTTCTCGGTGCGCAGCCGGCTCTCGAGCTCGTCCATCGTCACCGGGTACGCGTCGAGGAACACCTGCCCCGAATCGGCGACCGTGATCGCCTTCGTCTTCGGCTTCGCGAGACTCGCGGACGAGCTCGCCTTCGGCAGATCGACCTTGATGCCCTGCACCGACGCGGTCGTCATGATGATGAAGATGATCAGCAGCACGTACGCGAGGTCGAGCATCGGCGTGATGTTGATGTCGTCGTACGGCTTGTCGTCGTCCTGAACCTGCATGGTGGTCTCCTGCGTGCGATGCGGTCAGTCGGCCAGCACCGCGTGATCGGGCGCGCGGTGCGCTTCGGCGAGGCGCGTGACGAATTCGTCGACGAACACCTGCATGTTCGCGGTCACGTTCTTGTTGCGGATCAGCAGGTAGTTGTAGCCGAACAGCGCGGGGATCGCGACGAACAGCCCCGTGACGGTGGCGAGCAGCGCGGCCGCGATACCCGGCGCGATCGCGTTCACGTTGACGTCGCCGGCCGCCGCGATCGCCGCGAACGTGATCATCACGCCGACCACCGTGCCCAGCAGCCCGAGGAACGGGCCGCCCGAGATCGCGATCGTCAGCAGCACCATCGACTTCGACAGCCGCTGGTTTTCGCGCACGAGCGTCGCGTCCATCGACGCGCGGATCGCCTCGATCGATTCGGACGTGATCACCGTGCGGCCGTTGCCGTCCACGCGGCTGTGGATTTCATGCACGCCGGCCTTGTACAGCCGGTACAGCGACGACTGGTACAGCCGGCGGCCGTCGGCGCTCGCTTCGTCGACATGCGCGAGACCGACCAGGTGGCGGCCCGCCACTTCGCGGAAACGCTGCACGAAATACTGGTTCGCCTTGTCGACGGTGCCGACGTAGCGCGCCTTGGTCCACATCACGATCCACGACACGAGCGCCATGCCGAGCAGGATCGTGATGACGACCCACGCGTCGACGGTCACCGACTGCACGATCACGCCGAAATAGCCGAAGCCGAAGCCCGACTGCTTCTCGTCCGCGCCATACGCGACGAGCTTCGATTCCGAACCCTGCGCGAGCGCGTCGACCGCGATCGCGGCCGGCGAGCGCGCGATCTTCGACAGGCGCAGCTCGTCGAGCGCGCCCGCATACGCGGCGAACCCGGCCGGCGCGCCCGGCGCGTCCGCCGCAACCGTCGCCGCGCCGGTCAACGCGGGCAGCGTCGCCGCGACTTGCGCGGCCTGCTTGCCGTTCACGTAGACGGTGAGGTTCTTGCCGTCGGCCGTGACCGCGAGATAGGTCCACTGGTTCGCGGCGACCGGCGAGGCGGCCGGCGTGCGCACCGGTGCCGGATTGCCGGCTGCGCCCTGGACTTCCGCGAACGGCACGCCGTTGTCGAGGCCGACCAGCAGCGCGTTCGCGCCATCGCGGCGGCTATAGAGCAGCGTGTTCGGCGCCAGCGCCGACGGCTTCACCCATGCGCTGAACGTGAAGCTGCCGCCGGCCGCCACATTCAGCGATGCGCTTGCCGGCAACGTCAGCGACCCCGTACCGTCGAAGCGCGCACCCTTGCCGACGATGCCGTCCTCGACCGTACGGAACGCCGCGTTCTGCGCATTGTTGCCATACGCGGTCGCATCCTTCGGCGGCGCGCCGGCCGCACCGTTGAAGTGATAGACGAGCGTGTAGTCGGCATCGAACGTCTCGGCCGGCTTGCTGCCGTCGGGCGCCTTCTTGTTGCCGTAGTACATCCAGATCGACTCCGCGGCGCCGGCCGGCATCTTCGGCACGTCGACCCAGATCAGCGCGACACCGAGCACCGGGTCGTATTGCTCGACGTGGTAGTTCAGCGGCGTCTTGTCGTCGCCGGCGACGAAGCGGATGTCGGCGCCGTTGTCGGCCAGCCCGTCGAACTGGAAATTGCCCGAGTGCAGGCGGATCAGCAGCGGCACACGGCCGGCCGACTCCGCGAGGTTCGCGCCTTTCGCGCTCGCGTCGATCGTGATCGCCTTCCGGTACGACCAGTCGTTCTGCCACCATGCGTTCGCGATGCCGGGCAGCACGCCGAGCATCACCGCCAACAGGAAAACCAAGACTCGCTTCACGATCCACTCCCCGAATGTGCGGGCGCCGCGCTCGTCGCATCGCCCCGGCACGATCAAAAAAACCGTCAGAACCCCAGCCTTACGAAGAAATCGAACCGCGGGCTGTACTGCCGCGTATAGACGCCCGCCTTCAACGGCCAGCCGGCCTCGAAATCCGCGCTCGCATACTTCATGATCTGCACCCGTGTGCCGACGCCGACACTCATCAGGTTGAAGCGCGCCGTCTGCTCCGGCAGCGGGCTCAGCAGCCACAGGTGCGCCGCGTCG
This sequence comes from Burkholderia reimsis, assembly GCF_003294055.1. Lineage (NCBI taxonomy): Bacteria > Pseudomonadati > Pseudomonadota > Betaproteobacteria > Burkholderiales > Burkholderiaceae > Burkholderia > Burkholderia reimsis. The sequence continues at coordinate 10,657 of NZ_QMFZ01000044.1, forward strand.
AAGAACGCGTGGAAGCGCCACTCGTTCACGCGGCTGCCGACCGCGCCGCCGAGCCATTTCGCGAGCGACGGACTGCGCAGCTCGAGCGACGCGATCACGCCGCTGTCGGCCGTGTCCTCGGCCTGCATGTAGCCGCGCACGCTGTTCATCCCGCCCGCGGCGAACTGCTCGCTCGACACGAGCGGCGAGTTCGAGATCTGGGCGTTCACGTGCGCGTTGGCCTGCATGTCGTTCGCGAAGCGCTGCGTGTGATTCACGTCGAACTTGCCGTACACGAAATCGGGCGTTGCGTTGTAGCGCTTGTTGTCCCATGCGCCCCAGTCACTGCCGAGGCCGCGGATGTTCGTCGTCAGCGACGCGGAGAACGACGTCTGCGAGTTCTTCAGGCTCAACTGGCCGTTGTACGACAGCGTCACCGGCACGTACGTGAGCGGCGCCGTCGAGCCGCCCTGCCCCGGCAGCGACACGTCCTCGTCGTAATGCTTGCGATCGATCTCGATGCTGACCGAATGCGCGTAGGTCTCCGTCGCCGGCAGCGAATAGATCGCGGTGAAGCCGTACGTGGTGCCCTTGCCCAGCACGTTGGTGTTGCCGACCGACGCGACGTTGCTGTCCGAATGCACGACCGTCGCGAGGAAACTCCAGCGCGAATCCCTGATCGGCGCGAGATACGAGAACGCGTAGACACGCGCATCGTTCGGATGCTGCGGCGCGATCACGTAGGTGCCGGAAATCACGTGGCCGAGCTGCCACAGATTCGAATAGCTGAGGCTCGCGGTCGTGCGCAGCGTCGACGTGCCCGGGCTGTTGTCGTTGTTCAGTTCGAGCGAGCCGTGCAGCGGGCTGTGATCGTCGACCTTCAGGTCGACGTCGACCGTCTGCGGCAACGCGCCCGGCTTCAGCACCGGAATCACCTGGCGGTCCGCCGAGCGGTTCAGGTCGGTGAGCTGCTGCTGGGCCTGGTTGAAATCAGGCACCTGGCCTTCGGCGAGCGCCGGCACCGCATCGCGGATATTCTGCGGCGAGTTGTATTTCGCGCCGTCCACGCGCAGGCGCCCGACCTTTGCCTCGGTCACCTGCAGCAGGATCACACCGTTCTTCACCTGCTGCTGCGGCAGCTCGACGACGACCGACTGGTAGCCGCGATCCTGGTACGCCTTCTGCAACGCGTCACGTGCCGCGTTCACGTCGGCGAGCGTGCGGCCCGGCCCTTCGAACGGATACACGGCTTTCTCGATCTCGAGCGTCGGCAACGTCGTGTTGCCGCGCACCACGAAGGCATTCACGTCGAACGACTGCGGTGCGGCCGGTGCCGCCTTCGCGGCCGGCGCGGCTTCCTGCGCATGAACGCCCGGTGCGAGGCCCATCCCTCCGGCCAGCACGACGCCCGCCAGGCATCGGCATTTCAGCCGCCATCGTTCGCGTGACTTGCGGTCTACTCTCGGCGGCATGCGCCATTCCCCTTTGTTGTTCCGGGTCGAAGCGAAGCTGTCGCGAACTGCCGCCGCTCCGCTATCAGTTGCCTGTTTCACTTTGATGACGCTTTGTTCGTCATCCTTATCATGAACTGCGAAATACCATTTCCTGCCATCGATCCGGACTCAGCCGTGCCGCAGCGGTGCCGCCTGCGGATCGGCCGCACCACCGAACTGCGCGACGGCGAACCGCATCAGCGTGTCGACGCACATCGCGAGCGACGCGCGGCCGGTGTCGATCGTGAGATCGGCTTCGACCGGTGGCTCGTACGGCGCCGAAACACCCGTGAATTCCGGCAGCACACCGCTCCGCGCCTGCGCATACAGCCCTTTCGGATCCCGCGCCTCGCAGCAGGCGAGCGGCGTGCTCACATACACTTCACGGAATGCCGGCCCGACGATCGCTCTCGCGGCATCGCGCATCGCCGCGAGCGGCGAAATGACCGCAACGATCGCAAGCGCGCCCGATTCGCTCGTCAGTGCCGCGACTTCGGCGATGCGCCGCACGTTCTCGAAACGGTCCTGCACCGTAAAGCCGAGATCCCGATTCAGCCCCGTCCGCAGCCGATCGCCGTCGAGCACCACCGGATGCACGGATCGGTCGCGCAGTTGCGCCGCCACCGCATCGGCCAGCGTCGTCTTGCCCGCGCCCGACAGCCCCGTGAGCCACAACACCCCGCCGGCCCGCGGCGAGGCTCTCCACCCTGCGCACGCTCCGTCTACCGATAAGGACGAAACGACGCCGGGAAACCCGCAACGATCGATCGTCATCACGCCTGCTCCGCCGCGTTCGCGGGTTCATCGTCCTCGCGCGGACGCGGCTGCCGGATCGGCGTGAAATTGAAATAACCGTCGATCACGCTGATGCATGAGTAGCGTGTGTTGACCGCGAGCCGCACGTGCTCGTCGAGCGCCATGTCGTGCAGGTCGAGATCGCTGGTGTAGTACGACATGCTCGGCACGAACATCGCGTCGTAATGATCCGGGCGGGCCGGAGAGCGCGGCGCGAGCGTCGACACGTTGGCGAACACCATCAATTCGTGCATCGTCGCGACCGCGAGCCGGTTACCCGACACGGCCATCCCCATCGAGCGCGGCAACAGGCACGCGGACAATGTGGGCACACCGTCGTCGACGCCGATCGCGGCCACGCCGGACGGGCGGCGGCTCACGGCCGGCGAGCACCCGAGCGCCTCGAGCACCTGCAGGAAACGCCCCGTGTCGCGCAGGTTGACGACCGGCGACAGCGCTTGCGCCTGCCGCGCCGATACGTCGTCCGTCGGCGTGCCGCGCTCGCCGGCCGGCCGGGTTTCCTCGAACTGTTCCACTGTCATGCACCTGTCGGCTTCACGCCGCCTGATGAGAAAAAATGCGCGCGTCCGCGTGTTCCCGCCCGCCGGCCCGACGCATGCGCGCCGGTCGCGGACGGGGCCGCATACGGCACACCGAGTCGCAGCTCCCACCTACCTAGACGGAACGAAGCGCGCATTGCCGCAATGTTTTTTTGCGTGACGTCGACCGGTCCGCCGGCACGGGCAGGCGGTCGACGCAAGCGGCCTGCAATGCGCGCGCAGCGCTCCCTCGCGCAGGACGCGCGAGACGCGGTGCATGACCTTGCTTGGCCCCCGTTTCGTGTACGTGCGTCGTCCGGCCGACCTGCGGCGCGTCAGCGTGCTGCCATTGCGCGCGGACGACCGGAAAACGTGTCGCCGTCTGGCCAGCCCTCGCGAAAACGCGACGTGCCGGCGTGCGGCCCGACAATCCTCGGGTTTCAACCGGGAAGTTTTTGTGACATTCCGCTGAAGATATTCACGAAACGCTCGCGAAACACGGCGCGGGATCGCCGGGACCGTTTACGGCGCATCGCCGGCGCATCGCCGTATCGCGACGCACGCAACGGCACGCACGAAATCCTGCGGCTTGCGCGCGCCCGCTTCGTCCTAGCTATTGAGAACGAAACACGTCAACGACAGGACACTCCATGTCATTCGCCACGATGCTCGTCCGGTGGCTCGCCGGGCGATTGTCCGGCGCCGCCGGAATGCCCGGCCGGCCGCTGCCGCCCGCCGCTCATGTCGCGCCGCATCCGCCGCTGCGCTGGCGCACGCCGTGGCTCGCGTGGCAGCTGCTGTCGTGGTCCGCGCTCACGCTGCTCGCGCCGCCGATCTGGACAATCGGCACGCTGCTGCTGATCAATCCGTCGAGCGACCAGCCGCTGTTCTGGGCGCTCGCGATGGCGATCGTGCCCGTCGCGAACGGGGTCGCGATCGTCACGACGAACCAGCGCCATCACCGCGCGCCGTTCACGCGGCGCCCGGCGGTCGCGGCGCACATGTTCGCGATCGCGATGGCCGTCGGCTGCGCGCTGTTCGTGCTGCTGCTGTGGCGGTCGCACGCGATCGCCGGCCTCGTCGGCCCGCTTGCCGACGACGGCATGCGTCCCGCGACGCTCGCATGCTGGGTCGCGGGGCTGGCCGCGCTGTTCGGCGTCGCGTCATCCGCGCATGCGAGCATCGCGCATGCGTGGCTGGCGTTCGAGGTGTGAGCGCGCCGCGCCGACACTGCGGGGGCACGCGAATGCTTCGATACGGAAAAGACAGGACGGCGCACGCACGACGCGAACGCGGCATCGCGATCGTGACGGTGCTGCTCGTCGTCGCGCTGGCGGCCACGCTCGCGGCCAGCGTGCTGTGGCGCCAGCAGGTCGCGACGCGCGACGTCGAGAACCAGCGGCTCGCGACGCAGACGATGTGGATCGAGCGCGCCGCGGTCGAATGGGCACGCGCGACGCTGCGCGCACAAAGCGCGACGTCGAACGTCACGTTCGCCGGCCAGACGTGGTCGGCACCGGTTGCCGACGTGCCGCTCTCGGACCTGTTGCCGTCCGACGCGCTAACGGTCAACGCCGAGCTGTCACGCGCGTGGATCTCGGGCAGCGTCGAGGACGCGCAGGCGCGCTTCAACCTGACGAACCTCGTGTCGCGCGCCGCGCCCGGCAAGCCGTGGCAGTCCAACGGCGAAGGCGTGCTGGCGTACCGGCGCCTGCTCGGGCAGCTGTCGCTCGACCCGGCGCTCGCGCAACCGACGGCCGACTACATGCTGCGCTCGCTGCGCGACACGAACGGCCCGGGCGGCTGGCCGCTGCAGCTCGTGTCCGTCGACGATCTCGCACGCATTCCCGGCTACGACGCGAATGCGGTCGCAACGCTCGCGCCGTTCGTCACGATCCTGCCCGACCTGACCGTCGTCAACGCGAACACCGCGGCCGAACCCGTGCTCGTCGCCGCGATTCCGACGCTGTCGGCGAGCCAGGCCAGGCGGCTCGTCGACCGGCGCGCCACCGCCTACTTCGTCAGCACCGGCGACATCGCCGAATACCTGTTGCCCGCGCAGGGCGGCAACCCGACGCTGCCGGACGGCTCGGCCGTGGGCGTGAACAGCGGCTATTTCATCGTGCACTGCCGCGTGCATTCGGCGCGGATCAACACGCGCATCGACACGTTGATCGCGCGCTACGGCAGCGGCAATTTCGCATGGACGTCGGTCATCTGGGTGCGGCGGCTGACGAGTTGAAGCCGAGGGCGGCACGCGCCGGCGCGATGAACGGCAAGCCGGGCCGGCAACGTGCGGCCGGCGCCCGCTAATTCAACGACGACTCGCTCAGCGTCACCGGGCGCAGGCCCTGCGACGCGGCCGCATCGAACGACAGCCGCGTGAAGCTCGTCTCGCGTACTTCGCCGAGCAGCCGGTTCCAGTCGTCGATCGACACGAGCAGCGCGATCGGCCGGTTGTACTTGGTGACCATCACGAGCGCCTCGCCCGCGTGCCGCAGCGCCTTCGACGGATTGCTGCTGAAGTCGCGCGTCGCCATCGCGATCGTGCGCAGGCTGAACACGTTCGCGGCCGGATCGTCGCCGTCGTCGTGCATCAGGCGCTCGAGCGTCGCCGCGCGCAGCATCGCCTGCGACTTCGCGGACAGCCGGTTGTCACGGCGCCGCCGCCGCTCGCTGCGCGGGTCGACGTGCGCGGCGAGCATCCGCACGATCTGGCCGAGCGCGGTCGCGGGCAACTGGTCGTAACGCTGCCACCAGTCCGGCGGCAGCGCGATCATCATGCCCGCGTAGGTGGCCGCCACGCCGTCGGCGATCAGCGCCGGCAGGCGCTCGACGTCGCGCGCGTCGAGATCGAGCGTGCCGCCGACGACCCGCGTCATCACGCTGAACGCGTTGTAGGCAAACGCGGCGATCCCGCTCGCCAGCAGCGCCGCACGCGCGGGCACGGCGCCGAACGGCGCGCCGTCCACGACGGGCTCGAGCGCCAGCGGCAACGCGTCACGCCAGCGCCGGCACGACAGTGCAACGACCTGCGGCGCGTCGAACCGCCCGGCCGGCAGATCGGTCAACAGCGTGACGATGTCGCCGGGGGCCTCCGCGCCGCGCCATTCGATCCGTCGAAACGCGCCCGACACGCCGCCTTCGCCGGCCATCCCGACGGATTGTTCGCGCACGCGCCCGGCGCCGAACACGCCCGCTTCCCGCCAGTCGCCGAGCGGCCGGCACGCCGCCGGGCAGGCGTATTCGCGCAGCACGAACGCACCGCCGCGACGCGGCCAGCCGGACAGGATCGCGTCCGTATCGAAGCGCCCGTCGACGATCCACAGCTCGCCCGGTCGAACCGTTTCCAGCAGCGCGCCGACGAATGCACGCTCGTGCGACCGACCCCGCTCGCACGGCAGCAGGTCGACGATCATCCCGAGATCCGGATCGTAGACCGGCAGGACGCGCACGCCGCCCGCCACCGCATCGCGCGCGGGGTCGTCGCACGCGCGCCCGCAGTCGCAACCGCCGGCCCGCGGCGCACAAGCCTCGCCGGCCCCGTCCAGCACGCGCAGCCGCATCCCGTCGACTGCACGCGCACCGTCGACGCCGCGCACCGACGCGACCGGCAGCAGCAGGTCGACGCTGTCCCTTACCAGCGCGCGCCCCCAGCCGGCCCGCCACCGGCTCATGCAATCGTGCAGCGCCGTCACGGCCGTACCCACCCCCGGCGCAGCGGCCGCCTCGCCGTCGGACATCCGCCGTCGCCCCGCAATCGACGCGAGCGCGTCGACGGCCAGGGCAAACAGCGCCTCGCGGATCGACTCGCCGTCGGGTTCGTCGCCGGCGTCCGCCGCGGCGCCGACCCAGTCGTCGTGCAGCGCGCATTGCAGCACGAGCCGCGCCATGATCGTCATCGGGCTCTGCTCGACAAAGCGTTCCACGATCGTGCGCATCATCGGGTTACCCCACATTGTCCGGTTGACCGCGCGGGCCGCCGCAACGGCACGCGCACGCGTGCGTCGCGATGCGTTCGCACTTGACGGCGCGCGGTCGACACCGCAGCATCGTGGGCGACCCGATCCGCGCGACGACACGCCGTCGCGACGGTCAGCCCGCAATCGATGCACGAGGCACCGGCATGTACGTAGATCCCCGCGTGGCGCACGGCCGCGCCCGGTTCGACCTGAGCGGCTCGCCGCGGCTCGTCGCCGACGAGCGCCGCTGGGAAATCAGCGACGTCGTCACGCGCGGCATCGACGATTTCAACGGCGTGCGCAACCGCCGCAACCTGCTGCGGCTGCTCGAACGCCAGATCGCACCGAAACTCGCGCGCCTCGGGCTCGAACCGTACGTCGGTGCGCTCGGACGGGCCGAAGGGCTGTTCGTCAATTTCTCGACGATGAGCGCCGAGCACGGGCTGCGCGAATTCCAGCTTCAGCTGACGGTGCCCGACCTCGTGCTGCGCAGCTTCGCGTCGAACGTGATCCGTCCGCACGCGGTCGCGCGCTGCATGCAGCGCAACGGCGTGATGTCGCTGGCGGAAGTCGAACATGAAACGCGCATCGCATTCGTCGCGGCGCGCGTGATGCGCTCGCTCGCGCTCGCGGAAGGCTGGCGGCAAATCGGCGTGCCGACGCCGCACGGGTTGTTCGTCGGCGCGCTGACCGACGCGGACGACGTCGCGATGAACACGTATTTCCGGCCCGGCGACAACGACCGGCCGTCGCGCTGGAGCGGCTTCTCGGCCGTCTTCGCGACAATGCCGGACTGGCGCCCGGAACAGGTCCGGCACGGCGGCGAACTGCTGCAATGGATGGTCAACCATATCGTGGCCCTGCAAGAATCCGCATCGTTCGTCGAACGCTTTCCCTTTCTGCGCGAGCCGCTGCGCGATGCCGGCGATCCGCTCGATGCCGCATGGAACGGCGCACGCGCGGGCCTGCAGCCCGGGGCGCCATCCTGAATCGGGAATCCGTGTTGTCGTGACGCGGCCGGCACGTACTCGCCACGCGCGCCGCCGCCATGCGTGAACGGTGATCCGGGAGCCGTCTCCGGCCCCCGTTCCCCGGTCTCCGCTTTACCGCCCCTCTTCACGGTCCTGCTACACGGCCCCCTCGCTCTCTCATATACAAGGTCGAAGCGGGCCTGCATAACCCGCAGACTTTCTTCCGGCGCCCGTGGGTCGTCGCGCGAACGCGATCGCGCACCACACCGGTGCGTGCGCGAACCGCCGCCATGTCAATGCGTGCGCGTCGATCCGCCGGGCTCATGACGGCCGACCGCCTCCAGCAGCGCCCACATCCAGATCAGCTCGCGGACCGTGCGCGCATGCTCGTCGCTCTGCGCGCGCCAGCGCGCGAAAGCGTCGTGTTCCTGCTCCGTCGTATCGCCGGCGCGCAGCCACAGCAGCCAGCGCACCGCGCCCTCGCGGATCGCATCGGCGCGCGTATTCGCGTCGCCCGGATCCGTGTCCCGTTGCGATTCGTTCATGATCACGCCACCGCCCGAAGCTCCATCGACACACATCCCCCGCACCGCGCATCGCTGCGCGGCCGGGGCGCTTGCCACCCACGCCTCGGGTCCGACGACGTCACACCGGGCCGCCCTCAAGGACAGCCCGGCGTTTGCCGGCCCTCATTGATCAAGTCGTATCGGACGGCCGTAACCCGCAGTGCGCGGACGGCCGCAAGCGACGCGAACGCATCGCGCGCGGAAGGAAAACGGGGGAATGAAGCGCGGGAAGCCGGTCAGCTCAACAGCACGATGTTGCCGGGCAGGCGCGTGATGTGCGCGCCGTACAGGCGGCCGACCATGTCGATCACGTCGTCGAGCCGCGTGATCGGGAACTGCGCCTGCATCCGGTTCGCGCCGAGCGACGCGCGGCGCAGGATGACCTTGCCGCGCCGGTAGCGGTTGATCTCGTCGACGACGTCCGACAGCGGCACGCCGTTGAACACCAGCATGCCGCGCCGCCATGCGCTGACGGCGCCCGGATCGATCCGCGACACGGGCTGCACGCCGCGATCGTCGTAGACGACCTGATCGTCGGCGTTCAACATGCGCGCGCCGCGCGGATGCTGGAGCGCGACCGTGCCGGACAGGCAGGTCACGCACACCTGCGTGCCCGTGCGCCGCACGTTGAAGCGCGCGACGGTCGCCTGCATGCGGCCGCCGCCCGCCACCACCGTGACGGGCTGGATCGGCGTCGCGCGGCCGGCCGGCGGCGCGACCGCGTCGATCTCCGCTTCGCCGGCGACGACTTCGACGCCGTGCGCGGCATCGCTCGCGGCCAGCACGTCGAGACGCGTCTGCGTATTCAGCTCGACCGTCACGCGCGACGACAGCGCGACGCTGCGCTGTTCGCCGGTGCCCGTGTGGTAATCGGCGGCGATATCGCCGACCGACGGCCACAGCTGCATCGGCGGCCGTACCGCGAGCCACGACGCGCCGGCCGCAACCGCGAAACCAATGAATGCGCGCCGCCCGGTGCGCATCGTGCGCTCGCGCCTTGCAACGTTTGCCCAGGCAGCGGCCGCCCGCTCCTCGTGCGCAAGCTCGGTCGCCGCCGTGCGCAGCGAACTCCAGGTGTCGCGCAGCAGATCGGCGGCCTGCGGACGATCGGCACACCAGCGCTCGAACGCATCGGCTTCGGCCTGGCTCGCTTCTCCCGAGCGCAGACGCAGCAGCCACGCACTCGCTTCGTCGAGTTCGTCGTGGGCAGGTTGGGCCTGGGCTTTCGTCATCGTCCTGATGCTCAAAATTTACGCGGGCCGCCTCGCGTGCCCGTGTACGGATCACCATCTTCCTGCATGCGCTGCAGGCAGTACTTCATCGCCGCGCTCAGCTCGCTTTCGACGAGCCGCAGCGAAATGCCGAAATGCTCGGCGATTTCGCGGTTCAGCAGGCCGTCCACGCGGGCGGCCAGCAGGATCGCGCGGCGCCGCGGCGGCAGGCCGCGCAGCACGTCCTTCAGGGTCTCGACCTTGCGGCGCGCCGCCACGATCCGCTCGGGATCGGCCAGTTCGTCGGGCATCTCGAGCAGCGTCTCGACATCGTCGTCGTGCAGATGCCGCCGTTCGCGGCGATGCTGGTCGATCGCGACATTGTTCGCCATCCCGAGTATATAGGCGTCCGCGTTCGTCACCTGCGTGGAGACGTTCGCGTTCTCGAGGCGCAGCCAGGTTTCGTGCAGCGCATCGGCGGCGCCGTCCTTCGACCCCGTCACGCGTTCGAGCCGCCTGACCAGGTACGCGTAGCGCGTCGCCAGCAGATTCCGGAGCCCGGAGCGGTTGCTGTCGGACATGGCGGCCTAGCCCCGCACGGCCGGCTGCGGCGCCGGGCAACGGAAATGCACGCCGTTGCCGGCCGGCCGCAACAGGATCGTGACCGGCTGCGGCAGGTCCGCAGGCGGCGCGTCGTCCAGCTTCAGTGCGCGCAGCGCGCGCATCACCGCCGCGTCGCGGGCGGCCGAGCCGCTCGATGCCACCATGTTGACCGCCACCACCGCCCCCCTGTTGTCGATGCGCACCTGCGCGACGAGTCGATAGCTGCCCGGCACGGCCGCCGGCTGCGCACACAGTGCATCGATCAGATGCGCCTGCAGCAGGCCCGCGAACGTGCGCCGCTCGCCGGAATCGCCGATCCCGTCGATCGGCAGCGCCGCATCCGCCGGCGTGTCGGCCGTCGCGGGCGGCGTCTCGGCGGCCGGCTGCGCGACGATGATCGCTTCGTCCGGACGCGAGAATTCCGCACGCAACCCCGTTCCCGCCAGCATCCGCGCGAGCGCATCGCGCGGCGCGAAGTCGCCCTGCACCGGCGCACTCGTGCGCCCGTCGAGCAGCGGCGCCGGCGCCAGCACGATCAGCTCGGTGAGCCGCGCGAAGTCCTGCAAGGTCTTCGCGAGCGGCTGCGCGGGCAGATCGAAATGCACCGCGCTGCCCGGCTGGCGGCCGATGGAGCCGGTCTCCTGTGCCTGTACGCCGCGCATGCACAGCACGACGAACGCGAGCCCCGCGACGAGCGCCAGGACACCGGTCGGCGCCCGTGAACGAGTCATGAATTCCTGGACGGAAGTGGAGTTGCACGCTGCCGGCGAAACGCGCTCCCCCGTGAGCGGTTCCGTCGCAAGCGAACGACAGATTGTGAGCGGGCACTGTGACAGTCAGGTGAAGCGTGCAAGGGCATGATTCAATCGCGACGCGTTCGCGCGTCGTATCCGCACCCGGCGCCACGCGTCGCTCAAGGCCGGCGCACGACGAAGTTGCCGATGCCCGTGCCGACGACGGCCATTCGCACGTCGCCGGACCACAGCGTGATCGTCACCGGCACGTCGATGCTTTCGCTGCCGAGCACGATCTGCGAAGGTGTTTCGCCGCCGCCGGTGTAACGCACCGACACGCCCGTCACCTCGGCGCCCCAGCGGCGCGCACGATAGAGGTCGTCGGACATCGGCGCCCACGCGCCGCTCTCGGTGCGCTGCACGAACCGGTAGCCACCGCCTACCGGCTGCCACGCGATCGGCATCGACCGCACCTGCGCTTCGTCGCCGGCCGATTCGAGCAGGTTCGCGAGCCGCTGCGCTTCCTCGGCGAGATCCGTGCGGCGATTGCGCGACGGCGCGAGCGTCACGACCGCGACCAGCAGCCCGACGATCACGAGCACGACGAGCATTTCCAGCAGCGTGAAGCCGGATTGACGATATCGACGCGATCGCTGCCGCGCGTTCGTGCGCTTCATGTGTGCCAAGCCTTTGCCGTTACTGCCACGAACCGATGTCCGCATCGTTTCCCTCGCCGCCCGGCTTGCCGTCCGCACCGTAGCTGAACACGTCGATCGCGCCGTGCGCGCCCGGGTTCAGGTATTGATACGCGTTGCCCCAGGGATCCTTCGGCAACCGCTCCAGATAGCCGCCGTCTTTCCAGTTGTTCGGCACCGGGTCGGTCGTCGGCTTCTGGATCAGCGCGGTGAGCCCCTGCTCCTGCGACGGATAGCGGCCGTTGTCGAGTCGATACAGGTTCAGCGACTGCATCATCGTGCCGATGTCCTGCTTCGCCGCAATGCGGCGCGCTTCGTCGGGACGACTCATGATCTTCGGCACGATCAGCGCCGCGAGAATCCCGAGAATCGCGACGACCACCATGATCTCGATCAGCGTGAAGCCGCGTTGCGCGCGTCGGCATGCAGGTTCCTGCGGCTTGCCTGCGCGCAACATGCGGGTTTCGTTCGGGCCCGTCATCATGCATTCACCCTTCCATCAAAGAATGGCAATCGTCTTTCGTCCATCGCGTCGACTCTTCGCCATGAAACCGCTCGCCCTGCACCGTATCGTTCCGTCCCGCGCCGATCTCCTGCCGCTCGTCGCGACGCTCGCTTCCGGCGCCGCGCTCGTCGCCGTCTCGCTGTGGGCCGTGCGGCTGCTGACCGTGCCCGACGCATCGGCGCCCGCGGCCGTCGCAGTGCCCGCGCCGATCGACGTCACCGCGAGCGCGCAACTCTTCGGCGCGAAACCCGACGACAACCGAGACACGATCCAGTTGCTCGGCGTGCTCGCGTTCGACGCGCGCCGTGCGGCCGCGATCGTCAGCGTCGGCGGCGAAGCGGCGCGCGTCGTGTCGCTCGGCGCGGCGATCGGTGAAGCCGCGCAGCTCGCCGAGGTTCGCGCGCGCTCGATCGTCGTCGATCGCCACGGCCTGCAACGCGAGATCGCGCTGCCCGCCACGGAGAAGGCGAACGCGTTCGTGCGCTGAGCCGAACCGCGCATCACTGCACCATGTTGTTCAGCTCGATGATCGGCATCATCACCGCGAGCACGATCACGAGCACCACACCGCCCATCGCGAGAATCAGCAGCGGTTCGAGCAGGCTCGTCAGGAACATCGTGCGGCGCTCCAGCTCGCGCGATTCGCCTTCCGATGCGCGGTCGAGCATCGTCGTCACGTCGCCGGTCGCCTCGCCCGAGCGAATCAGGTGCACCAACACCGGCGGGAACGTCTTCGTGTGGGCGAGCGCACGCGACAGCGCCGAGCCTTCGCGCACGCGCACGATCGCATCGTCGACGTTCGCGCTCATCGCGCGGTTCGACAGCGTTTCGCCGGCCGCCTGCAACGCGCGCAGGATCGGCACGCCCGCCGCGGTGAGGATGCCGAGCGTGCTCGCGAAACGTACCGTGTTGTAGCCGCGCACGAGCTTGCCGGCGAGCGGCGCGGTGAGCAGCCAGTGATCGAACTTCAGTCGCGGCCCTTCCTGCGACAACACCTTGCGGATCGCGAACACAACCGCAACCATTCCCGCGAGCGACGCCCACCACCAGTGCCGCACGAAATCGGACAGCGCCATCATCACGACCGTCAGCGTCGGCAACTGCTGTTTCGTGCTGGTGAACACATTCGCCACCTGCGGCACCACGTAGCTCAGCAGGAACGTGACGATGCCGAACGCGATCAGCGTGACGATGCCTGGGTACGTGAATGCCAGCAGGATCTTCTGCTTCAGCGCATTGCTCTGTTCGATGTAGTCCGCGAGGCGCGACAGCACGATACCGAGCTTGCCCGTGTGCTCGCCGGCCGCGACGAGCGCGCGGTAGATGTCGGGGAAATCGCGCGGATGCTGGCCGAGCGCGTTCGCGAACGAATGGCCGCCGACGACTTCCGCGCGGATCGACGCCATCAGCTCACGCAGGTATTCGCGCTCGGCCTGCTCGCTCAGCACCGACAGCGATTCGTCGAGCGGCAGCCCAGCGACCAGCAGGCTCGCGAGCTGGCGCGTGAGGATCGCCTGCTCGCGCTGCGACAGCTTGCGGCCGAGCGACAGGCGCTGATGACGTTCACCGTGCAGGCGCTGCGCGGCGAGTTCGACGACGAGCGGCGTGAGCCCCTGCGTGCGCAGATGGCTGCGCCCGGCGCGCGCGCTGTCGGCTTCGAGCACGCCTTTCAGCGTGCGGCCGGTGGGATCGATCGCTTCGTAGCGGAATGCCGACATGTCACTGCCCTCGGGTCACGTGTGCGACTTCCCCGGCGACGTCGTGCAACGAGTCGGACGGAGTCGTCGGAGAAGACTAAGGAGTGAACCGGCGCAGATTTGTGACGGATGTTGGGCTACCTTTTTGAGGTTTGGCGGGCTTTATTACTTCCGGCCGTTGTTCTTATATTGGATAAACGATTTCATTCTGGGCGGTGACATCAATTATTCAATCATTAATCATCCATCAATCACGATCCAATGATTTCCCAATGATTCAATTAAATGAATTTCAGGAATATCGCAACCGGATGATCGATTCACCTCTGGAAGAAATGTTCCGTAGCATCTGCCACGAAACCGACTTGATGTTCGGATAGCGCCGCTGTACGCACAAGCACGCCAGCGGAGCGACATCGCGCCGCATCGGGCCGCCTTCCCAACATCTGGGAATCGCTCGCCACGCGAATCGATCACGATCTTTCGCCAGCCAATCCGGATAACGCATTGGCAATATCGACAAAAATGTTCCGTACCATTCGTTATTAAAAATTCACACGCGTCATACGGAATTCCCCCTACATTTACCCGGCGGTCCACAAGTATTCAAACCGCAGTAGCAGGGGTTCCGTTTATCTTCGTCCAAGGAAATTTCTCATGAAATCCAGCAAGCGCAAGATCTGTCAAGTCCTCGCTCTCGTCGTTTCGGGCATGGGCGCATCCCTCGCGATGGCCGCAGGCCCTGTGATTCAAGGTGGCGGTTCGTCGCTCGTCGCGCCGACGATCGGCTCCGTCAGCAACACCGCCAGCGAAATCGGCCTGTTCGGCACGTCCGAAGGCACGTTCACGTACTACTCGGTCGGCTCGGGCGCCGGCCAGAACGCATTCCTGAACAACCAGCCGACGTTCTTCGGCTCGGGTGTCACCGGCACGGTTCACTTCGCCAACAGCGATGCCGCACTGACCACCGCTCAGGTCACCGCGTACAACAACACGGGCCTCGGCACCACGAACGGCCCGCTGATCCAGATCCCGTACATCGTGACGGCCATCACGGTGCCGGTCGTCAACGCGCCGGCCGTGACGAGCTCGACGACGCCGCAAACGACGCCCGGTCAGGCGCACAGCATCGCGCTGAACGACGACGACCTGTGCGGCATCTTCTCCGGCAAGCTGACGAACTGGAACCAGGTGATCAACCCCGAGACGAAGACGGCCTATACGACGAACGCACCGATCAAGGTCGTCTACCGTTCGGACGGCAGCGGTACGACCGAACTGCTGACCCGCCACCTGGCTGCCGTCTGCACGACCGCCAATACGGCTTCGGGCGTCAAGTTCATCGATTCGCTGACGTTCGCGAACACGTCGGCGTTCCCGTCGGGTGTGCCGGCGAACTTCGTCGCAGCTTCGGGCAGCGGCGGCGTCCGTGGTTCGCTCGCGTCGCTGTCGTCGGCCGGTACGGCCGCCGTCGCCTACCTGAGCCCGGACTACACGAACACGTTCCTCGCGTCGCAAAGCTCGGTCGTGACGTCGTCGGGCGCGCTGCAACTCCCGATCGCCAGCCTGTACAACACGAAGGACACGAAGTACTACGCACCGACGTACGCGAACGCGACGAAGGCGATCGGTACGATTACCGCCCCGTCGGGCACCGCTGCCGGCGATCCGACCCAGTGGGTTCCGGTTTCCGGTTCGGCGTATGCCGCCCTGGCCAACCCCGCTTCCGGTTATCCGGTCTCGGGCACGAGCCAGATCATCCTGAGCCAGTGCTACTCTAACGCCGCAGCGGGTACGGCTGTTCATGACTTCCTGAACAACCACTACACGAACGCCAGCTACGCGTCGGTCGTCCATGGCAACGGTTTCGACACCGTTCCGTCGGGATTCCAGACCGCGATTTCGTCGAACTTCCTGAGCAACTCCAGCGGCAACGGCCTCGATATCAACGATTCGGGTGTGTGCGGCGCGGGCGGCTTCGCCGGCCGGTAACACGCAGGATCGCTTCTGAATCAACGTCCTGATGAACCGCCTCGAGTGATCGAGGCGGTTTTTTTATGCCGAAGCTGGCTTACGTCATGTCTCGATGCATGCGACTCCAGCAGCACTCACCCGAATACGACAAGGGCGCACGGGACGATTGTTTCTGCGTCCGGTGGTGATATGACCGATCCCACCAAGCGGGCTTCGTTTTCCGGCTCCGATGCCTGTCACTGGCCAACCCGCATCCGGTTACCCGGTCTCGGGCACGGACCGGATTCTCTTGAATCGGCGAACCTCCTGAGCGACACGAACGCATTTTTTCTCGGCACCGACAATTCACGCGTCTGCGGCCTTGGAGGCGACGAGGGACATTAACCGGAACCAGAATCGAGACTAACGCAACAACGCACGGCAGCCGCCTCGATAATCAAGGCGGCTGATGTATCAACCGGTTAGTCTGGCCAAATCAAGCCGGGCATCCCACTTCCGGTTGGCGAAAACACAGCTTTCGTCTCGGCTATGTGGCCGCTTACACGCCAATCAGAGCCGGTTGAGTTTCGCCAACTCCTCCTTGCTCAGCAACGCTTTCTGCGTCGCCCCCGCCGCCGCCCCAAATCCCAGCAGCGAAACCGAATTCGACGAATCGTAGCCAACCTGCTCCGACCTGCGCCGCTTCGATCCTCCATCCGCGCCGTTATCACCGAAGCCCTCGACCTGCACGCTGATCGTCCAGCGACGCGGCGCGACGCCCGATGCGTTGTTTCTCGCGATGTCCTGCGCGACCTGGCTCGCCGCCGACGCGGCCGAACTCGCCGCCGTCAGCGCACCCGTGTTCACCGCCTGCACGAGCGGAATGCCGGTCGCCTTGCCCGTCACCTGGATGTTGTCGGCATTCACGACACGCAAAGCCGCGACGTTCAGGTTGCCCGCGCGAATGCCGGCGTCACCCGCATCAACGGTACCGCGCGGCGCGATCAGGTTCACCGTGCCTTTCGGCGCGCCCGGTATGCTCTGCAGCGTCGCGATACCCGCCCCCGTCACCTGCCCGCGCGAATCGACCGTGCAGTAATGGTTCGCATCGCAGACATACTGCGGCGCCGGCGTGTCGGCCGACGTTTTCGCGCCCTTACCCGCGTTGATGTCTCCGTTCGAACTCCAGATCGTCATGTCGCCGCCCTGCTCGGTGAAAATCCGGCTCTGCGCGAGCAGCACGCTCTGATCCGTGAAGATGTCGACGTTCCCCTTCTCGAGCGTCAGGATCCCCATCGTGCCGGGGCCGGCCACTACGTTTCCGGTGCTGTCGACGATCTGCGGCGGCGCCGTCGTGCTGCCCACGAGCGCCTGCCCGCCGGGACCGAGGATCGTCACGTCGCCGCCCTGCTGCGTCTGGATCGTCGTGCTGCGAATGTCGAGATCGCCGGTGGCGACCTGCTTGTTCGAGCCATTCGAGCCACCGCCCAGATTGTTTGCGGTATAGCCGAACGAAGCCGGGAACAGCGTGTTGATCGCCTGATAGCCTCTCGCGTACTGACCGCTGTATCGGCTCGCAGGATCGTTGAAGTCCGCGCCGACTTGCGCGAGCACGCCGAACAGCACCTTCTCCGCAAAGAGTTGCTGGACATACGACGGCAGCGCCTGGAATTGCTTCCACGCTTCGTCAGCCGTCAGCCGGCCGACCTTGGCCAGCGCCGCATCCTTGTCGGCCTGCAGGCCCGTGTCGACGCCAATTCCCGCGTCGTACTGCTCCATGAATGCAATCAGTGCGGGCGTTGCGCTCGGTACGCCGGCAACCGAACTGCCCGGCGCGACGTAGGTCGAGACGAAGCCGGGAAGATCGATGCCTGGGCCTACGCCGAACAGCACATTGATGCTCGCACTCTCGTGCGGCAGATTCGGGTTGTTCGCGTTTCCGACTGCATCGATGCCGGTGAAAAGGTGCATGAGTCCGCCCACGTTGACCTTCCGGTTATACAACTCGGCTTGACTCGTCAGCGGGCCGATATTACGTCCAGCCTGAACATCGAACCATCCCGGTCCGCCAAGCGACAGTACCGGCACCGCACCGGTGGTCGTCGAAATCGGCGTATCGTAAATGTCCCGCCCCGCCACGACGCGCGTCACATCGGAGCTGCGCAGATTCTGCCCCCAGAACGCCAGATTGACGATGTCCTGCCCGGCCTGCAAAAGCGCGGGTTTGTCGACCGAAAACGTGACGAGATTCTGGTAAAAGCCGTCGCCGGTAACTGAAGTATTTATCCCGCCATTGACGATGCTTCCGTTCAAGCTGTAAACGCGCACAGGCTGCAAATCTGCACCGTGAAGCGGATTCAGCGCATGAGCTGCAAGCGTCGTATTCGTCAACGCCGGGATATTCGGTGTCAAGCTCGGATTCGTCGGCGACGGCATCTGCGATGGATCGGCGTCCGATAGACCGAACGTTTTCGGCAATGCTGCGTCGATCCGCGTGGCCGATACATTGGACAGGTACACCGATTGACTCGCGATCAAGTTCAACTGACCGACTGCCGAAGGATAGAGAACGCCTCCGGATTGGATGTCGATTGCACCGTCGAATGCGGTCATGCTGAGGCTCGCAGGCAACACGCCATTTGCACCGGTCAACGCTCCTCCGAGCGCGCCGAGTTGAACGTCGCCGGTCGTGGACAGCACATTGACCGCCGAAGTCGGGGAATAGACCTGATTGTCGGGATACTGACCATAGCTCGAAAGATTGATGACACCGGTCGGCTGTCCACCGCTCTGCAAAAAGCTGCTTGAATAAGACGGATTCAATACCGCGCCAATCCCCACACCCTGACGTGCGGTAACGTCGAATATGCCGTCCTGAGTCGCAAGCACCGTCGACACGTCGATCGGACCAGCGCCGAGCACACGAGGTGCGATGGAAATATCGGACCCGATGCGACCGCCAGCCGATATCGTGCCGGCTCCCTTCGCAACGAAATAGTCACCACTCAGAATGTCTCCACCTGCGCGTACGGTCAGATTTCCTCCACCGACGGTGACAGGCTTGCCGCTGCCGTTCAGGTACCACGTGGTCGGCAACGATACGGCGAGATCCGAGATATTGCCACCGGCGCTGATCGATACATTACCGCCGACACTCATTACGCCTTGGTCGAATGCGCCGAAGTCGATCGAGGTTCGGGTCAGCGGCGCGACAACAACTTGACCGTCGGTTGTTTTCCCCGCGGTAATCTGCATCCACTGCCACCAGTATTGGCCAATGTCGTTACCCGTGCTCCCTGTCACGGCTCCTTTCGTATCGATCACGCTTTGCATGCCATCGATATCACCCTGCGCGTGAATCGTGATATCACCGGCCGAATCGGGATTCACGGCAGGTGTAACCAGGACGTCTTGCAGGCCGCCACTCGGAGCATGGGCAATCACAACGGCAGTACCCACCGATGGCGCCCCTGCAGCAGGCGCACCGGCCGTGTAGATCACGCCGGGAACGATCAAGGTTGACGAATCGGCTGTCTTGTTCGTATCGAACAGCGACACTCCGTTGCCGGCCGCCACATCGATTGATCCCGTGCCGGTGCGGATCGTTACGGGCTCGACGAGTGTCAGACCGTTGCTGTCGACGTAGCCGGTATGCCCGCTCAGCATCACATTGCCGGTACCGGCTGAGGTCGCCCCTGCATTCGTGAGCGTCGAAACCGGTTGCAATGCGAGCGGATTCGCACTCTGCACATCGGCACCCGACACGATCCGGTATGACGAGCTACCACCGCCAAGCAAGGTCGCGAAAGCTACCGGCATCGGGTTGTTTGGCGTCGGCACGTTGGCTACCGCGTTACCGGGCAATGCACCGATGTTGACGATGCCTGTGTCTGGCACAGATGCGGGTGCGATCGGTGCATAGAACATGTTGTAGGAGTTTCTAGGTGCGAAAAAACTAGGCCATCGACTATTGAAGTAGTCCGAGTACGCCAGCATGTAGTTTGAATAGTCTGCCAAGTACGCCGCTTGGGCAGAGTTGCCCGAATTGGGTTGTAACCCGACCGGAGGCGTAGGCGCAGCGGGCGTCCCGAATCGGATTACCGACGCGCGAGAGTACCCATACAGATACGATGTCGAGCTCTTGGCGCCTGTCAGGTCCGGCCCCCAATAGGCAGTCAGATAATCCGAGTATGTGGCGAAATCAGCCAGCACCAGCGCCGGCGTCGTCGACGGCCTGACCGGCAGGATATGCCCAATGTAATTCGATGCCGTGTCCGGCGACGTCCATGCTTCGATATCCTGTTGCCAAGCTCCGGTATATGACAAATACGCAGAGTAATAGCCGGCCGTCTGACCCATTAGCGGTGAGGCGAGCGTCGCATTCGGATCGAGCGACATCAGGCTCGCCGTGTCTCCATTCGTAAAAGTCACCGTCACCTGCGTCGGATCATCAATCGACACAAGCTGATCGAACTTCTGCTTCGCGTCCGTGTAGGTACCGGTTGCCGTAACCGGCCCCACCCCGCCCAGAATCGACGCGACCTGGCTCTGATAGAACCCGTCCGAAATGCTTGCGTACGCATCGAAATCGTTCGCCGCGCGGAACGTCAGCGTCGGCGCGATCGTCGACCGATAGCGGAAATCGGGTGTGATGCTGCCGCTATTGTTCGGTGCGCCCGCGCCGAGGTTCCAGTTCGACAGCACCGAAATATTGCCGCCGTTGACCGCATTGCCCGGATTGTCGAGCTCGATGCCCGGCACGACGCTGAAATTCTGCAGCGATGCACGGGCGAACTGGCCGGCGACGCCATCCGGGCCATGCTGAACGAACGCCATCAACGTGCCCGGCGACGTACCGGAACCGTCGGCGCGATATCCATAGAACGCGACATGATCGGCATTCGCGGCCCCTGCGACGAAATACGCACCTGTCAGCCCGGTAAAGCCGCTGCCGGAAATCCCGTTGCGCAATTGATCCTCGCTGACCGCCGTCGACTCGCCGGTCGCGTTGTTGACGAGCGTTCCGCCGCCTGCGCCGCCCGGCGTATAGCTGTAAGTCGCCGGCGTGCTGCCCGGCACCGTGAACGTTCCGGCAAGCAGATGGCCACTGCCGTCGTACCAGCCGGCCGGATCGATGAGGCCGTCGAAATGCTGCGAGCCGGTCGTCGCATCCGCTGCGCTCCACACCGCATACGCCTCGACGGTCGTCTTGCGCGAACCATGCACGCCGCCACCATCGAGCGCGATATTGACCGTGCCGTCGCGCAGCAGCGGTGCACGGAAATTGACCGTGCCGTCGAGTGTGCCGCCCGGCGTACCGCCGGACACGTCGATCGACGCATTCGAGCCGAGCCGGATCAACCCGGACTGCGCGGCGGATACATTCTCGTAGCCGTAAGTCGCGTTGTACGGATCGGCTACGGCCGGATCAAACGTCGCGCTCGTGCCGATCGCGACCTTGCCGCCGCGCTGGCTCGCATCGGTCGCTTTCGCGAGCAGCGAACCCTCGATATCGACACCGCTCTTGCCGTACAGGCTGATCTGCCCGCCCGCCTTGCCCGACGCATCGATCGTCCCCAGCACGTTCACGTTGCCGTTCGCCGTATCCGACGCGTTGCCCGCGCCGCCATCGGCCGTCAGCGACACCGCCCGCGCGGTCAGCGCATTGCCCGCCGACAGCGTCAGGTTGCCCGACCGCGTATGAATGTCGATCGACTGGTTCACGCCGCTCGATGCGAGCGTCTTCGCGAGCGAATCGAGGTCGGCCGCGCCGCCCGTGTCGAGCGACAGCGAGCCGCCCGCGTAGCCGTTCGTCGCGCCGCCCTTGATCGTGCCGTTCAGGCTCGCGACCTGCTTCGGCGCCGACAGCGTCAGGCTGCCAGCCGCGCCGCCCCCCTTCGCGCCCGAGAAGTCGAGCGTCGCACCCGGCTGCACGTCGACCGTCCCCGCATCGGCGGTCAGGATAATCGAACCGGCCGGCGCGTACTGCGTCACGTCGAAGAACTGCTTCGACACGCCCGCCGAACTGACCGTCGAACCGCCGCCGATCGTCAGGTTGCCGGTGGTCGCCTCGAGGCTCACGTTGCCGGCGGGCGCCGCGATCGTCGCACCGTTGTCGGCAAGCGTGCCGCCAACGAATTTCCATGCGCCGCCGACCGGCGCATTCGTCAACGCGGTGCCCGCCGCGCTGTTCAACGTCAGCGCCCCGGTCGTCTTCACGGTCGACGCGGAGCTCGTATCGGCCAGATACACGGGCGCGTTGAGCGTCACCGGCAGCGCACCGAAATCGAACGTCCCGGTGCCTTGCCCGACGATGCCGCCGGTCGCCGTCAGGTTCGCCGACGAGAATCCGCTCAGCGTCTTCGTGCCGGTGCCGAAGTCGATCTCTTTCGCGTTGACCGTCAGCGCACCGCTGCCCGGCGTGACGGTGCCGTTCGCCGCGCCCGTCTCGTTCGTGAACGCGATCTGCTGTCCGTTCAGCGTCACGCGGCCGCCGTCGCTCGTGAACGTACCCGCGCTCAGGTCGACGCGCTTGCCGAACGTCGCGCTCACGTCGCCGACGAAGCCCATTGCACCGTAGCTGCGCAGCGACACGAGATCGGCGTTGGCGAGTTGCGCCAGGCCCGCCGGATCGATCACGAAACCCGGCAGCGCCGCCGCGGCCGCGCCGCTTGCATTCGTGAACGTGATCGCCGAACCATCGACCGTGATCGCTTTCCCGGACAGCACCGCGCTCGGATCGACCTTCAGGTTGCCCGAGGAATCGAGCATCAGCGCCTGGCCGCCCGACAGCGTCGCGCCTGCACCGACCGTCAGCAGCCCCGTGCCGGTGCCACCCGTGCGCGCGAGCGGCGCCATCGCGCCATTCGACACGCGCAGCAGTGCGCCGTCGCCGGCGATCGTGATCGGCTGATCCTTCGCCGCCGGGTAGTCGCCCGCCGCCGTGATCGATGCACCCGCGTCCACGCGCAAACCGTTCGCCGCGCTCGGATCCGTGCCGCTCGCGTCGGTTTTAGTCACGAGCAGGATCTCGGGCCCCTTCAGCGACGAATTCCCGTCGTTCGACACCACGACGCTGTTCGCGATCGGCGTGATCGTCACGCCCTTGGTCGTCGCCGCGCGCGTGCCGCCGATCAGCAGGCTGCCGGCACCCAGCGAATCGAGCGCCTCGCCGCCGATCTGCAGATAGCCGGGCAATGCGGCGCTGCCGCTGCCGGTGATCTGGATGTCCTGCGACGCGATGTCGACCTCCGCTGGCGCGCCGCCCGGGCCGGCCGCCGCGTTGAGCGTCGCGCCAAGCGTCAGCGCCTTCGTCGCGGCGAGCACGAGCTGGCCGCCATCCACCGGCAGCGGCGGGGTCACGTTGCCCTGCTTCGCGGCCTGCGCGGTGAAGAAGTCGTTCGCGCCCTTCAGCGTGTACTGCGAATACTGCTGCCACGTCGCGCCCGACTGCACGTTGAAGAGCGTCGGCGTCGCGCTGCGGCCGCCCGTCACCGCATCGGCGAAATACCCGGCCGTCATGACGGTGCCGTCCGGCAGCACCTGCGACGCGCCCGGCACGACGTTGCCCGTCGTCGCCGACACGGTCACGCGGTACGCGCCCGGCAGCGTCGCATACTTGCCCGGCAGCAGCGTGTAATAGCCGGGCGCGAGTCCCGGCACGCCGGACAGGTACACAGCCTTGCCGATCGCGTCGTTCAACCCGGCCTGGCCGACGCCCAGCGTCACGGTCTTGGTCGTCGGCGTGCCGTTGCTGGCGACATCCGGCTGCACGGTCTGCGCGAACAGCGGATCGTAGGCTGCGACCGGCGATTGCGTGCCCGGCACGATCGCATAGACGTTCCCGCCGCCGGCATTGACCGGCACCGCCGTCGCGCCCTTGCCGCTCGCATAGCTCACGTTGTATTGCGACAGCACGTCGCGCGTGCCGCCCGTGCCCGGCACCCATTCGGCAGCCTGCAGGTCGCCGCCGCCGGACAGGTCGATCGTCGCGCCCTTGTTGAGTGCGACGCTGGTGCCGTTGACCCCGATGTACTTCGCTGGCGGCGCGGTCAGGTCCGACGCCGTCGTGCCAGCGATCGGATTGAATTGCCATTCGACGCCATCGACCGTCGTGCCGAAAGGAATGATCGACCCGCCGTTCGAAACCGACGTCACGCTGCCGTTCGCAAACGTCACCGAATCGGTCGCGACAAGCAGCAGGTTGCCGAACTGCTTCTGCGTCGCGCTGTTCGTCGGATCGCCGACGCCGAACACGAGCGTGCCCGACGGTGCGCGCACGGTGCCGCCCTGCACGATGTTCGTCGCGTCGACGAGCAGCGTGCCGCCGGCCGACAGCGGCGTGCCGGACACACCGGTCGTGCCGAACGTGACGGTGGTCGGCGCGGGCTTGCCGGTGGTCGAATCGACCGGGCCGACCGCATCGACGATGAACGTGCTGCCGGTCGCCGGATACACGTCCGCCGCGTTGAACGACACGTTGCCCGGCGTGTACAGCATGCCGGGAGCCAGCCCGGCGGGACCGCTCTGCACCGCGCCGGTCGAACTGAGCCGGATATCGCCACGGCTTGCAAGGGTCGCCTGGCCGATATTGTTGAGCTGGATCTGATTGCGCAGATCGAGGAACGACGCGTTCACGTTCAGCGTCGCATCGGACAGCGTCGCGACCGGCGTGAACGCAGGAGACGACGAAGTCAGTACCGGGCCGGCCAGGACGACATAAGGCGCGCCAATGGTCACCGTCGTGCCAAGCGGGTGAGCCGGCGGTTGGGCGAGCAGGTTCGTGAGCACCGAATTGCCGCCTGCAGGCAGGGCCGGGGTCGACAGCAATGTCGAAAGCTGGTCCATGCCGATCGCCGCGATGCGTCCGGTGTTCAGCGTCACCGACTCGGGCAACGCCAGGTTCACGTCACCGGCAAACACGATCGGCGGCACCGATGCAGGAATCGGGGACGGCGTGCTGTCGCCGAGCACGAGATTCGCGATTCCCGAATCGTTCAGGCGATCCGTGGCGAACTGGATCACGCCGGTCGGCTGGCCGATCGGTTGTCCGGTGGTCGGGTCGATCGCCGTCGAAAAATCCTGACCGGGCGCAACGCCGACGGGAACCAGCATCCCGCTCGATCGCACGACGAGTGCGGTCGCGCCAGCCGATCCGTTATTCTGATGCGGCAGGATCGTCAGCGTGCCACCGCGCGCCTGTGACGCTCCGCCGTAGCCGGCCAGCGTCCCGTCCGCAAAAAGTCCATACGCGGCCGACAGCGTGATCGAACCGGCGTCGCTCCACACGGGCTGCGACGCATAGGTGCCGTTCGCCTGCAATCGGTCGAAGTTCGCGGACACGCCCGACACGTCGATCTTCGACCCGGCTTGCGTCACCACATAGCCCGCATCGCTCGACAGCGTCACCGAACCGCCAGGCAGAACCTTGCCGGTATTCGGCACGACGGTCGTTCCACCGATCTTGACCGGCGCGGCAAGCGGATTGGCGAGAGCGACACCGGATACGTCGAGCGTTGCGTCCGAACCGAGCCACGCGGATCGGCTGTTGCTTGGCGTGAAGACATTGAATTGGCCCGGTTGAGGGGCCGTGGTGCCGGTATCGGCGCTCAGTACGATCGACCCGCCCGGCGCGACCACCGAGCCGAGCACGGTCACCTGCTTCGGCGATGCGAGCACGATGCCTGCACCGGCGTCCGCGTGGATCGATGCCCCCGACGACAGCGTCACCGCACCGGTCACGCCCGGATACGACGGCACCGCGCCGTTGTTTGCCGCCGTCAGCCACGACACGGCGTTACCGCCGGTCAGCACGAGCCCTGTCGGCTGCCGGTGATACGCATCGAGCTGGCCGACCGTCGTCAGGCCGCCTGCGGACAAGCTCGCGCCCGAACCTGTCTGCTGCAGCGCCAGCGCGTCGGGAAGCAGGTTTCTCTGCGTGAGCGCAACCGTCGCGCCCGGCGCGATGGTCGAGTCGTAGTACGCGTTCAGCACGTACTTGCCGAAGCCCTGTTGCGCAAAGAAATTCTCGGGTAGATACACGTCCCACGGCGCCGCTGCCGCCTTGTCTCCACCGATCCGGAAGCCGAGCGCGCCCAGGGTCATCGTCCCGCCCCCCGAGAAACCGTCGCTCAGGATCGTGCCGCCCATCGCAATCGTGCCGGCAGTCGGCTGGGTGTCCGGCAGGTTCGCGCCGCCGTCGTTCGTATGACCGAACTGCGCGCCGCCCGCCGGCACCGCATAGGTCTGCAACGCAACGTTGCCGCCGCGCCCGGCCGGCACGCCGTTCTGCATCAGCAACTGGCCGTTCGCGAGCATTTCGCCGCCGCCCGACACATCGAGCACGCTGCCCGGTTGCAGCAGGATCGATCCTGTCGCATCCACGGCGGTGCCGTTCACGAACGTCGCATTCTCCCTCGCCGACAGCGAAATGCTGCCGCCGTTGATGAACTGGCTGTTGCCGGGCGTCGTGCCAGGCGCGGCCTGCACGTCGTTGTTCACCCACTGGCCGGCCGCACTGAGCGCGCCCTGCGGCCCGACGACCACATTGCCGCCGCTCGTGATCGAAATCGAACCGGACGGCGCGGACAGGCGCCCCGCGACGGTCACGTCGGCGCCGACCGCCGGGCTGTTGAGCGAGATCGAACCGCCCGGTTGCAGGTTCAGCTGTGCGCCCTGCCCCACCACGATGCCCTTGCCCGCGTTCTTGTCCTCGGTCACGTTCAGGTTCGCGAACCCGCCGTTGTTCAGCGTCGCGACCGGTACCACGCGCGTCGCCGGCAGATTGTTCGGATCGTTGGCGGCCAGCGATTGCGGCGCCCCCTTGTCGAGCGGCGTGTCGATCGAGAAACCCGGCATCAGCGCGCTCAACTGCGGTGCCGAGTCCTGCAGGATCGTCAGTCCCGACAGCGCATTGAGCGGCAGCGACGCGGTGTTCGCCGCACTGTTCCACGTCATCCCGGCCAGCGCAGTGCCGGCCAGCTTCGGATCGGCCCCCAGGTTGAACGTGCCGCCGGACGGCAGGCTGTTGCCCTGCATCTGCTTCGCACCGCCGAACGCCTGCGCGCTGATGTCGCCGTCGAGCACCAGCGCCTGCGACGCGAACAGGTCGAGCGTGCCCGCGTTGCCGCCGACGATGGTGTCGGACTGGTAGGTGCCGCCCGTCTGCAGCGGGTTGAACCACGACTTCGTCACACCCCAGCGCGGATGGCTTTCGACGAACTGCCCGGCAATGCCGACATAGCGATCGTACGGGCTCGCCTGCCCGATCGGCACGATCGCGCCGTTGGCGTCGACGAGCCGCGTCGTATTGACCATCCCGCCGTCGTAGTGCACGTACCCGCCGTTCAGGTTCATCGACGAACCGGTCGCGGTCATCACCTCGTTACCGGACAGCGTGATCGTGCCGCCGTTGGTCAGCAGTTGGTCGACGGTACGCGGAATCAGGTTCACATAGCCGGACAGATTCAGGATCGGGCTGCCGACCCACTGCACGCCGTCGCTGCGCGTGCCCGACAGCGTGCTGTCGACGACCACGCCCTTCAGCCCGAACAGGAAACTGTTGCGCAGCAGCGGCGAATCGGCGAGTTCGTTCTGGCCGATCCGGTCGACCGTCACGAGCGTCTGCGAAATCGGCGCCTGCACGTCCGCCAGCCCCGACACGTCGATCGTCGCGCCGTCGTCCACGTAGATGCGGCCCGGCACCGCGGTCTGGCCCGACACCTGGTTCGTCACGACCGACGGCGCATAGGCCGTCACCGACACGTTCGAGCCCGGCGCCTCGATCAGCGAGCCGCCCTGGAACCAGACGGAGCCGGCCGTCATCGCGATGCCGCCCGGCGTGAAGGTCGTGCCGGGCGTCGACGTCGCGGTCTGGCCGTTGTTGTCGGGCAGCACGGTCGTCACCGATCCCGGCCCGAAGCTCAGCAGACCGGCGCGATTGACGTTGTCGCCGCCGCCGGGGCCGCCCGTGACCGGCGTCGAGCCGGTATAGGGATTGCCCAGCGGATTGTTCGACGCATATTCGTCCGCCGTCGAGATCGTGATCGTGCCCGGCGTGTTCACGCTCGTCGTCACGCCCACCACGCCGTTCTGCGCGACGCGGCTGCCGAGCAGGTTCACGTTGCCTCGCGCAGCCTGCACGATACCGGTGTTCGTCAGCGTGCCGGCCGGCGTGACGTCGATCGACGCGCCGGTGGCCGGGTCGACGGTCACGATCTGCCCGCTCAGCTCCGGCAGCAGCACTTGCGGATTGCCCGACGTTCCGGCTCCGTTCGGCCGCAGGCTCACCCCCACGCCCGCCGCCAGCACGACCTGTCCCGACGTCGCCGCGATGCTGCCCGCGTTCGTCACGTTCGGCGCGGCGACCAGCACGAAACCGCCGTCGCTGGCCGTGCCGTTGGTGTGCGTCGTGATCGACGCGCCCTGCTCGATGGTCACGTCGCCCGGCGGCTGATACGCACCGCTCAGCAGCGCCTGACTACCGAGCCCGAGCACCTCGTTCGGCTTGCCCCCGTCCCCGGCCGTTCCGCTCGAACTCCCCGACTGCGGATAAGCCAGCCCGCCCGTCGTCCCCGCCGGCAGGCTCAGGAACTGCTGGTTGCTCGCGACGATGCCCGCGGGCGTTGGCACGAGCTGGTTCTTCATGTCGAGCAGGTTCAGCGACGAAGCAACCAGCGAATGCACGTTGACCTGCGACCCGGCGCCGAACAGCACCCCGTTCCGGTTGATCACATACACCGCCCCCTGCGCAGTGATGTTCCCGAGAATCTGGCTCGGCCTGCCGCTCGGATCGTTGATCCGGTTCAGCACGGCCCAGTTGTTCGCGCCGTTCGTCTGCGTGCCGCCCGATTGATCGAAATTCAGCGTCGTCTGCCGGCCGACGTTCATCGTCTCCCACGTCAGCACCGCGTTCTGCCCGGTCTGCTTGACGTCGACGTTCACGTGCCCGCTACTGTCGACATTCTGCGTCGGCGCATTCGCGTTGAACCACAGCACGGGATTGTTCGTATCGCTCGACGCGCCAGCCGCCACCTGCAGCCCGCCCGGCGTCAACCCGTTCGGCACGGTCGAAGGCAGCTTCGCCGCCGCCGCTGCCGCATTCTGCTGCGCGGCAATCTGCGCGGCGATCGCATGCGCTGCATACCCGAGGTTGCGGATCGATGGCTGGCTCGCCTGCAGCGCCTGCTGCGCCGACACACCCAGATTCGGCATGCCCGGCGCGCCGCCGGCACCGCCCGCACCGCCGCCGGACGCACGCGCGGCCGCCGCCCCGAGGTTCATGATGCCCGCCGCGTGCACGTGCGCGGACGCGCCCGCCAGCAGCATCAAGGCCACGGCCCGGACCAGCGGCCGCAGTTCCGATTTCAGGACCGGGCGCGAGCCCGTCGCGTCAGGTTGTCGTGCCGTGCGTGCGCGTGCTGCCATTCTTCACCCCGAATCCTATGAAATTGCGCTGGACGACGGTCGCGCGGAAAGCGGCGCCAATCCGTTTTCGCGCTCGGTCGTTGCAACCGGGATCGACCCCGGCCACTGGAATCCCAAGAACATACGAAGGCCCGATGGCAGCCGCGTGGCGGGTGTTACGGACCATTCGGGCCGCTTGCCAAAGGTCCGTAGCTTTTGTCACAGTCGGCCGGGCCGGTCACGCGGTGTCGCGATGCGCAAGGATGCGGGCCGCGAGCGCCTGCGCCACGCGTTCGACCAGTGCCGGCCAGTCGCCGGGCAGCCCCTGCCGGAACAGCGTCGCGGACGGATACCACGGGCTGTCGTCGCGTTCGAGCAGCCAGCGCCAGTCCGGCACGCGCGGCAGCATCACCCACACGGGGCGTCCGAGCGCACCGGCCAGGTGCACGACCGACGTATCGACGGCGATCACCAGATCGAGCGTGTCGACGAGCGCGGCCGTTTCCGCGAAATCCTTCAGCTCGGCCTCGAACGACAGCACGCCGCTTGCCTCGAAAGCTTCGGCGTCACGCGGGCGCACGCCGACCTGCAGGCTCACGAACGTCGCATCGAGCGCGACGAGCGGCGCGAGCGCGGCGAACGTCATCGACCGGTTTTCGTCGTTCGCATGAACCGGATTGCCCGACCACGCGAGCCCCACGCGCATTCGTCGCGGCGGAGCGGCCGCATCGAGCCGTTCGACCCATGCGGCGCGCCGTTGCGGGTCGGCATGCAGGTACGGCACGTCGGCCGGCACCGTGTCGAGCGTCGTGCGGAACGCGAACGGCAGGCTCATCAGCGGGCAATGCAAATCGAACGCCGGCGCAGGCTGTCCGTCGGCGACGACGCGGCTCACGCCGCGCAGCGTCCCGAGCAGGTCGGCCAGCGCGGCCGGCGCGTCGACCACCACGGTCGCGCCGCGCTCGTGCGCGAGGCTCGCGTAGCGGCAGAACTGCAGCGTGTCGCCGAATCCCTGCTCCGCATGCAGCAGCAGCGTGCGGCCGGCGAGCGGTTCGTCGCCAGTCCATTGCGGGCGGTCCGCGTGACGCCGATGCAGCGTCACGTCGGCGGCATCCCAGCGCGCTTCATGCTGCCGCCAGCCGGCGTCGAAGTCGCCCGTCACCAGACGGCAGAACGCCTCCGACCGGCGCGCGACGCCGTGATTCGGGTCGCGCCGGCTCGCCAGCGCGAAATCGGCAAGCGCGGCTTCATGGTCGCCGAGTTGCTGCCGTGCCACCGCGCGCGTGTAGATCTCCTGCGCCGTCTGGCCCGGCGCGCTGACGGCCGCCGCGTAACTCGCGAGCGCATCGTCGTAGCGGCCAAGCAGTTGCAGCGCGATCGCGCGATTGCACAGCACTTCCGCGTGCGGGCCGCGTGCTTCGAGCGCACGGTCGTAATGCGCGAGCGCTTCGTCGAACGCACCGAGCGCCCGCAGCGCGCCGGCCCGGTTGCGCAGCGCGTCGAAATCCGCCGGCGCGCGCGCGAGGGCTTCGCCATATGCGTGTGCGGCTTCCTCGTGCCGCCGCAGCCCGAGCAGCGCGTTGCCGCGGCCGACCCACGCGCCGACGTTGTCGCGGTCGCGCGCCAGCAGCCGGTCGCTACGCTTCAGCAATACGTCACGCAGATGCAGCAAGTCGAGCGCGACACAACTCACGAACAGCAGTTGCATGTCGTCCGGCATCCGCGCGAGCGCTTCGTCGAGACACGCCAGCGCTTCGGCCGGACGCCCCAGTTCGATCAGCGTATAGCCGCACGCGTAGACGAGATCGGGCGTCTTGCCGCGCACCACCATCGCAAGCTGAAAGCAATGCAGCGCCTCGTTGCCGCGGCCGAGCGCACGCAACGCATGGCCGCGCTCGGCGAGCGCCGCCGGGTCGTCCGGCGCGATCCGCAGCGCGCGCTCGATACTGATCAGCGCGTCGGCGGGCCGGCCGAGCGCGCGCAATGCCTCGCCGCGCCGCGCCCACGACACCGCGCGGCCCGGCTCGCGCGTCAGCGCAAGATCGTAGGCGCCGACCGCTTCGCCGTGCCGGCCGAGCGCATGCAGCGCGTCGCCGCGCGCCGCGTAAGCCTGCGCATGGCCGGGATCGCGCTCGAGCGCCTGCGCAGCCGCGTTCAGCGCTTCGCGATGACGGCCCGTGCCGCTCAACGCCTGCGCATGATTCACGAAATTCCACGGGTGATTCAGCCCGGACTGCATCGATCGCGCAATCAGCGGCTCCGCGCGCACGGCGTCGCCAAGCTGAAGATGCACGAACCCGAGCAGATGCAGCGCCTCGACGTGATCGGGCATCATCGCCAGCACACCCTCGTAGAGCCGTCTCGCGCTCGCGTAGTCGCGTTGCTCGAGTCGTGCGCGCGCATTGCGCAGCGCATCGTCGACGGCGGCCCGCAGCGGCGCGGCACCCGCGCCGAACGCCGGTGCCTGCGCCGTGCTCATCGCGACGCTCCCGCCACCAGCGCCGGCAGCGCGTCGCGCAGCCGCTCGACGACGGGCGCCCACTGTCCGCCTTCCGGCTGGCGAAACAGTCGCGCACCCGGATACCACGGGCTGTCGTCGCGATCGAGCAGCCAGCGGAAGTCGGGCGTGTGCGGCAGCATCACCGCGAGCGGCCGGCCGAGCGCGCCCGCCAGGTGCGCGACCGACGTATCGACGCTGATCACCGCATCCATTGCCTCGGTCAGCGCGGCCGTTTCCGCGAAATCCGTCAGTTCGTCGCCGACGAAGCGGATCGGGCTCGCATCGAGCACCGGACGATCCTCGTCGCGGATCACCTTCTGCAAACTGATCCATTCGTAGCGTTCATCGAGCAGCGGCAACAGGTCGGCGAGCGTGATCGAGCGATTGCGGTCGTTCAGGTGCAGCGGATTGCCGGACCACACGAGGCCGATGCGCGGCCGGTCGCTCTCCCCCAGCCGAGCGCGCCAGTGCTCGACTCGTGCGGGATCGGCGCGCAGGTACGGCCCGCCCGCCGGAATCGACGACAGGTCGGTGCGGAATTCGAGCGGCAGGCTCAACAGCGGGCAATGCAGGTCGAACGGCGGCAGCGGGTCGCCGCGCGCGACGAGCACGTCGACGCCGTCGAGCGTCGCGAACAGCGCCTTCAGCTCGACCGGCGCCTCGACCACCACGCGCGCGCCGAGCGCCTTCACGAGCGGCACGTAGCGGCAGAACTGCAACGTGTCGCCGAGCCCCTGCTCCGGATACAGCAGGATCGTCTGCCCATCGAGCGGCATGCCGTGCGTCCAGCGCGGCTGCGCGAAATCGCGCCGGCTGCCGTCGAGCTGGCTGTCGCGCCAGCGCCATTCGTATTCGGCCCAGCCGGCCTCGAAGTCGCCGATCGACAGGCACAGGAACGCGCGCATGCAGTGCGCCAGCGCATAGTCGGGGTCGATGTCGATCGCTTCCGCATACGCGTGCAGTGCGTCCTCGTGCCGCCGCAGCGCGCGCAACGCGCTGCCGCGATGGAAGTGGGCGAGCTTGTCGCGCGGCGTCGCGGCGATCACGCGGGCGAGATCGTCGAGCGCGTCGTCGTAGCGGTGCGTTTCGAGTCGGACACGCGCACGCGTGAACGATGCGGGCGCATAGTGCGGATCGATCGCCAGCGCGCGGTCGCACATGTCGTGCGCATCGTCGTGACGGGCCACCTGCATCAGCGCGCTTGCATAGTTGCACAGCACGCCCGTGCTGCCCGGCTCGACTTCGAGCGCGCGCGCATAGCTGTCGACCGCATCCGCGAAGCGGCCCAGATGGCTCGCCGCATTGCCGCGATTGGCGAGCGAGCGCGCATGGCGCGGATCGATCGCAAGCGCGCGGTCGCAACGCATCAACGCCTCTTCGTGTCGGCCGAGCTGTTCGAGCGCGACCGAGCTGTTGAAAATCGCATCGACGAACGTCGGGCTCGCCGCGATCGCCGCGTTGAAATCCGCCAGCGCATGTTCGGGGTCGTGCAGGTCGAGATATGCGACGCCGCGCAGGAACAGCGCGTCGGCGCTGCCCGGCCGCAGCGCAAGCGCGTGACCATAGCTGTCCGCTGCATCGCGGAAGCGGCCGAGATCACGCAGCGCAAGCCCGCGCGCGCGCATCGCGTCGAACGTGCGGCCCGCGAGTGCGATCGCACGATCGCAATCGGCGAGCGCATCGCCGGCGCGGCCGAGTGCGCGCAGCATGTCGCTGCGCTTCACGTAACCGTCGGCGAACCCGGGCGTCAGTTCGAGGAGGCGATCGTAGACCGCGCATGCTTCGTCGTATCGCGCGAGTTGCGCAAGCAGCCCGGCCCGCTGAAACAGCACGCGCTGATGCAGGGGATTGATCGCGAGCGCCTCGTCGAGCCGCGCGAGCGCATCGTGCTCGCGCCCGAGCCCGGCCAGCACCGCCGAGTAGTTCGCGAGCGCGAGCGGCACCGGCTGGCGCTCGACCGAGCGCCGCATCAGCGGCTCGGCATCGTCGAGGCGCCCCTGCTGGAACCGTACCGCGCCGAGCAGATGCAGCGCCTCCGGATGCTCGGGATCGAGCGCCAGCAACTCGGCATAGGCATGCTCCGCATGCTGCAGCGCGCCCTCATGATGCGCCTTGCGCGCGCGCAAGAGCAGCCGTTCGAGCTGCATGGTGTCGGGCGGGCGGCGATCCGGCGCGACCGGCGCGCTCGCAAGTGTCGTCCCTTCCCCGTTCGGTGTCATCGTGTGGCCCCCACTGGTCGCTGTTCGTATCGCGTGTCGTGTCTAACGTGTCATCGGTTCGAGCGCGGCACGCACCGCGTCGATCGCATCGGCCCAGTTGCCGGGTGCCGGCTGGCGAAACAGCCGCGCGGACGGATACCACGGGCTATCGTCGCGCCGGCGCATCCAGCACCACGCCGGCGGGTCGGGCAGCAGCACCCACACGCGCGCGCCCAGCCCCCCCGCCAGATGCGCGACCGCGGAATCGGCCGCGATCACGAGATCCAGCGCGCCGATCAACGCGGCCCTGTCCGCGAAATCGCCGAGTTCGTCGTCGACGCGAGATACCGGCGCATCCGCCAGCCGCGCGGCGTCGCGCTCATGCAGCGGTTGCTGCAGGCTGATCCAGTCGACGTTCAGATCGAACAGCGGCGCGAGTTGCGCGAAATCGATCGACCGGCCGGCGTCATCGGGTCGTGTCGACTCGCTCGCCCACGCGAGTCCGACGCGCAGCCTGCGCCGTTCGCCGAGCAGCGTGTCCCACTGGCGCGTTCGCTGCGGGTCCGCGTGCAGGTACGCGGCAGTATTGGGAATGGTGTCCGCTTCTGTGCGGAACACGTGCGGCAGGCTCGGCAGCGGCACATGGCAATCGAAGGCGGGCAGCGGCTCGCCACGCACAATCACGCGGGCCGCACCGGTGAGCGACGCCATCAGCACGCGCAACGACGGCTGCACCTCGAGCACCACTTGCGCGCCGCGCGCCGCGACGAGCGGGACATAACGGCAGAACTGCAGCGTGTCGTCGATGCCCGGTTCCGCATGAATCAGGATCGTCTTGCCATCGAGCGGTTCGTCGCCACGCCATACGGGCTGCGTGAACGGCCGTGCATGGCGCGAGAGCCGCGGATCGCGTAACCGCCATTCGTAGCCGCGCCAGCCGCGCGTGAAATCGCCTTCCGCCAGGTGCAGCGCTGCCCGCGCGCAATGCGCGGCGGCGAAGTCGGGTTGCAGCGCGAGCGCGCGATCGTAGGCGGTGAATGCTTCCTCGACCTTCCCCGTTTCGCCAAGCACGTCGCCGCGGGCCAGCCAGTTCGTCGCAAGATCGGGGCGCAGCTCGAGCGCCCGATCGAGCGACGCGATCGCTTCTTCGTAACGACGCAGGTCACGCAGCACCGTGCCGCGGTTCGCCCACGCTTCAGCAAACCGCTCGTCGAGTGCCAGCGCGGCGTCATAGCTCGCGAGCGCCGCATCGAAGCGCTGCAGGTCACGCAGCACGGTGCCGCGATTGCACAGCGTGTCGGGCGAGCGCGGATCGATGACGAGCGACCGGTCATGGCTGTCGAGCGCATCGTCGTGGCGCCCGAGTTGCAGCAGCGCATTGCCCCGGCTCGCGAGCGCCCGAGCGTGATCCGGATCGAGCGCCAGCACACGTTCGCAACGCGCGAGCGCCTCGTCCGCACGGCCGAGCCGTTCGAGCACGGCCGCGCTGTCGCAGAGCGCGTCGAGCCGCGCGGGATCGGCCGCGAGTGCGTCGTTGAAGGCGGCAAGCGCTTCGTTGAGGCGGTCGAGCTCGGCAAGCGTACGGCCGCGCTCGGCCATGATCGCGACGATGCCCGGGCGGATCGCGTTCGCGCGATCGAAGCAATGCAGCGCATCGGCCGCGCGCCGCAACGCGCGCAGCACGAGGCCGCGGTTGAACCACGATTCGAACGAATGCGGATCGACCATCAGTGCGCGGTCGTAGGTGTCGAGCGCGTCGTCGAGGCGGCCGAGCGCGCGCAGCGCGCCGCCACGATTGCAGAGCGCGTCGAGCACGAGCGGCGACACCGCGAGCGCACGGTCGAACGACGCCAGTGCGTCGTCGTAGCGGCACAGGCCGATCAACGTATTGCCGTGGCGCACGAGCGTCTGCACGTCGTCGGGCGCCGCGCGCAGCGCGTTCGCGAAATGGCCGAGCGCTTCGTCGACGCGGCCGCGCTCGCCGACGATCGCCCCGAGATCCGACAATGCGCGCACGTCGGGTGCGATCGCAACCGACTGGCGCAGCAGCGCTTCGGCCTGATCGGCCGCACCGCGCTGGAATTGCAGCACGCCGTACAGATGCAGCGCCTGCGGATGATCGGGCTCCTTCGCGAGCACCGCGAGGTATTCCCGTGCCGCGTCGTCGAAGCGACCGGCGCCATGCCACTGCTGTGCGCGGCCCAGAATCGCCGCCGCTTGCCATTGCCCGCGCGCGTCGTGTCCCGACGCGCCCGCGTGTGCATCATGCCGGTGCTCGACCGTCACGTTCGCCCCCTTCCCGTTTGCCGACGCCGCCGCTGAACCGGCCGATGGAACCGGTCGCGGCGGTCATGCTCGTCACGAGACTAACGGACGGCCAATAACAGACGTATGACGAAAGTTACGGACCATTTTGTCCGGGGGACGGAACGGCTTTGGGGGCCTCGCCGCGTACGCCGGACGGCATCGCGCTTACTGTCCGATCGGGATCGTCCGCACGTATTCGACCGCCGGCGCGCCCATCGTGACCGAGAAGCGCACCCCGCGCGGCACCGGCACGCCGATCGACGTCGAGTTGCTGATGCCGTGCTGCGCGAGAAACTGCGCATAGGACTGTTCGATGTCAGCCTGGCTCGTCGTCCAGCCGCCGGGCGGGATCCATACGGACACCTGCATCGAGCGCGCATCGTTGCTGACCACGACGCGCGCGAGCGCATCCATGTGATGCAGCGCGTCGTCGACTTCGGCAAGCGACGCAAGCGGCTGCGACGCGCTGCGCACGAGTTCGCGCCCGTTGAGCTGGTAGCGCACGACCTGCATCTGCGTCGGTCCGCCGCCGACGCCGAGATGACGCACCATCACGAGTTCGCCCGGACGAATGCGCAGCGGCGGCCCGAACACTTCGTCGGGCGTGACGAGGTTCGTCAGGTCGAACTGCAGTTGAGAGAAGTAGCGGCCGAGCAGACGCGTTTGCGCCAGATTCGACGCGATATCGTCGCGGCCGCGGATCGTCGCATCGAGGCCGCGCCACGACAGCAGCGCGATCACGGCGAGCAGCGTGATCGCGACCAGCATCTCGATCAGCGTGAAGCCTCGGGCACGCGCCGCCGCGCGCGGGTTAGCGGCGCGCTTCATTCTGGATCACCGTGACTACCTCGGCGAGCACGTTGCGGCTCGACGCGGACGGATACACGCTCACGGTCACGCGCCGCACGAGCGGGCTCGGCATCGCGGCCACCGACTGGCGGCACACGAACCGGTAGCGGCCCTGCGGGCATGCAAACGTGTTCGTGCCGACGGACGGCCAGGTCGAGGCGATGCGGATCTCGCCGAGCGCGTTGTCGGCGCTCCATAACGCGAGCAGGCGCATCCGCGCCATGTCGGTATCCGACGCGAGCGCGCCGATCGCGCGCATCACGGCACCCAGCGCCACCGCGACGATCGCCAGCGCGATCAGCACCTCGATCAGCGTGAATCCCCGTTGCGGCGCCCGCGCCGTGCGCGATCCGCCGCGCGCATGGCGGTTGTAGTCGGTTCTGTCGTCGCACATGACCTGCATTCTTGTCGATGGGTCGTCGTCCGGCAGCCGGCGTGCCGATCGCGGCACGCCGCCGCATCGCCGGCGCGACGGACGCCGTGCACGGACGTTAAGCGCCGCGTATGGCACACGCGTGTCGAATGGTACGGACCATTTGGCGCGGGCGGCCCGGACGGACGGGCGCCCGGGCGCGCCGCATCCGCTATCGCGCGACGGGCACGGCACGGCACGACGCGGCCCGGCGGCCGGGCAAACGGATGGAAAACGGGAAGCGATCGAAAGAAACACCCGGCAGCGGGTGGTGAGCGGTGAAGGCGATCCTCGGGCGGGATCGACGCGACGGCGTCAGGCGGTCACGGCGGCGTCATACGCGGCGCGGGCAAGCTGGCCGGCGGCATAAGCCTCGGCCTCGCCGCGAAAGCCTTCCCGGCTGAACGCAACGACTTTCACGCCAACGCCGGTCGCCCGCTTCACCGTCAGCGCCCATTGCCATCCGCCGTCTTGTTCAAAGACGTGCAGCGAGGGTTCGAAGGAAGGGTCGATTACGGTCACGCGTTTTACTCCTGCCCCCTTGCGCGCCGCATCGGCGACGCTCGGGGCATGTCGAAAGGGTCGCGCCGGGATACGACGCGCTTCTGCCATTCGACAGTCTAGTCAAGGATTGTTGCGACGCACCATCAGAGGTTTCACTCATCTATCGGTACCGGGCGGTCGATCGAATCTACCTGTAACCCATATGGGACGGGTCTCAGCGCCGATCGATCGCATACGGTTCGGTACTCATGCGGCAACGTGCCGCATGGTCGACCGCTTGCCTGCATCGGTCGCCCGTGGCTCGCAAAATCGGGGCGCGAATCGCCCGGCGATCCGGGCACCTCGGCGACGAGGATCGTTACCGGCCCGTACCCGCCGGCATCACGCGCCGGAACGTCAGGTTCACGCGCTCGCCCTGCACGCCCGGCGCCTTCGGCACGCGATGCTGCCATTCGGCCTGCGTGCGTCCGCGCATCACGAGCAGGCTGCCGTGCACGAGGCGATACGCATGCGTGACACCGGTCGCGCGATGGCGCAGGTCGAACACGCGCATCGCACCGAGGCTCACCGACGCGATCACCGGCGCATCGCCAAGCTCGGGCTCGTTGTCCGCGTGCCAGCCGAGGCTGTCCAGCCCGTTGCGGTAGCGATTGAGCAGCACGCTGTTGAAACGCGCGCCGCACGTCGCCTCGACCGCGCGCTTCAGGTCGAGCACGGCCGGCGTCCACGGCGCCGGCACGTTGCGGATCCCCGAATACACGTAGACGGCATCCGGCTCGCCCTGCCACGCGGTGAGCCGCGGCAACGGAATGCGTCCGCGCGGCGTGCGGATCGTGTCCTGACGCCACGCGACCTCGTCGATCAGCGCGGCCAGCGCGCGATCGGCATCGGGCGGCGCCAGCCAGTCCGGGTACCAGTCCACGTCGGGTGCGGGCGTGTCGGCAAAGAGATCGGGCGTCGACATGTCGGGAGGAACGGGCGATGAGCGGAGCGAACGGTGCATGCCTGCATACTAGCCAACGGCATCGCACGCCGCCATGCGCTGTCATTCGCAGACGAGGCAGGCTGCCGCCTGCCCGGTTCCCGCTGACGACGGGCTTGCACCGGCCCCGCGAATGGTTTCCCCCTGACGGGAACCGTGCGCTACCCGCCGCGCGTCAGCCGGATCAGCGTGATCTCGGACGGCACGCCGAAGCGGTTCGGCGGCCCCCAGTATCCGGTGCCGCGGCTCGTATAGAGCCACAGATCGCCGAAGCGGCTCAGCCCGCCGATCACCGGCTGCTGCAGCCTCACGAACGGCGGCCACGGCAGGAACTGGCCGCCGTGCGTGTGCCCCGACAACTGCACGGTAAACCCCGCGCGGTTCGCCGCTTCCGCGCTGCGCGGCTGGTGCGCGAGCAGGATCTTCGTGGCCACCTCGCGCGGCGCACCCGCCAGCGCCTGCTCGGGATCGCTGCGATGGGCGGGATCGAAGCCGCCCGCCGTGAAGTCGGTGACGCCCGCGAGCACCGCGTGCGCGCCGTCGTGGTCGATCAGCACGTGCTCGTTGAGCAGCACCGTCAGCCCGATGCGCCGGAATTCGTCGATCCACGCGTGCGCCCCCGCGTAATACTCGTGGTTGCCCGTCACCAGGAAGCTGCCGTGCCGCGACTGCATGCGGCCGAGCGGCGCCGTGTGCTCGCGCAGGCGCTTGACCGAGCCGTCGACCACGTCGCCCGTCACGACGACGAGGTCGGCATCGAGCGCATTGACCGCGCGCACGATCCGTTCGACATAGGGCCGCTTGATCGTCGGCCCGACATGGATGTCGGACAGTTGCACGATCGTCAGCCCGTCGAGCCCCGCCGGCAGCCCCTCGACCGGGATCGACACGCGCTTGACCGCCGCCGTGCGGCGCGCGCCGACGAACCCGACCACGGTAACGAACACCGCACCGGCCAGCACGCCGAGCGCCGTGCCGGTCGCCGCGCCGGGCCACGCGCCGTCGTGCCCGAGATGCCGCCATGCAAACACGCCGAGCAGCACGAATTCGCGGAGGAACGTCAGCAGGAGCAGCGACGAGAAGAAGCCCATCACGACCGAGCCGGCCCAGCCGGCCAGCGTCGCGGCCCAGCCTTCGTCGAAGCGGCGCGAGAACATGCCGACCGGAATCAGCACGACGAAGCTCGCCAGCACGAGCGCCGCGATCGTGCGCACGACCGGCGACGCGAACGCATCGGGAATGATCCGCATCCCGACGTACAGATGGAACAGCACGCCGATTGCAATGAACCGGACAAAAAAACTTCGCATGGAACGTTCACCTTCGTTGCGATACGGCCTTGACGCTTCCGCGACGTGCGTTGCACGAGGCCGTGAGGCTCCGTTCCGCGCGCCGCGCCATGTGTACGATGGTACACAGATCGCGGCAGCGACGACCGGTCGCCGGGTTTGGCGTCGATGCCGTCCGGCACGGCGCGCGACCGCGCCCTCATCGGCCGCCGGGCCGCCTGATTACCATGCGTTCAAACGACAATCGACCGCTTCCGCGCTGATTGCGTGCCGATTCCGCTCTCCCGACATCGCAAATTCAGCCCGCTCCGTTCGTCTGACGATCCTTTACAGTTCGTTAGCAACCCTACGCGTGCCGGCACTGGCAGAATCGCGACGGCCCGGTTTGCGCTGCCCCCGGTTGCGAAAACGCGATGCCGGCCGTGCGGACCGGCCTCCCTGAACCGCCAACGCGCCGCCATGTTGCGCGGGACGGATGGCTGGCGATCCGCACCGCGCTGATTTATTATCGGCTCCGTATCCCGGAATCGTCGTCGCGGCGACGATCCGCATTGCGCCGCGCCCGGCATCCACCCCCACCGTCGAGCTCGTCACATCATGAGAAAAACAACGCCGCGCGCGCCCTTGCGCGTCGCCGCCGTCCTTGCGCCAGCCCTGCCGCTCGCGGGTTGCGCATCGCGCGGTGCACCGTCGTACGTCCTGTTCGGCGCATATTTCCCGCTTTGGCTCGTCAGCGCGATCGTCGGCGTGATCGGTGCGATCGTCGCGCACCGCGTATTCGTCGCGACCGGCTGGGCCGCCACGGTGCCCTACCAGCTTGCCGTCTGCACCGCGATCGGGCTCGTGGTCGCCGTGATCGTGTGGCTCACCGGCACGGGGCCGTTCGCATGAAGGCCGCCGGCACCGCCCGCCCCTCCGTCAAAGGCCGCGTGATCGCCCTCACGATCGTCGCGCTCGGCATCGCCGCACTCGCTTACGCGTACCTCCGCACGACCGCCTACCCGTCCACCGACGACGCGTCGATCGACGCGGACGTCGTGCACGTCGCGTCGCCGGTCGGCGGCCGCATCGTGCAGCTCGCGGTGCATGAAAACCAGCGCGTCGCGAAGGGCGACCTGCTGTACGTGATCGATCCCGTGCCGTACCGGCTGACGGTTGCACAGGCGCAGGCCGACCTCGAGCTCGCGCGCGCGTCGCTCGACACGCGCCGCCGTTCGCTGATCGGCGAGCGCTCGAACGCGGCCGTGGCCGCCGAGCAGGTCAAGCGCGCGACGCAGAACCACGATCTCGCGACGCGCGACGTGAACCGGCTCGCACCGCTCGCCGCGCAGGGCTACGTCAGCGCGCAGCAGTTCGACCAGGCGAAGGTTCGCCAGCGCGACGCGGCCGTGTCGCTCACGCAGGCACAGGAACAGCAGCGCGCGTCCGCGCAGACGATCGGCGACGAAGCCGACGCGATCGCGACGCTGCATGCGCGCGAGGCCGCGCTGGCGCGCGCGCAGCATGCGCTCGAAGACACCGTCGTGCGCGCACCGCACGACGGGCTCGTGACGGGCCTGACCGTTCTCGCCGGCGAAACCCTCGCGCCGAACCAGTCGATCTTCACGCTGATCGACGCGCGCGAATGGTTCGCGGTCGGCAATTTCCGCGAGACGGCGCTGAGCCGCATCGCGGTCGGCGATTGCGCGACCGTCTATTCGATGATCGACCGCAGCCGCCCGCTGACCGGCAAGGTCGTCGGCATCGGCGCCGGCATCGCCGACAGCGCGCGCATCAACCTGCCGCGCTCGCTGCCGATCGTGCAGAACTCGGTGAACTGGGTGCACGTCGCGCAGCGCTTCCCGGTGCGCGTGAAGCTCGACGAACCCGACGGCACGCTCGTGCGCGTCGGCGCCAGCGCGATCGTCGAGGTCCGGCATGGCACTGCCTGCCGCTGAGGTTCGCTCGCCGGGCCCGCGCGAAGTCCTGCGGCTGCTCGCACCGTTTCCGGGGCGCGCGTCGATTGCCGCGCGGGTCGCACTGATCTGCGCGCTGACCGCGTTCGTGACGGCCGCATACGGGACGCCCGAAGCCGCGCTGTCCGCGTACGTCGTGTTCTTCATGATCCGTGCCGACCGCGTGACGAGCGTCGTGCTCGCGGCCGCGCTGCTGCTGATCGTCACGATCGTGATCGGGCTCGTGCTCGGCATCGCGATCTTCAGCATCGACTATTCGATCCTGCGGGTCACGTGCATGGCCGTGCTGTCGGTCGCCCTCCTGTACCTGACTTCCGCCAGCAAGCTGCGCCCGGTGGGCGCGATCCTCGCGATGATCGTCGGCTTCGGGCTCGACCAGCTCGGCCTCGCGCCGTTCGGCGAAGCCGCGACGCGCGCGCTGCTGTACATCTGGCTGACGATCGCGATCCCGGCCGGTGTCGCGATCGTCGTCAACCTGCTGATCGCGCCGTCGCCACGCAAGCTCGCGCACGCGCAGCTCGCGAAACGCCTGCGGCTCGCCGCGCAGCGGCTGCGCGGCGACGATGCGGCGCGCGATGCATTCGATGCCAGCCTTCATGAAGGCGACAAGCAGCTGCTCACGTGGCTCAAGCTGTCGACGCTCGAAGGCTCGTCGTCCGCCGCCGACTTCGCGGCGTTGCGGCAGGCCGTGGCATCGAGCACCGCGCTGCTCGTCGGCGTCGCGCTGGCCGATCGCGAACCGGGCGCGCGCCTGCCCGACACGTACGCCACCCCGATCGCCGCGACGCTCGACGAGATGGCCGACATCCTCGACCTGGGCGGCTACCCCGTCGACGTGACGCTCACGCTGCCGCCGGCCGACACATTGCCGCCGCTCGCGCGCGTCGCCGTCACGGATATCCATGCGGCGATCACGCGCTTCGCGGAACCGGTCGCAGCGGCCGAAGCCGCGACGGATGCACCGTCCGCCGCGGCCAACACGCCGACGGCCGCGCCCGGAACGCCTGCCGCCGCGCCGCGCAGCGGCTTCTTCCTGCCCGACGCGCGCACCAATCCCGACCACATCCGCTACGCACTGAAGACGACCGCCGCGGCGATCTTCTGCTATCTGCTGTATTCGCAGCTCGACTGGTCGGGCATCCATACGTGCGTCGTCACCTGCTACATCGTGTCGCTCGGCTCGACGGCCGAGACGGTCGAGAAGCTCACGCTGCGGATTCTCGGCTGCATCGTCGGCGCGCTGCTCGGCACCGCCGCGCTCGTGTTCGTCGTGCCGTCGCTGTCGTCGGTCGGCCATCTGATGGCGCTGGTGTTCGCCGGCGGCTGGCTCGCCGCGTGGGTCGCATTCGGCTCGCCGCGCATCGCGTACGCGGGCTTCCAGATCGCGTTCGCGTTTTTCCTGTGCGTGATCCAGGGCGCCGGCCCCGGTTTCGACCTGACGATCGCGCGCGACCGCACGATCGGCATCCTGCTCGGCAACGTCGTCGTGTATCTCGTGTTCACGCGCATCTGGCCCGTCAGCATCGGCAAGCAGATCGACGCCGGGCTCGCCGCGCTGACGGACCAGTGGCGGCGCGTCGCACAGGTCGCGCAGCCGGCCGAGCGGCGCGCGCTCGCGGCCGACGCGTTCGCCCGCCACGGCGCGATCGCGCAGGCGCTCGGGCTGGTTCATTACGAACCGTCGTGGGTGCGTCCGGCCGCCACGTGGCTCGCCACGCGGCGACGCGCGCTCGCGGAACTCGGCGCGCTCGAAGGCCCGCTGTTCCTGCTCGCCGAACGCAAGCCCGGCGACGCGGCGATCGCCGCGCAGCTCGCGCGCGTGACCGACCCGCGCGACGACGAAGCCGCGCGTCATGCGGATTCGCCCGCGCCGCCGGCCACCGCGCCGGGCCTCGCCCCTGCCGACCCTGCGCGCGACGCGCTGCTGAACCTGATCGACACGCGGCTCGCGCACATCGCCGACGCCGCCCGTCAAGCCACACCGAAGGAGCCTGCCCCCCATGCGCCTACCTGAACCGCCGGCCGCCTCGATCGCCGCCGCCGCCCTCGCGACCGCCGTCGCGCTGGCCGGCTGCGCGACGTCGTCGATCGATCTGGCGCCGGAGGCGTCCGACCGCCCATGGCAGCCGCAAACGTCGGCTGCCGGCGACATCGTGCCGGGCCCGCCGCGCGCATCCGCGCAAGGTTCGCACGACTACACGCTGCCCGCGTCGCCCGCGCTCGCGTCCGTCTCGCCGCCGGCTGCGCTCGATGCCGCGCACGCGTACACGCTGCCCGAACTGATCGATCTCGCCGAATCGGCGAACCCGCTGACCCGCATCGCGTGGAACGACGCGCGCAACGCGGCGCTCGCGGTCGGCCTGGCCAAGGCCGCCTACCTGCCGAGGTTGTCGGCGACGGCCATGGGTGCCTACCAGGCAAACCACGGCTCGACGTCGACGATCCTCGGCGACTCGTCGAGCGACACCACCGTTCACGGCACGATCTCGGCGCTGTCGCTGCAATGGCTGCTGTTCGATTTCGGCGGCCGCGCGGCGCGCGTCGAGGCGGCCGAGCAGGCGTCGATCGCGTCGAACGTCGCATTCACGGCCGTGCACCAGCAGGTGATCCACGACGTGACCGTCGCGTACTACCGCTACGAAGCCGCGCGCTCGCGCGCCCTCAGCGCGCAGCAGGGCCTCGCGAACGCGGACGCGATCCTCGCGGCCTCCCGCGCGCGGCTCAAGCACGGCGTCGGCACGGTCGTCGAGCTCGCGCAGGCGACGCAGAACCGCGCGCAGGCAAACCTCGCACTCGTGCAGGCGAACGGCGCGGAGAG
This sequence comes from Burkholderia reimsis, assembly GCF_003294055.1. Taxonomy (NCBI): domain Bacteria; kingdom Pseudomonadati; phylum Pseudomonadota; class Betaproteobacteria; order Burkholderiales; family Burkholderiaceae; genus Burkholderia; species Burkholderia reimsis. Next base: position 55,578 of record NZ_QMFZ01000044.1, read on the forward strand.
CGACAGCTACCTCGCCCTCGTCTCCGCGCTCGGCATCTCGCCGCTGTCGAAGCCGACCATCGCCGCGCTGCCGAAGCGGCCGCTGCCGCCCGCACTCGGCTCGTCGGTCGACGCGATCGTGTCGGACGCAATTGCGCGCCGCCCCGACCTGCAGGGCGCGTTCGCGCTTGAAAAAGCCAATCGCGCGAAGATCAAGGCCGCGGAAGCCGCGTTCATGCCGAAGATCTTCCTGTCCGCGTCGACGTCGTATGCGAGCGGCGGCACGTCCATCTCCGCGCTGCCAGCGATCGGCGACCAGTCACCGACCGTCAACCTGAACGGCAGCCGCTACGGCGGCGGCGTGTTCCTCGGCGTGACGATCCCGCTGTACGACGGCGGCCTGCGCTCGGCCGTGCTGATGCAGGCGCGCAACGACGCGGAAAGCGCGTCCGCGCGACTCACGCGGACCAAGGAGGAAGCCGTCCGCCAGGTCGTCGCCGCGCAGAACGCGGTGCAGACGAGCCTTGCGTCGCACGACGCCGCGAAGGCGCTCGTCGATGCCGCGCAGACGAGCTACGACGCGGCGCTGACCGCGTACCGGAACGGCGTCGGTTCGGTCACCGATGCGACGATCGCGCAAAGCCAGTTGCTCGCCGCGCGCAACGCGGAGGTCGACAGCTATGCCGGTGCGCTGTCCGCTGCCGCCGCGCTCGCGCTCGCAACGGGGACGATCGGCTCGGCGCAGTAGCACGACCGCCGCGAGGCGGTTGACGCATGCGCGCGCCGCCCACTAGAATGCCGGCCATTCTTCCTTCAGGAACCATCGTGGACAGTTGCAGCACTCCGTTGCGTGCGCCGCTTGCCGCCTGAACGCCTGTCCGACGCAGTTCTCCTGCCCGGCTCGCGTTCCGCGAGCCGCACGCCTACCGTTTCACACTGAATGACGCATTCGCGCGGTACAGTACCGCGCGATGACGGCTATCGTCGTGTCGCCTTCGGCCTTGCGCCGCAGCGGCACGGGACGGCACGCGCTTCTTGCACGGCAGGACAACCATGACTTTCGATTTCGCACTCCGCCTTTTCACCGCGTTCGCCTGCGGCGTCGCCATCGGCCTCGAGCGCCAGATGCGCCAGCGCACGGCCGGCCTGCGCACGATCACGCTCGTCGCGAGCGGCGCGTGCCTGTTCGTCACGCTCGGCGTGCTGACCGGCAACGGCGTCGCGGGCGTCACGCAGATCGCCGCATACGTCGTGTCGGGCGTCGGCTTTCTCGGCGGCGGCGTGATCATGCGCGACAAGGGCTCGATCCAGGGCATCAACACGGCCGCGACCCTGTGGTGCTCGGCCGCCGTCGGCGTACTGGCCGGCTCCGGTCATTACGTGCCCGCGCTTGCCGGCACGGGCGTCGTACTCCTCACCAACACGGTGCTGCGCGGCGTCAGCCAGGCGATCAACGCAACCCCGGTGTCGAACGCCGATCTCGTGCGCGAATACCAGATCACCGTGATCTGCCTGACCGCCGACGAAGTGCACATCCGCACGCTGCTGTCGAACTCGATGTACGCGAAGCCGCTGTCGTTCCAGAGCCTCACGAGCGAGGACGTGCCCGACCAGCCGGACCGGCTGAAGGTGACCGCGACACTGAAGCTGCATCCGAAGGATCAGCAGAAGCTCGAGCAGATCGCGAGCCGGATGAGCATGGAGAAGAGCATTTCCAGCGTGAGCTGGACCGCGAAGGAAGCGGAGCCGATGATGGAGTGAGCGGCCTGGCGGCAGCGGTATTTCGCGCTGCCGCCCGCCCTCGTTCGAGGTCAGGGCGCCTCGATCAGCCCGGCCGAGATTGCCTTGACGACCGCCTGGACCTTGTTCGTCGCACCCAGCTTCTCGAGGATGTTGTTGACATGGAAGTTGACCGTTCGCTCCGAGATGCTGAGGATCTGGCCGATTTCGCACGCGGTCTTGCCCTCGGCCGTCCAGCACAGCACCTCGCGCTCGCGCGCGGTCAGCGTGACGCCCGCCGCCGGCGACAGCTTCGGCACCATGAAGCGGCTCATCAGCGAATGCGACAAGTTCGCGAGCCAGTTCGTCTGCAGCGTCAGCATGTTGATTTCGGCCGGCGTCAGGCGGTCCGCATGACGCGCGATGCTCAGCAGGCCGAACGCGCCGCGGGCCGCCCAGCTCGATTGCGCGACGCCCACCGACAGCCCGAAATCACGTGCGTCCTGCCACAGCGGGCACGGTGCGATCTGGTCGACGTCCGGCCAGACGATCATGTTGGTGCTGAGCGCGCCGTCGCGAACCGTCGAATCGATCTCGATGTAGTTGTGCGCCTGATAGTGCGCCATCCAGCCGTCGGGATAGGTATCGAAGATGGCTACCGACGGCTTCGATACCGGCAGCGGCACGCGAATGCCATAACAGCAGTATTCGAATCCCAGCCGTTTGGAATAGGCGGCGATCCGCTGGAAGAGCTGCTGCTCGTCTTCCGCGGCACTGAATTGTTGATAGGCATCCTGCCAGCGCAGTTCCATTCATTCTCCGACAACGTCACGCTGTCATACTTGTCAGGTTCCAGCACCCGTTCGACGCTGATACATTCCGCGCATGACTTCACCTTTGCTGCACCCGGTCCCCGGCCCGTCCCCGGACGGCTACGTACGCCTGTCAGAAAGCGCACTGGCCGTGCTTGCGCTCGACCATGTCGCAAGCGGCCTCGACGCGTCGCTGCGTGCGGAACTGCGCGACAGCGCAATCGACGCACGCCTCGCCGGTTATACCGAATGGCATCGCCCGGCCAGTGCCGGCGTCGCTTACGTGACGGTCGGCTGGGACTGGTACCTCGAACGCGCGACGGGCACGTTCGTGATCGCGGGCGGCGACGTCCGCAGCAACGTGATGGCCGTCGACGCCACGGGTGCCGACATCGGCATGCTCCGCACGGCCGCCGCGCTTGCCGCGCGGCTCGCGCGCATCGACTGGCCCGCAGCGGTCGCGTCGGCCCTGCTCGGGCACAACGACGCCTATCATGCCGGTCCGACGCTCCAGTGACAACTGGCCCCGCATTCCTCTGACAATTTACGCAGTGCTGGCGCTCTTTATAAGCAAAAGCGGCACGGTTTTCAATCCCGTTGATCAAGAAACCGTTACCACGTCCTGATCGGCATCATTCCACCGTCACCCTGTAAGAGTTACCAGTTACAGCCCCCTCGTGCGGCGCGATGTAATGCGCACATACAAAAGCACAGATCCGAGGACACCATGCGGACCTTCGTTCACGAGGAAGGGCGGTTGCCACACGAACTTGCAGCGGATCTAGGGCGCTATCGGCGCCGTGTGTTCGTCGAACAGCTCGGTTGGGCGCTCCCGTCGGCGAACGAAAGCTTCGAGCGCGACCAGTTCGATCGCGACGATACCGTCTACGTGTTTGCGCGAAACGCCAGCGGCGACATGTGCGGATGTGCGCGCCTGCTGCCGACGACGCGCCCGTATCTGCTGAAGTCGCTGTTCGCCGACCTGATCGCCGAAGACATGCCGCTGCCGCAATCGGCCGCTGTCTGGGAGTTGTCCCGGTTCGCGGCGACCGACGACGAAGGCGGGCCGGGCAATGCCGAATGGGCCGTGCGCCCGATGCTCGCGGCCGTCGTCGAGTGCGCGGCGCAGCTCGGCGCGCGGCAGCTGATCGGCGTGACGTTCGCGAGCATGGAGCGGCTGTTCCGCCGGATCGGCATACACGCGCACCGCGCAGGCCCGCCGAAGCAGGTGGATGGGCGTCTGGTGGTCGCGTGCTGGATCGACATCGATCCGCAAACGTTTGCCGCACTAGGAATCGAGCCGGGGCAGGCCGCCCGGCAAGCCATCGCCGCCTGACCCGGAACGCGCGTTCCTGCCGGGCGGCATCGTAACGAAGGAGAATCAACGTGGACCAGTCTCAGGTCTTTCGCGCGATGATGCCCGGGTTGACGAGCGCCGGCGGCGCCCGCATTACGGTCGCCTACCCGTCGTTTCCACGGCCGCTGCCGCTCGTGCGGCTCGACCGTCGCGGCCTCGTGTTCCGTGCCGCCGGCGCGGCGCCGCTGGTCTGCGGGCTGCCGCGTGCGGCGACGTTGCTGGTCGCGGACGAGCCGCTCTGCTCGCTGCGCCTCGTGATCCGCGACATCGCCCCGGCCGGCGAAGGCCGGCATGACCTGACGATGCAGCCGTCCGGCGCCGCCGGTGACGAATTGCTGTGGCATGCGCTGCGCGATCGCGAGCCCTACCGCCGGCTTCAGCACCCGCTTGCCCCTGTCGACACGTCCATCGCCACCGACGGCGAACCGCACGCACCGGCCGGTGAAGCCGGGCCGCGTCCGTCGCGCAGCGCGGCCTTCCGGCTGCCGTGCCACAGCGACGCGCTGTTCTTTGCCGACTGGCTCGAATATCACTTCGACGAATTGCGCGCGCTGTCGCAACAGCACGGGCCCCAACTGCAGCTCAACCAGCTCGAGCGACAAGTCGCCGACGACGAGGTCGGCGTGCGCTTCCTCTACGACATCGACGGGCATGCGACACGCCACGCGCTGACCGACTGCGCACGCGAGGCCTGTGCATGGATCGAGACCGAGATGCGCGACAAATTCGCGTTGCCGGTCGCACAGGAGCGATTCAGCGCGTTTGCGGCGCACGCGCGGGCCGGCGGTATGTGAACGCGGCGCAACAGGAAGTTGTATCGATACAACTAGGGCTTGCCATGACTCGGGTTTTCCCTTAAATTCACGTCTGTCTCCTCCATGTCTCCAAACATGGATTCAGCCCGCTCAATGTAGCGGGCTTTTTCTTGCCTGCTTGAATTGCGGGGCCATACCACCGCCCTCCTTCATCGATTGCCTGCCCGGGCATTCCGACGCGCCACAATCCGGATCGATTATCATCGGCGGGTCTGCCACGCTCCCCCGAGGCCATCTTGCACGCCCACCTGCGCATTGCCCGCCCGGTCAGCAACCTCGCCCGAACCGAGCGCATGTATCGCGACGCTCTCGACCTGTCCGTTCTCGCACGCTTTGAGGATCACGACGGCTTTTCCGGCGTGATGCTCGGACGCGACGGTCTCGACTATCACTTCGAATTCACGCACTGCCCCGACCATCCGATCGCGCCGTCGCCGACGCCGGAAGACCTGATCGTGTTCTACCTGCCCGATCGGCCGGAATGGGAAGCCGCCTGCGCACGCGCCACGGCGCACGGCTTCATGCCCGTGACCTCGTTCAATCCGTACTGGGAAATATCCGGCCAGACCTTCGAGGATGCCGACGGCTACCGGATCGTGCTGCAGAACGGTACGTGGCGCTGACAGGCGAATCCGCGTGAGTCGTTACGCGCCGGCCAGGCCGGCGGCGCGCGCGGCATACACGACGTGCCGACGCAGCGCGTGCCCTTCCGGCAACGCGGGATGGTCGAAATCGCGCGCGGGCTGACGCTGCATGCCGAGCCGCTGCATCACGTGCTGCGATCGTAGATTGGTGTCGGCGGTCCATGCGAGAATCTCGCCGAGCCCGATCCGCTCGAACCCGTCGGCCAACGCGGCAGCAGCCGCTTCGGCGACGTAGCCATGCCCCCATGCGTGGCGAGCCTGCCGCCACATGATCTCGACGCACGGCGCCATCGGGTGCGTTGCGCGCACCTCGCGCGACAGGCCGCACACCCCGATCAACATCCCGTCGGCGCGGCGCTCGACTGCCCACGGGCAGAAACCGTACGCATCGAAATGCGCGTCGAAGCGCGCGATGACGTCGCTCGCCTCGTCAACGGACATCGGGCCGCGCGCGAGCCACGCGGTCACGTCCGAATCCGCATGCAGCGCCGACAGCGCGCCCGCATCCACCGGCTGCCAGCGACGCAGCGTCAGACGCGCGGTTTCGATTTTCGACGGTGTGGACATGGGGAACAGGATCGTTCAGGCGGCGTGACAGGAGGGTCGTCACCGACCCGAAGGCAAGGCGGACGAAGGGGGAATCGCGATCGTCGCGTCCGCCGGCGACGATCACGGGAACTGATGACGAGAAACGGGCGCCGGCAGCACCCGTGGGGATTACTCGTTTTCTTCGAAGTAACGGCCGCGCCTTGCTTCACAAGCATAAAGCCATAAACCTACGCCACAACCTACGCTCACTATTTTCGCGAACGACCGTTGACGATCCTCAACGGTCAGTCGAATTTCTCCCAATCGCCATTCGCGGTTTCGCCATATCGTCGCGCGCCTGCACCTGACCGGCAGGTCGGATGCGGCCCCAGACGCTGACGTACCGTTTGCTGTGGCTTGCTTACCAACCGGCGGAAAGGCAGATTTCAACGCGCATCATCAACACCTCCATCCGATTCGACGGTTCGCCAGTGCGCAATCCGCTCTGGTCTGTAAGTAATCTTGGCCAGCGCTCGCTCAGTCTCGGGCAGCGCGTTCCGAACAGCAGACATACATTTTTCGGGCTGCGCGGTCTCCCACTCAAATGAAGCCGAAAGCTGGCTGACGCTCCCCGTCGCCGGCCTCGCAAGTTCAGAGGGCAAATGGATGGCATTAAGATCTGGGATAGCACTACGTCCGATCAGCCCGACCTGGCGCGCGACTGCCGTAGGGAGCTCAAGGCTCACCCGATAGCGGCCGCCGGGAGGTTCGAGCGGGACCAGCGCATCAATGTGCTCGAATGCCTCTGCTGTAGCCACCGCCCACTCCAAGCCAATCCCGTCACGAAGTATCGTCGTGCCGTCCCCATGGGGCTGGACGTTATAGAACGGATTGCCTGGGACTTTTAGTTGGGGGAAAGCACTCAGGACACGAGCCACCTCATCGTCCGTAGCGTCCTCGATTACGCCTCCGACGACCGATGACGCCAAGTCACCTAGTGGTCCCCGACCATTGCCATCCCAAGCGCCCACTAACGTGTCGCTAAGCGTCATCCCGTGCAATGCTTGGCTCAAAGGAGTAGCTGGAAAGCAGAAATCGGAACTATCGATCTGGCACATCGGATCGTTTCCGGCGCCCACGAGCAGCGTCCATACAGCCTGGTTCTCCGTCCAGACGCTTACTAGGCCATCCTGAACGCGCACCGTAAGGGGCGTCGCGGGGGCGTCCTGAACGGATTCCAAGCGGTGGCCAACGAGTTCGAACCACTCCGCAAGCGTGGCTGGCATTACGAAATTGAGGCGAGCCGAGATATCGGCGAGCTCGTCGGGCGAGCAGCCATCGGCTGAATCTAAGGCGCGCACATACCAGATACGCAGAAGTTCATCGAGCCATTGCCAGCGCGGAGAGCCTAGAAGGTCGAGCTGACGGCGGGAAGCACGATCGGTCATTAGCTATGTCTCCAGTCTGATCAAATCGTCGTGCGGTGATGACGTGAGATTGTGTGTGCATTTCCCACGACGGTCATCAACAAGTGTTCGTGACCTGGATTGGTGACGGTTTAGACACCGAAGTCGAAGGTCCGAAAGTGGCCGAACCCTGTCGGGGGGACCAGTGACGTCCCACTCTAGCCTTATACAGCAAGCCTCTTCGGCAACTTTGGCGTAAATTTGGCGTAACGCCATCGAACCGATATCGCACCGACTGCGGCACCAAATAGAAAGCCCGCACTGGGCGGGCTTTCTTGCCTTACCGGTCCGATCGGATCAGGACGGCTTGCCTGTCACACGCACTGACAACCGCTTCGTCATCCGCTTCGTCGCCGCCGTCGCACAAATCGCCTGCGCAGCCGGCCGCATTGAGCCGTCGCCCCACTCCTTCCGGGCCGACTTCTCGCAGGACGTGTCGCGCGCCTTCTTCCACTTCGCCACCTTCGCCTCAAGGCCGATCTTGCGCTCCGGATGCTCGGCGACCTGCTTGTCGACCACCTGCTGCAGTTCGCGCTCGGCGACGATCTGATCGCGCCAAGCGCAGAAATTCATGCTGGTCTGGCTTCCGTCACAGTTGTTGAGTAGCGCCGTGACCTCGCTGGCCGGCAGCCCGCTGCGCGCCGAAATCTCGTCGGCGGGGCTCTGATCCGCAACCGCAGCTCCCGATACCACCAGGAGCATCCAGAGGAGGTGCTTCTTCATCGCGTCCTCTGGGGCTGAAACGGGGCGGCTTCTAGGCGGCGCCGGTTGACGAGGCCGTTCGATCGCACTGGAGCAAGACGTCGTCCTTGAGCGTCGCGCGGATGGATGTAGACGCGCTGGTTCATGTGCGATACGACCCCGGCGTCGTTGTTCTGGTTCGCGGAATGCAGCGCGGACAGCGCACCCGTATTGCCGGCGTTGTACGTGTAGCTGACCAATTCATCGAATTGCGCCTGCGTGAGTTCGCGCTGTGTCACGTTCCGACGGACCTGGGCCTCCGCGGTACTCACGCGCGCTGCGAGCTGCGCGTTGACCTGCGCCGGCGTCACCGGGCGACGCAGTTCTTCGGGCGTGCACGCGCCGGTATGCGCGAGGGTGCCCACGCCGAAGGTGCAGTTGTTCGCCTGGTCGTTGTAGTAGTGCATGACTGCCTGCTCGCGCTGGCGCAGCGCGGCCCAGCCGGCCTCGCTCAGGCGCTTGTTTTCGTTCGCCATCTTCTTCCTCTCAGTGCCATTTTTAGGGTCCACGACGGCCGCGTAGACAACGCACTTTATCATCGGAGGGTTAAAACGGAAACGAACCGCACACTGCCTATTCTTTCGACTAGCCTGCCAATGATGCGGGCTCTACGCTCTTCGTTTGAATTCAATCGAGGCAGGACGACCCAACTTCATCGGTGACATGGATCTCCCCGCGCGCCGTTACTTCTTCACGGGGATGTCAGGATTTCCGTGTTCAAGGCGGGTGGAGCAATTACACGGAAGGCCGAACGAATCGATCTGCGTAAAGGATAGCGAATTGGTTCATGGCGACGCCGTCGAACGTGCGCCCCTTGCTGCGAAGCTTGCCTCGCAGAATCATTCGCCACCAGTTCGACGTGCCATCAGGTAACCTCCCAGCGTCCATCGCATAGTCCTACGCTCCGCCAAGCTCCATGCGAAGGCGCGCAGCGAGCGCCGGCGTGGCACGATAAGAATCTAAGAATTCGAACGCCTGCGCACGAGTTATCGACGCAGCCGGAACGCTCTCGATCGGGCCGAGCATCACCTTGAACATCCGCCTAACCTCGATCACGCCCTTATCCTTCCGGGTCGGCTCCAGATAGCCGCCCATGTAGTCGAAACACACCTGCTTGACGGTGTATGCGTCGACGGTGCGCGAATTGGCAACCGCAGCGCGCTTCTCGCGCTTTGCAGCAGCAGGATCGGCCCCGGCATCGCGCTCCGCTCGCCTTTGCTCCCATTCGGAAAGCGCTGCGGGAAACCCCATGGCCGGCCACTCGCCGAGCTTCACCTGACGCATCCGGTCGTCAATGGGGGATTTATATCGGTAGATCCAGGAGCGACGGCTCTCGCTGGCCTGAAAGCGGAGTCCCGGGAATCCGTCAAAGGTCATGTGCTGGCCCGCAGGCAGCTTGCTCGCGGTTCGTGCGTCGAATCTCATCAGCGGTCGGCGTAGGTTTTTGTTGTGGGCCGGGACCGCAGCGTAGCTTTTCGGTCTGGCGCAGGAAAATGTTACGCCAGAGCGCCAAGTTTTCGCCTATTTCGTCAACTGCAGACAAGGCACCTGACAAACGCAACTTTCGGCTCAAACCCTTTACCATAAAGGCTTCGAGGTGAGAAAGCCAGATGGAGCAAGGGGCTCCGCAGAGCCCCTTGTTTCCGTTACTCGTTTTCTTCGAAGTAATGCCCGAACTTCGTCTGCTTCGTGCGGATATAACGCTCGTTTTCCTCGCGCACGGGCACCGCAAGCGCCACGCGTTCGCAGACGGGAATACCGTGCTTCGCGAGCGTGTCGAACTTCGCCGGGTTGTTGCTCATCAGCCGCACCGACGTCACGCCGAGGATCCGGAGGATCGCGGCGGCGGAGTCGTATTCGCGGGCATCGTCGGGCAGGCCGAGGTCGAGGTTCGCCTCGACGGTGTCGCGCCCCTGCTCCTGCAGCGCGTAAGCGCGAATCTTGTTGCTCAGGCCGATCCCGCGCCCTTCATGCCCGCGCAGATACAGCAGCACGCCGCGGTCTTCGGCCGCGATGTAGCGCAATGCGAGATCGAGTTGCTCGCCGCAGTCGCAGCGGTACGAGCCGAACACGTCGCCGGTCAGGCATTCGGAATGCAGCCGCGTCAGCACGGACTGCTCGCCGGCGACGTCGCCCATCACGAGCGCGAGATGTTCGGCATCGCTGCCCGATACGCGGAAAGCGTACGACTTGAACGTACCGTAGCGTGTGGGCAGCGACGCGGTGGCGACGAGCGTCACGCACTCGTCGGCCTGGCCATTGCCCGGCGTGGGCGATTGTGGACGCGAAGACATCATGAATTCAATCGAAACGTTCAGGAATGTAGGAGTTGTGTGGATAGTGCGTGACGGGAGTTTACCGCTAATCTGGAATCGTCACGCGACTGCCGCCACCTGCGCGGCTATACTGGGCTCATCGGGTGACACGCATCACGCCCTGCCTGCCCAGCATCGACCTGCACACGGAGAAAGCGAATGAGCACGACTGTCGCGCAGATTCTCAAGGCCAAGCCGGATTCGGGCCGCACCATCTATACCGTCACGAAGACCGATCTCGTCTACGACGCCATCAAGCTGATGGCGGAAAAGGGCATCGGCGCGCTGCTGGTCGTGGACGGCGACGACATAGCGGGCATCGTCACCGAGCGCGATTACGCGCGCAAGGTCGTCCTGCAGGATCGCTCGTCGAAAGCCACCCGCGTCGAGGAAATCATGACGGCGAAGGTGCGCTACGTCGAACCGTCGCAATCCACCGACGAGTGCATGGCGCTGATGACCGAACACCGGATGCGCCACCTGCCCGTCCTCGACGGCGGCAAGCTGGTCGGCCTCATCTCGATCGGCGATCTCGTCAAGAGCGTGATTGCCGATCAGCAGTTCACGATCAGCCAGCTCGAACACTATATCCACGGCACGCCTGCGGTTACGTCCGCCTGACCCGCCCCAGCAAAAAAGGCCCAAACGCGTGAGCGTCTGGGCGGAAAGCCGCCGGAATGCGGCGACGGAGGTTCTGCTCCTGCGGGCGAATGACGCGCGCAACTGGCGCGCGTCTCGCCGATTAAGCTGTGCGCTCGGGCAGACCCGGCGGTGTTCAGTTCCCGAAGTAGACCGAGTTCACGGGGTTCGGTGCTTCACGCGTCATGCGGCGGCCGGCTTGCCCGGCACCCGTTGCCACGGCACCGTAGCCGCTCGTATCCGCTTGCGCGAGCATCGGCTGGTTCGGTTGAATGCGTTGTTCGGCGGCCTGGATGTTGTCCGGATACTGCGAATCGCTCGCCAGCGGCTTGTAGCCGTTCTGTTCGAGTTGCACGAGTTCGGCCTTGACCTGGTCGCGGGTCAAACCCTGCTCGGACTGTGCAAACGATGCGATCGGGGCGGCAAGGACGGATGCGGCGATGGCTGCGTAGATGATCGACTTCATGATTTACCTCCGGAATATGTTCTCTTATGACGTCGCCTCGGCAGGACTGTCTGAAGCGATTGAATGCAGTGTAGTTCTCGCATCCCCAAGGGGAAACCCTTAGTTTGAACATACAGCGTTGCGATTTCGACAAAAATAGCCGATCGTTTTCGGGCGATATCGCGGCAACTTGCTTCAGCAGCACAACAATCGCTGACGAACTGCCGACGGCCACATCACATATACCGAAGGTTGTGTTGTAGAATCGTAAGGTTTTATTCGCCAGTCGATATTCCATCCACCATGTACGCGCTCACGCCTCTTTCGGTTTCGCCGTCCGGCCCGGCCGGCGTGCGCGCGCGCGCCGGCCATCCGGCGCATCCCCTCGCTCGACGCACGGCCCAGGCGCCGCTCGCCCCTGCCCGGCGCCTGATCTGACGGCTCGGCCTCCTCCCGGAGCCAGGTCAGACAGGCTCCGGGCGATCCTCATAGGCACGCCACGCCTGCCCCTGCCGATCATTTGGAGAACAGCCATGAAACAACGCCTTTACCAGTTGACCGAACTCGACGTTGCCCGCCTCGAGAAGCACGCCGAACACAACCCGCGCTTCCAGACGATGCTCGACACGCTGCTCGAGCGCGCCGACATCGTCCAGCCCGATGCCATCAAGGCGAACGTCGTCACGATGAATTCGCAAATCACGCTGCTTGACGAAGCGTCCCAGGAACAGGCCACCTGGACAATTGTTTATCCGGATGCCGCCAATCTCGAACTGGGCCGCCTGAACGTCTTCTCGCCCGTCGGTATGGCACTGCTGGGCACCCAACGCGGCCAGATGGTCAAGGTGATGCAGCCGAGCGGTGCCGAAAAGCTGATGAAGGTCGCCGCGATCGTGTTCCAGCCGGAAGCCAACGGCGAATACACGCGCTGAGCCGTATTGCAGCGGGTATTGCCCCGCAACGGCGCACAACGAGAAAAGCGAGGCACGGGCCTCGCTTTTTCGCATCCGGACGATGCCAATCGCCGACATCTCGTTCCACAGACGAAAAAAAGGCGCCCGAAGGCGCCTTTTTCGATGCTGCGAAGCGGGTTACCCCGCCGTCACGCTTAGAAGCGGTGACGCAGACCAACCGTTGCTGCGGTTTGGTTGATCGACGAGCTCGGCAGGTTGTTGCTGAAGCTGTCGCCGTTGTAGATCGATGCGCCAACGCCGTTCTTCGCTGCACGCTGGTACACAGCTTGAGCGTAGACATCCGTGCGCTTCGACAGTGCGTAGTCAGCTTGCAGGCCGAACTGGTTCCAGTGCGTGCTGCCGTTGTTGATCTTCGCGTTCGTGTACGTGTAAGCAGCACCCAGGCCGAGAGCCGGCGTCAGGTTGTACTTTGCGTTGACTTCGTAGTTGTCGGTGCGGACCGAACCCAGGCTACCAACTGCATTGTTGTCGAGGCGCGCTTGCGTCCATGCTGCGCCGACTTGTGCCGGACCGAATGCATAACCAGCAGCAGCACCGTACGTGCGGACGCGGCCTTGGCTAGCGATGCCACCGATCGCCGACGACGTTGCGCCGTTTGCGTTCGTACCGTCACCCAGGTTCGCTTGCGAGTAAGCTGCTGCCAGCTTCAGGCCTTGGAACTGGTATGCAGCACCCGCGCTGTATGCACGGTTGTTGCCGAAGTTCGTGTTGTTCGAGAACGAGTACGTGCCGCCGAATTGCAGGCCAGCGTAGTTTGCGCTCGTGAACTTGATCGTGTTGTTCTGTGCGACGTCGCCGTTCGTGCTCAGACGGTCAAGGTTCAGCGGGTGCGCGAAGTACGTGCCGCCCCACGAGCCGGTTGCCGTCAGCGGTGCCAGGTAGTCTTGCGTTGCGTCGTACTGCTTACCCAGCGTAACCGTGCCGTACTGGCTCGACAGGCCGACGAAAGCTTGACGGTTGAACATGCCGCCGTTGCCGTTCGCGAACTTGCCGTTACCGATGTTGAAGCCGCTTTCCAACGTGAAGATTGCCTTCAGGCCGCCACCCAGGTCTTCCGAGCCACGCAGGCCGAAACGGCTCTGGTCAATGCCCGAACCCATCGCCCAACGCGACTTGCCAGCTTGGCCCAGTGCCGGCTGGACGTTGCTCGTGTAGGTGATGCCTGCGTCCAGCACGCCGTACAGCGTGACGCTGCTTTGCGCGTGAGCGACGGTTGCGAACGATGCTGCAGCTGCTGCAACGATCAGAGTCTTGTTCATTCGTGGAGCTCCCTTCTAAAAAGAGGCAGGTCTCGCGACCTTGTTCATAAACGGTCTGCAACCGCCCGGGAGCGCCATCGATCCTGCTGGCCGCGCCCGGATAGTTGCCCGTTTGGGAACCGTGAGTTTAGGGGTGTACCCTAGGGGAGCGATCCGCAAATAAAGAAATAAGCTTTTCCAGAACTAGAAATAATGAAAGTGGGGACGAGTTATAAGTATTTGTTTTGACGTTTGTTTTTGACTTCTTGACGGGGGCTTTTTGAAGGCTTTCATCGCACCATTCTTTCATGTCATCGTCTTGACGGTTGCATAGAAACAACAAACGGATTCGGTGCGGCACCCCGAAATCGGCAAATTTTACCCGATCCGATCTCGAATTTCGGGCTCCGAGCGCCTAAAACACATCCGTCAGCCGGTAAACAGGACGCGACATTCGTGCAGCGCGGGCAACATCCGTCGTCAGCCTCAGAAAAACAGGGAGACCGGCCTCCGCCCGCTGGCGGTTCGCCCGCCTGCCGTGACACACGGTAACAGCCTTGACCGCGCGCGTAACCCGCCCGGCGGACTGGCCGTCTAATGTAAGGCAGCCTCGAACACTGAACAGGACACGCCATGAATCGACGCTCCTTGTTGCGCGCCATCGGATTGACCGCCGCCTTCGTCGGCACCGGCGGCTGGCTCCGTGCCGCCTCGGCCCAGCCCGTGCCGCCCCCGCCGCCCGGATATCGGCCGCCCGGCCCGAACCGCGTGCCCGGCAGGCCGCCCTACGCAGACCGCCCGGGCTTCGCGCCGCCGGCCGCGAGACACGATCGCCGCCCGCCGCCGCCACGGCCGCACGGTTATATATGGACGGACGGTTACTGGCGCTGGCAGCGAGGCCGCTATATATGGGTGCCGGGCCGCTGGGTCGCACGGCGCCCCGGGCGTCGATGGGTACCCGGCTACTGGCGCCGCCAGGGACAGGTGTGGATCTACGTCGACGGCACGTGGCGATAGGCAGGCGCGCGGCACCCCGCATTCGGCCGCTGGCAGCCCCGGAACCAGGCGGCGCGACGAACCCGCGCCATTCAGCCTCGACATCATGATGCCTGGCAGGCGCCCCCGCGCGGCCTGCCCGACCTCGCCCCCCCACGCATGCGCCCAGGTGTCCATCGGATCAGGCACCCTCGACCGCCGATATGCCCGCCGGTCTGGGGTGCGCCATCCCGGCTCGGCCAGCCCCCCGCCGCACCTCTCACGCACCATACAGCGAAAGACCGCCATTGCAGTCGCCTCGGCGTGCACCCCGCAAGCGATACATCGCCAGTGCATTCCCGCATTCGGGACGAACGGAGCACATCGAAACATCCGCGATGCCTGCCCGCCCCGCCGAGATCATTCGGATAACGAAATCACAAGCGCCAATGCACGTGCAGTCGCGGCATGCCTCGTCGCATCGCACTCGATCCGCAGCACACCGTCCATCGACAAAACAGCGCGTACGCCCTGCTCAGCGCCCGCCGCCGTCCAGCTCCCGTGCACGGCGCCGCGCGGCGCAGATCGCGTGATGATGTTCGTCCGCCCACCGGATCATCGCCTGCATCGGCGTCAGGAACGAACGCCCGAGGTCGGTCAGCGCATATTCGACGCGCGGCGGCACTTCGGCGAACAGCGTGCGACTGACGAAGCCGTCCTGTTCGAGCCGCTTGAGCGTGCGTGACAGCATCTGCTTCGACACGTCGCCGATCGCGCGGGCGAGTTCGCTGAAACGCATCGTCCCGCCGGACAGCGCTTCGAGCACGAGCAGGCTCCACTGGTCGCCGATGCGGTCGAGCACATCACGGATCGGGCAGGGCTGATCGAGTTCGACGGTTTCGTCGGCGGGCGGGAACGGCATGACGGGATTCTCTTTCAAGGGTAACGCATGGTCAGCGCGGTGTGACCTGTTCACATCGCGCTGACTTCTTGTGACGGGTTCGCGGCAACTGTACCATTCGAGCGGCCCGGCAGCCGCGCGGATTCGCCAGTTCAACGAAGCATGACGACGACGCGCCGCCTCGCCACTCCGTATCTCGACGATACGAACCGGGCGGCGAATCCCTCGCGTCGACAGCGCACGTGCATCCGCAACCGTCGCCCGACGATCGTCATGGCCGGCTCGACCTGCCGTCGCGCATCGCGCGCCAACCCACGCTTCGTCAGACAAGGAACCCGCTACATGTCATCGCTCCGCTCTCCCGTTCGCGCCGTTGCCGCGCTCGCCCTGCTGGCCGCGTCGACGGCCGCGCTGGCCGCCGGCCCGGCCACGCGCAACCTGGCCGCCGAGGAAGCCAACCGCCAGCTCGTGCTGACGTTCTACGACCGCTTCTTCAACAAGCACGAAGCGGTCGAGGCCGCCGCCGTCGTCGCGGACGACTACAAGCAGCACAACCCGCACGTGCCGGACGGCAAGAAGCCGTTCGTGTCGTACTTCGTCGGCGCCTTCCAGAAGAACCCGGCGTCGCGTGCGCGCATCGTGCGCAGCGCAACCGACGGCGATCTCGTCTACCTGCACGTGCATGCGACCGAGCGCCCGGGCGACCGCGGCGAGGCCGTCGTCGACATCTTCCGCGTGAAGGACGGCAAGATCGTCGAACACTGGGACGTGATCCAGCCGGTACCCGAAACGTCCGCGAACGCAAACACGATGTTCTGACGCGCGGGGCCGTCACGCGGCGCGCAACGATGCACGCCGCCCGTCGACGGACGATCGGCCGCCCGCCGGGCAAGCGCGACTGCCTCGCGGCCGCGAAGTCCCCTACAATCGAGCTTCGCCGCCGCGCCGGCCTCCGTCCCGCATGACCGCACCGCCGGCCGCTTCGCCGCCGGCTCGCCGTCGCACGCGAAACACGGCCGGTACGGGCGGCCGTTCGCGAAGACGGTGTCAACGATGAGCCCCGCCCATATTTCCCTCAGCAATGCAGGCGACCTGGTCGCCAGCCTCGGCAGTCCGCAGTTTCCCGCCCGGCTTTGGGCATGGCTGCGCGAAACCGTCGATCCGCAGTCCCATTACAGCGTCGCGACGCGCTACCGGCGTGACGCGCCGTCGCATTCGGTCGACAGCGTCGACGTGCTGTTCTTCGCCGGCGGCGACGATCCCGACGGCACGCGCCACGCACTCGATCTGTATACACAGGGCGACTGGCGCAACGACACGCTGCTCCCGCACATCGAGCGCGCCACCGATTCGCAGCTCGTGTTCTCGTGCAACGAGGACGTCGACATGGCAACCGAATACGGCCGACAGTTCGCGCTCGGCGAACTCGGCGAAGACTGCACGCTGCTCGGCAGCGAGCGCGACTATGTCTATGCGTTCTCGCTGTTCCGCCGGCGCGGCCAGCCGTCCTATACGCTGGCCGAACTGGCACTGCTGCGGCAGCTCGGCGATTTCGTGCTGCCGCTGCTGATCCAGCACGCGCGGCTCGCCCGCCTGACGCCCCGCTCGGACGACGGCGCGCTGCTGCAGCGGTTCGATCAGCGCCTGTCGGCCAGCGGCGCAACGCTGTCGCAGCGCGAACGGCTCGTGTGCCGCGCGGTGCTGCAAGGCCGGCCCGTCCCCCGGATCGCCGACACGCTCGCGCTCAAGCCGAGCAGCGTGCGCACCTATCTCGGGCGCGCGCTCGCGAAACTCGGCGTGGCGAACCGGGCCGGGCTGTTCGCGTGGTGCGTGACCGAGGAAGAACCGCCGGCAGACAGCGGGCGCTAGACGACGACTCCGCATCCCGGCCACACCCGCCGCC